>CAXYZD010000042.1:0-17208 GCA_964293455.1 uncultured Acinetobacter sp. | reverse complement strand
GGTCGTGTAGAAGTACATCACCATGAAGTTGCATCTTGCCAATTAGAAATTGGTGTGAGCTTCAACACAATGGTTCGTAAAGCTGACGAAGTACAACAGTTCAAATATGCTGTTTGGAACGTTGCGCATCAATATGCTAAAACTGCAACTTTTATGCCTAAACCAATGGTTGGCGATAACGGTTCAGGTATGCATGTTCATATTTCAATTGCAAAAGATGGCAAAAACTTATTTGCAGGCGATGAATATGCAGGCTTGTCAGAAATGGCACTTTACTTCATTGGCGGTGTGATTAAACACGCTCGTTCATTGAATGCAATCACAAACCCTTCTACAAATTCGTACAAGCGTTTGGTGCCACATTATGAAGCACCGATTATGCTTGCTTACTCAGCACGTAACCGTTCTGCATCAATTCGTATTCCTTACGTTTCTAACCCGAAAGGCAAACGTATTGAAGCGCGTTTCCCTGATCCAATGATGAACCCGTACTTAGGTTTTGCAGCCTTGTTGATGGCAGGTCTTGACGGTATCCAGAACAAGATCCATCCGGGCGAAGCTGCTGATAAAAACTTGTATGATCTTCCTCCTGAAGAAGAAGCGAAAATCCCTACAGTTGCACATAGCCTAGACATGGCGCTTGAAGCACTTCAAGCAGATCACGACTACCTACTTAAAGGTGGCGTATTCACTAAAGATATGCTTGATGCTTATATCGAAGTGAAAACTGAAGAAGTTCGTCGTTTAAATACGACTACTCACCCAGTTGAATTTGATATGTACTATAGCTTGTAATTCTTTTTGAGAATTTAAGTGAGAAAAAACCCGCTAAGTGCGGGTTTTTTTTATTCTTAGGGTAATATAACGTATTCATTTTATAAACGAGCGATTATGGCAAAGCCTCGCAAAAAGCATATTGGTTTTTTCCCTTGGATTGACCCAAAACATCAAGAAAAAGGATTTAAGCTTAATTTTTCAGAAGTCACGTATTTGGAAATAGGGCGTACTATCGAAGGCTATAAACAAGCACAATTTATTGCGCTGAAAAATCCTGAATTGGCATTAGATTATCCTTATCCAGAAATGTTTTATTTAAGTGCTGAAGGTTTAATCTTGGTGAAAACGCCTCAAGGTAAGTTTGAAGTGATTGCAAAGACGGACAATGCTTAAAGTCTAGAAATATCCATATTGAGTGATCTTTAATACTTAACTGTGAGATTTGACCTGAGCTTTTAACAGTAATATGGCTCAAATTTAAGTTAAACTAATCACGATTTGAAAAATGAGCATTGAATGTATGCGGAATAAGCGGACAAGTATGATTCAGGCTAAATCTGTCCCTATAGCCTTGAAAACATGGTTGTATGCTTCGGGTTCTTTGACGCAACAACTGACCGATGTTGCAGGTGGTGTATTTAAAGTACAGCCTATTCAAGAGCATTATCAAAGAATGGCGAAAATCGATAGCCAATGGATGTCCATGCCAATACAACATACCTCTTGGGTTCGAGAGAGTTTTTTGTATGGATGTGATGATCAACCTTGGGTCAAAGCCAAAAGTATCTTTCCAATTTTAAGCATTCACGGCAAAGCACGATTATTTAAACATATTGGTAAGCAACCTATCGGTCGATATCTATTTCAACGTACAAACCCTATGTGTGAAAGACGAGTATTAAAACTGCAAGATGGTTGGACGCGCCAAAGTTGCTATACTTGGCACGGTTGTAGATTTATTGTGCAAGAAACATTTTTGCCGGCATTTGAGTATTATTTACAACAACAGAAAATTTCAAAATAGCGTATTGAAGGATTGGTCATGGCTATAGCGCAACATCCCACTTGGCAACAACGACTAGAGGCTTATTATTACTTATGCCGTTTTGATAAACCGATTGGTACAGAATTGGTTTTTTGGCCGACCATGTGGGCACTGTGGATTGCCGCAGGTGGAATACCTGATATTGTCACTTTAACAGCGATGATTTTAGGCACAATTTTTATGCGTGCGGCAGGCTGTGCGATTAATGATTTTGCCGATCGTAAAGTGGACGGGGCTGTAGAGCGAACCAAAAATCGCCCTTTGGCAACAGGTGTGATTAGTGCAAAAGAGGCGATTTGGGTCTTTATTGCTTTGGTTGCTGCAAGTGCATGTACTTTATTTTTTCTGCCAATCGCAACTTTTTACTGTGCATTGATGGGTTTGGTTTTAGCCTTTATTTATCCATTTATGAAACGCTATACTCATTTACCACAAGTGGTTTTGGGAATGGCATTTTCATGGGGTATTCCCATGTCTTTTACTGCGATGGGTAAGCCGCTCGATTGGACATGTTGGTTATTGTACTTTGGTAATTTGGCGTGGACGGTCGCTTATGATACGCAATATGCCATAACAGATCGTGAGTTTGATTTAAAAATTGGCGTGAAATCGACTGCAATCTTATTTGGTCGTTACGATATTGAAATTATTTCACTTTTACAGTTGTTGAGTGTGGTGTTGATTGGTAGTGCACTTTATTTAGAAAATTTATTGATGCCTTTCGGATTGATTGCTTTACTGACAGTTGGTGCTGATTTTATATATCAATGGACACGCACGAAAGAAAGAGATCCACAACAATGCTTTTGGGCATTTCGACATAACCGTTGGGTGGGTTTAATCATATTTTTAGGCATTTTTGTGGCGCTGTACTGATTTATCTTTTCTATTTGTTCAAAAATAAAAAATATTTTTGCAAAGCATCCTTACAGGATGCTTTTTTTGTGCTTTATTGTAGCTTGCTCAAGGAGAGCAAAAAATAGAAATGGAGAAATTAGATGAATATATTTTTTAAACAGTCTTTAATCGCATTAAGTTGTTCGGCAGCATTATTTTTAACAGGCTGTAATGATGATAACAATGATGATTTTAATGTATCGACGGACAAAAATTTTGTTTCTGAAAAAAGCTATAGTAAAGATTCTATTGCAGAAGCATCATCTGTAAAAGTTATGACATATAACATGCCAAACGTTCTAGGAAAAACTAAAGAAGCGACAGCAATGGTTTTTGTACCTAAAGGTGCGCGACCAGTAGATGGTTGGCGTGTGGTGGTGTGGGAGCATGGTACGGTTGGAATTGGTGATACCTGTGCGCCAAGTCATAATGAATTTAACCCTCGCTTTGAAAAAATGGCGCAAAGTTTATTGGCAGCAGGTTATGTCATTATTGCACCTGATTATGAAGGATTAGGTACACCGGGTATTCATCCTTATTTGAACTTATCAAGTGCGGCAAACTCAGCAATTTATGCAGTAGATGCCTATAAAAAACATTATGGTACGCAAATTAATGGCGCATGGATGTCGGTTGGACAGTCACAGGGTGGTCATGGCTCATTGGCAACTGCTGAATATGCAAATAATGATAAAAACTATAAAGGTGCTGTAGCGGGTGCACCTGCATCAAGCTTGGGTTATATCATTAGTACTGTTGCACCAAAGGCAATGGCTCAGTTAATTGCGGGTGAGCAAGCAGGTGTTGTTACAAAAGGTACGGCAGTTGAAGTTTATGCTGAATTATTGGCTTATGCGGCATATACGACTGTTGGTATTAAAGCTTACGATCCGACATTTAATTACCAATCTATTTTCCAAGAACGTTCAGGAAAATTGGCTGTGAATGCTGAAGGGACAACGGGTGAAAATGGTCTGTGCTTAACAGATATGCATGACGCATTTGCGAATGATATTCGTGCTTTCCAAGAGGAGAATCCGGGTAAAACGGCTTTAGATTATCCAGGTTTAGCGGGTGATTTCCAAACCAATCCTATTGTGAAAAAATTCCTCGCAGACAATCAACCTGCGACTAAAAAAATCAATACGCCTGTCATGATTATTCAGGGAGAAAAGGATATGGCTGTACCGTATCAAGTCACTGATGCATTACAGAAAAATCTTAAAGCAATGGGTACAGATGTAACCTTCCTTCTTGTAGAAGGTGCGAGTCATACTGCAGCGATTGTTGAGAGAAATCCTGAGTTAGTTGCTTTTATTAAACAACATATGCCAGCGAAATAATCGATCGTTGAATATCTAAATATAGAATGTCCTGTCCAAAATGTAATAGATGCGAAATTGCATTGGATTGAGTTTGGATGGGACATTCTTTTTTTAATTAGTGTTGATCTAAATAATGACTCGATACTTTGACGTAATTTTGTGCTGAATACGGTAAAAATGCTTTTTCTTTTTCGGTTAATGGTCGGACTTTTTGAACAGGACTTCCCACATATAAAAAACCACTTTCCAAGCGTTTGCGTGGTGGTACTAATGAGCCTGCGCCAATCATCACATCATCTTCAATAATAACATCATCCAAAACAATGGTATTAATACCAACAAGTACACGATTGCCAATCGTGCAACCATGTAAAGTAACATGATGCCCAATGGTGACATCTTCACCAATAATGAGTGGGGAGCCTTCAGGTTTACTGTCATTTTTATGGCTGACATGCAACATGGCATGATCTTGTACATTTGAATTTCGACCAATACGAATCAAATTGACATCACCACGAATTACAGCAAAAGGCCAAACTGAAACATTTTCCGCTAAAATAACATCACCAATGACCACAGAAAGTTCATCGATATAGCAGGTTGAGTCAATTTTAGGATGAGTATCTAAATACGGGCGAATATTTTTTTTCATGTGAGATCATCCATGTTCTAAGTAACTGTAATTTATCATAAAAAGCGTCCATATAAGATATATGAACGCTTCTCTTTAGTCGATTTTTTGAAGTGATTGAAACACTTCAATGATCAGTACTTAGAATAAGTTACTGAAAAATTGTTTGATGTGGTCAAACATACGAGACAAGAAACCAGCTTCTTCAACAGCTTTTAATGCCACCAACGGTTTTTCAGCAATCACTTTACCATCTAAAGTTGCAGTCAATTTACCGACCACTTGACCTTGTTGTAATGGTGCTTTTAAATTAGGTTGTACTGTAATTTGCGTTTTAATGGCATTTGCCTGACCTTTAGGCATAGTGACATTAAAGTTTTCAGCTAAACCGATTTGTACCGTATTTTCTTTACCAAAGTAAACTTTAGCTTTGGCTAAAACTTGGTTTGCAGGTTGAACACTAATGGTTTCAAAGTTTGAATAACCCCAAGCCAAGAGTGAGCGTGTTTGAGTTGCACGTTCATTCATTGATGGCGCACCAAAAATCACCGAGATCAAACGTAGTGGACCACGTTTAGCTGAGGTGGTTAAGCAGTAACCCGCTTCATTAGTATGACCTGTTTTTAAACCATCTACACTTGGATCGGTATAAAGTAAGGCATTACGGTTGCCTTGTTTAATGCCATTGAAGGTAAATTCTTTTTCTGAATAGATCGGGTAGTATTTTGAACTGTCGTGAATGATATGTTTTGCAAGGGTTGCCATATCTTTTGCAGTTGAATAATGCCCCTCAGCAGGCATACCTGTTGAGTTAATAAAGTTGGTATTGCTCATGCCAATTTTTTTGGCTTCTTGGTTCATTGCATAAGCGAAAGAACCCTCATTACCTGAAATATGTTCAGCCATGGCTTTAGATGCATCATTACCAGACTGAATAATAATGCCACGTAGCATTTCCAAAACAGTTGCATTGCCGTTTAAGGGAACATACATACATGATTCTGTGCTGCTGCCTTTACACCATGCTGACTCATTCATACGAACTTTTTCGTTTTCAGTCAGTTCGCCTTTCAATAACTTTTGTTCAATGATGAAACTGGTCATCATTTTTGTCATGGATGCTGGGGCTAACTTTTCATTTTCATTTTTAGATGCAAGTATCTGTCCAGTTTCATAATCCATTAAAACATAAGATTTGTTATTTAATTCTGGTGGTGTAGACAGAACTGTTGCTGCGTAAGTAAAAGAGGGTAATAGTAGTAATGCAGCAAAGGCGCTTTTACGGGTCATTCTGGTGAGTTCCAATCATTATAAGAGCACAAACGAGCTTGGTATTCTAGGACAAAGCAAAGCCGACTTCTATGGGGTAAATCGGCTTATTTTCTATGAATTGTAACTAATTCATTGGCTAAAGCACTTATGAATTAAAATTGCTGACATCCTGACAGATTTGAATGTTATCTGCATCACTGGCTTTCTTGGCATCACTACGTGCTTCATCCAGTGCTGCTTTAAATTTATCTTGCTGTGAAATGCTATTTAATGCAGCAACAGGTTTTTTCTCATTGGGCAAATACTCTTTTACAAGCTTTGCATAACCATGATCAAACTTGTCACCTGCTTGGTCTAAAGTTGGACATACTTCAGATAAAACAAAAATAGCAGCTAACTCTTCATTGGTCACATTCTGTTGTGTGACATCAATATTTTCATCGGCTGCATGGGTTTGACTCAGTACAGAACCGAATAATAGAACTGCAAGAGAACAACGTTTAATTAACTTCGAATTCATGAATATCTCAATTTTTGCGGTTTAACGAGTTTGAGTAGTTTAACCTGATGTTTTATATAGCCTAATAGAAAAGCACAAAAAAAACAGAGAGAAAATGTATTGAAGATGTAGGCATGAAGTATTTTTTGGGTAAAGCGCTGTTTATTTGATGAGGAGAATGCCTTTTATTAGTGATTTATTTTAAGCATCCTTGCTCGTATTTCTGACTGTAATGATGTGATCTTACATATTCAATAAGTCTTCACATGCTGATTTTTGTTCTGCTGTATCCACTGCTGTAGCATCTGCTTTAGCTTCTTTGAAAATAGCTTCGTATTCAGCATCTTGTTTAAGTTGTTCAATACTGGTCGAAGGATTTTGCAAATCTTTTAAAAATGTGTGTGTCATATTTTGAATTGCAGATAAAATTTTAGGATTGTTTGCTGTTAAAGCAGGGCAAACTTCCGCTAAAACTTGAGTCGCAGCAATATCTTCTTTTGTAATGGTATCTGACTCTTCAGCTGTAAGTCCTGAATCTGCAAAAGATGATTGTGCACAAACCGTGATCAAAGTTGAGCAAAGTAGAAATTTAAATGAACGCATTGGCATGATTCTCCCGGAAAAATAGCTGTAATTTTAGTGTGTTCAATATATATAATTTGCCCACAAGTTAAAACCCAATAACCTGAGCAGTCACGTGAAAATGCGAGCTCCGTAACACAACAGGATTGAATGTGAATATTTTAATTGCCAATGATGATGGCATCTCTGCTCCTGGAATCCAAGCGCTTGCACGAGCATTAAAACCACTTGGTCGAGTGATTGTGGTTGCGCCAGAAAGTGAGCGTAGTGGGTTTTCCAGTGCATTGACACTCGATCGTCCTTTACGTCCAATTCAGGTTGCACCTGACATGTGGGCAGTCAATGGTACACCTGCGGATTGCGTTTATTTGTCAATGAATGGACTATTTGATTTTGAATTCGATCTTGTGGTTAGTGGAATTAACAGTGGGGCAAACTTAGGCGATGATGTGTTGTACTCAGGTACAGTCGGTGCAGCATTTGAAGGTCGTTTGATGAAGCAAGCGGCAATCGCCGTGTCATTGGCAGGCAGTAATGTCCGTAGTTATGACAGTCCAGATGATTATGCACAAGCAGCGCAGTGGGTGCATGATTTTATTGCGCGTGGTTTACCACAGCTACCACCTCGACATATTTTGAATATTAATATTCCAGATGTTGCCGAAATACAAGGTCAACAAATTACCTATCAAGGTCGTCGAGTTCAATCTAAACTAATCAGCAGTCATGTTGATCCTAGAGGACGTCAAGTGTATTGGATTGGACTTGCAGGGGAAGCTGTGACGGATCCAGCAAAAAGCAATTTGGGTATAGAATCTGACTTTTTTGCAGTGGCAAATGGCTTTGTCAGCATTACTCCAATTCAAATGGATGCGACCAATTACAGCATTTTGACCGATTTACAGACACAGTTTATATCGCTATAACAAGATACAATTCATCGAATGATGGTGCTGTTGCATCATCATTGTGCAAGATTTACACGGATTTTTCATATTTGAACAATGCGTCACCTGAAAGATACGATCAGTCACAAAAGCACTGAATGATTGATGCTACCTTATGTTATAAGTTTGTGAAAATACGGTGTTATATGTCGTATTTTAAGCATTTTTTGCTACTCTTAATCGCATTTATAGCTGTATTTAAATTTTAAAACTTAAACTAGGAGAGGGACGTCGATGTTTATGGCAGGATCACAGCAGTTTTTATCTAAACCACAGGTATGGGTTAAGACCATTTTTTTATCGGCTGCTTTGACTTCAATTGTATTGATTACAGGCTGTGCTTCAAAGCCACAAATCAATAATCCTGTCCGTTATGCCAATGCACCCGAATATTATACCGTTCGTTCGGGAGATACCTTGAGTGCGATTGCTGCACGTTATGGTTTGGATTATTTAAGTGTTGCCAATATGAATGATATTGCTGAGCCTTATCGCATTTATGTCAATCAATCATTACGTTTGAAAAAATCGGGCAGTTACCGCGATAATCGTTCTACGACTCAGGCATTGAGCACCAATGAACCGCAGATTCAACGTCAGACCATTAACATTCCAGTACCGAATAAAATGCCTGTGCAAAATACAACACCTGTACAAGTACAACAGCAGGCAGCATCCACACAAAATACGATTAAGAATAATCCAGCAATCCAGCCTGCACCTATAGTGAGCGCGACCAATTTACGATGGATTAAACCTTCAACTGGACGAGTGATTGAAAACTTTAACTTAACAAAAAATGTTAAGGGTATTCGCTTCGGTGGCAATGTCGGTGATCCGATTGTAGCCGCTGCCAATGGGCAAGTGGTGTATGCCGCGGATGGTTTAAAAGAATATGGTAATTTAGTGCTTGTTAAACATATAGATGGTTACATTACTGCCTATGCGCATAACAGCAAGATGTTGGTAAAAAGTGGTGATAATGTTTCGGTGGGTCAGAAGATTGCAGAGATGGGTTCAAGTGGTACAACACAAACAATGCTTGAGTTTCAAGTTCGTTTAGATGGTAAACCGATTAACCCTGCTAATATTTTACCGATTAATTAAAGATATTTAATGCAATGTGTAGATTTCTTCGTATAATACAATGAGTTGCTATATAAAAAAATGTGAAGCAGCGCATGATTTCAGAGGGAAATTTATGTTAGATCAACTTCGAGCAATGGGCGTATTTGCCTGCGTTGTTGAAAAAAGCTCTTTTAGTGGTGCAGCCCGTGATTTGGGTATTACCACAAGTGCTGTTAGTCAGCAGGTTCGTTCGTTGGAAAATGAGATGGAAGTCACGCTTCTGCACCGTTCTACACGAAAACTCAGTCTGACTGAAGCAGGACAAGCCTTTTTTCACAGTTGTCAGGAAATGTTAGCAGCCGCAGAGCGTGGAAAAATTCGTCTAAATGAGTTGAGAGACGATTTAGTCGGTGATTTACGTATTGCCACAACGCCAGAGCTAGGGGCAACACATGTTGTTCCAGCACTATCACATTGGATGTCTGCACACCGTGGTCTGATAGTTCACTTTGAAGCAGACAATCATTTTATTGATTTGATTCAAGAACGAATTGATATTGCCATTCGTATGTGTTCGAAGGTCGATGAGTCGAATAATGTCAGCAGTGTACCGCTTGCTCGTGTAGATCAAGTTTTGGTTGCATCGCCAAGTTATTTGAACCAAACATCGCCTATTTCACGTCCGGAAGATTTGAAAAATCATGATTTTATTCCGATCAATATCATGAAGAACTCTCAACATTTTTCATTTCAACATGGGGCAACGGGTGAAGTTGTTTATCTTGAAATGAAGAACCGTGTACAAACCAATAATGTCTTTGTTGCAAAGTCACTGTGCCAAAATGGTCACGGTATTGCACGTATGCTTTATTTGGATGCGCAAAAAGAGCTCATCAATGGCACATTGGTTGAAGTTTTGCCAGAATGGAAACTGCCAGTATTTACACTCAATGCTATGATGTTAAAACGTGAACAGCAACCGATGAAAATTCATCGTTGTCTCGATGCCTTGAAACAATATTTTTGCCAATTACCTGGCGGTAGAATATACCAAGAAGCATCTTGAAAAGATCGATTAAAATAAAAAAGCCGCTTAATTAGCGGCTTTTTTATATTTGAAAAAACAATATGAGCGATTAGGCTAAGTAGTTTTTAATTGCAGGCACAAGACGTTGTAACAAATCATCTGCTTGTTCATGGGTCATATTGAGTACAGGAAGCAAACGCACCACATTGCCTGAAGTAACATTAATAATTAGTTTGTGTTCATCACGTGCAATATTGACCAAGTCACCACAATCTTTTGGTAATTCGATACCAATCATCATACCGAAACCACGCACAATCACATTTAGATCAGCAAGTTGTGTGCGGAATTGATCGACTAAATATGTACCAATTTCCGCAGCATTGGCAACAATATTTTCTTTTTGAATCAGATCAAGCACAGTGTAGACAACGCGTGAACCTAGGTGAGTACCGCTATAGGTTGAGCCATGATTACCCGCTGTGAGTACACCAACACCACGACCTTGCGTCATCACCGCACCAATAGGGAAGCCATTACCTAAGCCTTTGGCTGTAGTCATTACATCGGGGATAATATTGGTGTGTTGATAAGCAAAGTATTTGCCTGTACGACCATTACCTGTTTGAACTTCATCGAGCATCATTAACCAATTGTGTTGATTACAAATGTGACGAATCTCTTCTAAGTAGCTAAAACCTTGAGGTGCAGTATTGACACCACCTTCACCTTGAATGGGTTCAACTAAAATTGCCACGATGTCAGGATGGTTAATCGCTGCTTCTTCAATGGCTTCAATATCACCAAAAGGTACACGAATAAAACCTTCAACCAATGGCCCAAAGCCTTCTTGAACTTTTTTGTTGCCTGTGGCAGATAAGGTTGCCATGGTACGACCATGGAATGAATGATCGGCAACAATAATTTTAGGGCGAGCAATTCCTTGTAAATAACCAAATTTACGTGCAATTTTAATAGCGCCTTCATTTGATTCTGCACCACTGTTTGAGAAGAAAATTTCTTCCATACCAGATGCTTCAGCGAGTTTTTGTGCAGCAGCAGTTTGCCAATTTACTTCGTAAATATTGCTGGTATGAATCAGAGTTGCCGCTTGTTCTGCAATCGCTTGAGCGATCACAGGATGTGCATGTCCTAGACCACAGACAGCAATTCCTGTAAGTGCATCTAAATATTCAGTGCCATCTTCAGTATAAAGATAAGAACCGCTGCCTCGGACAAAGCTGATCGGTTGGCGGCTAAATACCGGCATTAAATGCGATGGTTGATCAGGTTGTACCGGAGCGAGGGTAATGTTATTCATGACTAACTCTTATCTGTTTGGAAGGAAATAGAGGGAAGTTCATATAAGCAAAATACGGCACAGATTTAAAGCCCCAATGTAAATTAAATTGGAAATAATCATCTTGGCGTACTCTTTATGGTGGATTTAGGTATAATGCACGCAGAATGAGTTGAGGATTTAATCAATGACTGAACAAGCACGTGATACAGAAGCGTTAATTCGCGATCAGATTGCTAAACACGCTGTACTTCTTTATATGAAAGGCACACCACAATTTCCACAATGTGGTTTCTCTGCACGTGCAGTCGAAGCACTGAGCCAGATTGGTCGTCCTTTTGCTTATGTAAATATTTTGGAAAATCAAGATATTCGTGCAATTTTGCCACAAATTGCAAATTGGCCTACATTTCCACAATTGTGGATCAATGGCGAATTGGTCGGTGGTAGCGATATTATGCTTGAAATGTTCCAAAATGGTGAATTAAAGCCATTGGTTGAGCAATACAGCGCAGCACCAGAAGCTTAATTTAATCTTCTGATGTTCAAAAAGCACCTTATGGTGCTTTTTTTATGCGTGATGAAAATGTGGAAATAGCTTAAAAGTAGAAACTGAATACTCAGAAAATCCAAATCAGAATAAAAAACAGCGCTGAAAAGTTCAACGCTGTTTTTTTAGTGGCTCAATGTTACAGCAGTGAATCAATTGCTCTATTCTGCTAAAGCCTCAACCCCTGTATCTTGAGTTATTTCATAGATGATGGGTACTTCTATTTTTTCAACCTTTTTATTTTTTTTATGCTTCTTTTTTTTCTTTTTCTTCTTCGATTTTATGCTGATGTCTAAACCATCTTCAAGCGCTTGCCAATATTCGAGCTGTGCCATAACAACTGAATAGATTGAACCTTTGGTATAACGACCTTTTTTATCGAGTTTACCGACAGGACGAGCCATTAAAATTTCAAGGGCTTGGTCAATCGTATCAATCGCATGAATGTGGAATTGACCTGCAGCTACGGCATCAATGACATCTTGGCGTAGCATCAAATGCTGCATGTTCTGACGTGGAATAATGACGCCTTGTTTACTTGTTAACCCTTGTAATTTACATGCATCAAAGAAGCCTTCAATTTTAGCATTGACGCCACCAATCGGTTGAACTTGACCGAGTTGATTCATTGAACCCGTAATCGCCCAAGATTGATCAATCGGTAGTTGGCTTATAGCTGAAATAAGCGCAGATAGTTCTGCGACCGTTGCGCTATCACCATCAACTTGACCATAACTTTGCTCAAAAGCTAGTGCGGCTGAGAAGTGTAAAATTTGTTCACGACCAAAATGCGCTTTGAGAAAGCTCGACATGAGCAACACGCCTTTGGCATGTAGTGAACCACCCAGCTCAACGCTACGCTCAATATCAAGAATATCGCCACCACCCTGATAAACTGAAGCGGTTAGGCGTGAGGGTAAACCAAACTCAACATCGGCATATTGAATGACCGAAAGAGCATTGATTTGCCCAAGACGATGTCCACGTGTTTCGATGAGTTGTGTGCCACGAGATAAATCCTGCCAATACAATTCACGTAAATAACCCAAGCGATATTGACGATGTTTTAATGCGGTATTGATATGTTGCGCTGTGACCATTTTTTCATCAGATTGCAGTGCATGGTGATGTGATTCACGAATCAGATCACCCAAAGTCGAGGCATGTAATGACAATGAGCTTTGATCTTCCGCCTGACGACTTGAATCGGTCAGCAGTGCAGACAGTGCAGAACGGTCAAAAGGCAATAGTTTGTCTTGTTGAACATAATCGGCAATGAGTTGCATATAAGCTTGTTCATTTTCTTCATTGCGTTGCAAGGTGTCAGTAAAATCGGCACGAATTTTAAACACGCTACCGAGTTCAGGCTCAACCTCTAAAATTTCATAATAAATTTCAGGTTCAGCCAATAAAACGACTTTTACATTGAGTGGAATAGACGCAGGCTCAATAGAAATACTGCCTGTCAGGGTCAGCATACGCTCCAATGAAGATAGTTTTAGTTGTCCTGATTTGAGTGCACGTTTTAGCCCTTGCCAAGCGTAGGGTTGCTCAAGCAGTTGATCTGCTTCAAGCATTAAAAAACCACCATTGGCTTGATGTAATATACCAGGACGAATCAAGGTGAAATCAGTGGTAATGGTGCCATTTTGCGTCAATTGTTCAACATGACCCAACAAGTTGTAATGTGTTGGAAAATCTTCAAAAATAACAGGTGCACCTGAGTTGGGTTTATTGCTAATCACCACATTGGCTTGATAACGTGAAGGGACGCTATTGAAGAGTGCAGGTGCAAATTCATCACTTTCACTATCAATGACATTTTCAACATTATCAATAATATCTTGTGCATATTGTTTGAGATACAGCTCTAAGCCTTCAGCATTAAACTTATTGAGAATGGTTTCCATGCGTGGAAGGATGACCTGTTTAGCAATATCCCGATTTAACGTTGATACTTGGTCGCGCGCATCATCTTCAAGATCACCGAGTTGCAAACCAAGGCGGTCTAATTTTTTATCCATATAACGGATATTGGCTGCAATTTCGGTACGCTCTTTACTGGTCAATGCATTCATGTCTTCTTGCGACATTTCTTGCATTTTATCATCTTTAAAATGCGTGGGAATAAACACATGCTCATCATGACGATTGATCAGTTTGAGATCAAATTCTTCACCTTCACGGGTCAATTCAGCCAAAGCGTGTTGTTGTACATTACCTGTAATTTGGCGGATGCTTTCAATTTGATTGTGATAGGTTTCCGCACTAAAACGGCGTTCGAGCTGTTTTAAAATGGTTTGCCATGTTTGATGAAGTAATGCTGCAAACTTACTGCCTTGACCCGCAGGGAAGCGTAGTGTCAGAGGTTGGCGCGCATTTTTAAAGTTATTAACATACACCCAATCGTCAGGTGTGGGCATAGACTTGGCATGTTGTTGCAGTAAACGCTTGATCATGGTGCGTTTACCGAGTCCTGCAGTTCCCACAGCAAAAATATTGTAGCCCGAATAAGGCAAGGCAATACCTGCTTCTACCGAAGCTTTAGCACGGTCTTGACCTAAAAAATTATTCAGCGGTTTAATTCGCTTTGTTGAACTTGGAACACGGGGTAAATTTAACAGGTGCGTCAGTTGTTCTGGTTTTAGTGCAGTCTGCATTAAGGTTTGTTGTATATCCGTCTGATCAAAAGCAGTTGGAAGTAAATTTGGACTTTGCAGTGCTATCGTTGTAATCGTCGTATTTGAAACAGGGGTTGAGCTCATTTGATCATGTTTCTGGGTCACAGGTGAAATCCAAAACTGCTAAAGGTTGAAAGTTTAAAGGTATACAGGATTGGGCGTAAATATCAAGCAGATTCAAATCAAATATCTGTATTTCAGCACAGTGGTAGCATAAAAAGCATTGAAACTAATGTCATTAAGCGGTTGAATAGCGATATTTCTTTTTGCAGAAAACAATAAACGTATGTCTACGCAAAACTCCGCACAAAATGCGTCACCACCATCTGGGTGGAAGTCTGCCTTTATGGCGTTTATGGATCGCCGTGCCTTAATTATGTTGTTTCTTGGCTTTTCAGCTGGTATTCCCATTTTATTGATCTTTTCAAGTCTATCTTTATGGCTGGGTGAGGCAGGTATTGAAAAAAGTGCGGTGACTTTTTTCAGTTGGGCGGCATTAGGGTATTCCTTTAAATTTGTTTGGGCACCCTTAATTGATGAAATTCCTGTGCCATTTCTCACCAAAAAATTGGGACGGCGTAGAGCTTGGCTGCTCATTGCACAAATTTTGATTATTTGTGCAATTTCGATCATGGCAATGACAAATCCAGCTGCAGGGCAATCTGCATTGTATCAAATGGCGTTTGGTGCAGTACTCCTCGGTTTTTCTGCTGCGACACAAGACATTGTGATTGATGCTTATCGTATTGAATTGGCTGAAACGGAAATGCAAACCGTGTTGGCTTCAACCTACAATGCAGGCTATCGTATCGGGATGATTATCGCAGGCGCTGGCGCACTTTTTCTTGCAGCATCGCTTGGTACATCGAAAGGTAATTATATTTATGAAGCATGGCAATATACCTATTTAGCGATGGCAGGTGTGATGGTGGTGGGTGTGATCACCACACTGAGCATTCGTGAAGCTCAGATTGATCGTGTCGATAAGCATTATAAAAATACCGATTATTATCGCTTGGTTACTGTATTTTTTGTTGCGGTGGCAAGTTTTGTTGCCAGTTATATATTTTCAGGCAGCTTAACAGAAGCCTTAGCAACACAGTTTGAGATTAAAGATAGCTTTTTGCTCTTTGGTTTAGAAGCGATACGTTTTATTAGTTCAGGTGCAGTGGCATTTTTTGTAGGCTATGCTTTAGTGCAAGGCGGTGCAGTCAATAAGCAAATGGCATATGACACTTGGGTCAGCCCAATTGCCGATTTTTTTAAACGCTATGGGGTAAAACTCGCTTTAGTTTTATTATTGCTGATTGGTTTTTATCGTATCTCAGACATTATTGCTGGGGTGATATCCAATGTGTTTTACCAAGATTTAAACTTTACTAAAGAACAAATTGCTGAAGCCGTTAAAATTTACGGTGTAATTTTTAGTTTAGTCGGTGGGTTTTTAGGTGGTTTGCTTGCACAGCGTATGAACATTATGAAATTAATGTTTGTTGGTGCAGTGTTGGCAAGCTCTACCAATCTAATTTTTATTGGTTTGGTAAAATCGGGACAACCCTTAGCACCTGTCGATATTCAAGTGGGTTCACAACAGTTTACAGCACAGCCTGATGAGGTGGGTGCATGGAAAGTTGCTGTACCTACTCAGGTTCTTGCGACCAATCAACATATTTCAGTCAAAGCACAATTTGCAGATCAGTCTGAGCAAGTTGAAGTTCAAGCCCCTTATTTGGTTGAAAATGGTCATGCACAGATTCAACTTTTACCTGTAACAGGTGATAGTAAATTGACTACACAAGAGTTAAAACAAAGTGTGGTGGTCAAAGGGCAAATTCTAGGTGTGAAAGATAGTGACTTAAATGTAGATCAACCTGTATTGGTTAGTCTTGATGGTCAAACATTTAAAACTAAACTTGATAAAGCTGGGGTATTTACTGCGATTATTGATGCGGATGCTTTGCAAAAGTCAGCAAGCAAAAGCATTGAAGCACGTTTGAATTTTATTCAGTCACAACCCTTGGTTGCTGTTACGCATGGTTATCTGATCAGTGATGTTGAGCCGAAGTTGAATGTCGATATTGAGCCAATTGTGGCGGTCAATACAAACTCAGCTACAGCGTCAACAGAAATGGTTGAACTAAAAGGTAAGGTTATTGAAAAATACAGTTCAGCTTGGCTGTATTTTGCGATCATTGTCGATAATTTGGCTTCAGGTTTGGCGGGTGCTGCATTTATTGCATTTCTTTCAAGTTTGACCAGTGTGTCCTTTACTGCGGTTCAATACGCACTCTTTAGTTCACTGATGACCTTAACCCCTAAAATTTTAGGTGGATATTCGGGTACAATTGTCAGCAATATTGGATATCCAAAATTCTTTTTGATGACCACTTTAATTGGTATTCCTATTTTAATTCTTGTAGTTTGGGTTGGAAAACTATTGAGTGAACATCAAAAAACCATTCAAAATAAAGAAGGTGAATCATAATGCGCATGTTACATACCATGTTACGCGTAGGCAATTTAGAACAGTCTTTAGCGTTCTATACTGAAGTTCTCGGTATGACTTTATTACGTAAACGTGACTATGAAGAAGGGCGTTTTACT
>CAXYZD010000041.1:0-17430 GCA_964293455.1 uncultured Acinetobacter sp. | reverse complement strand
AAATTTGGCTCACCTAGGGGAACTCAGCCTTTCAAACCTTTATGCAACAAAGCCGACATTATTTTAAAATTTAGCAGTCCAAAAATTAAACAAAACTCTATTTTATACAATTCATTAGTGACAGAAGATTATGAAATTGAACACATTAATATAGAACGAGAAAAAGTCATAAACAAAGTTGGTCGTTTAGATATTTATATTGAAATCACTTTGCTTATTCTCAATGTGCAATACCATATAAAAATGATCATAGAAAATAAAGTAGAAAGTAAAGAAAATAATGATCAAACAAACAATTATTTTAATCACTTCAATTCTATTTCAAAAGAAAATGAAATAACGCTATATATTTACCTTACACCAATTTCGACTCTTAATCTTATTGAGTTAGAAGAACCAGAATGTGAATGTAAAGAGTTTATTCAAATCAATTATCAATCCCTTGTTGATTATTTAATTGAACCATCTTTAAATCAGAATATTTCCAATAAAACAAAGAATATTCTAACGGAATACCTAAAATCACTGAGTCAACCATCGATTGATGATGAAATTGATGGACACAAACGAGAATTAATTATGGCTTTAGGCAATGAAGAAAGAAAACTTTTATCAAGTTTTTGGAACAAAAACCAAAAATTGATTTTAGCTTCACTTTACGCAATAAGTTCAGATCCTGAACAAGAAAAAGATACAAGAGACAGTATCCGCGAAGCTTTGGATAATTTATCTCCAAGTAAAGACCGAAGTACATTTAATATTAAATACAATGGGCAATACTTCGCTAAAAATTTTAAAAAATCAGATATTGGACTTGAAACGATCAAGCTATTAGATACACATAAATTAATCAACACTGAAACTATTCTTTATCTTCGAGGAGATAAAAGTTGCAATCATTTTTTATTAAAAAAACAAAGCGAGTTTACAAATACGGAAATTCAATATAACCGATATAAAGCAAGTAGTGAGCCTGAATTAACTTTCAATGAGGATTATTTTTATGTTGCAAGAAATTGGGGAATTAATAATATAGATAAATTTATAAATAAATTTACAGATAAGTTTAAAGGGCTTGAATATGAAAAAAAACTAAGTTAAATCATTCCTAATAGAATTTAATTTTAATTAAAATCTAACAAACATTAATATATATCAATGGGTTGTATACAATCAGTTCATTGATTTATTTTTAGAGATAAGAAATGAATCCAAAAATCATTTTGTCTATTGCACTAACTACAATCGCCGTCACTGCTTGCTCCACTACACCCACAAACCCCAACACCCCTATCGTTTTAGAACAACATAAAAACATCTCTGCTGAACCAACGACAAAACATAACCTTGCACGTTTAATTAAGCAAAAAGATAACTGTGTGATTGAATTTACAGGCAACTTTGAAACAGGTAAAGCCATAGAACATTGGATTTTTAAAGGTGATCAACTCATTTCAGCATTTTCAAATATAGAAGCTAATGTTGAAAATAAACAAACTGTTTTTGATCCGAAAGATGCAGATAAAATAAATAATTTCAATGCGCTGAAAAAGAACTTCAATGCATCTGCACTTGAAATTTGTGACTAATCTCCACAATCCCTCAGTAAATCCGATTTACTGAGTAAATTTCTATACACGCTTTTACCAACAGCGTACAACGACCTGTTATTTACTTAGTATCATACGCTTAGATTTCATAAAAGGTTTATTTTAATTATGCAAAAAATCAAAGTATTAGCTCTGAGCTTTACACTTTTTAGTGCAACATCCATTTATGCACAAACCACCACTGAAAATAAAACCACACCATACGGTGACAATCCGAATATTTTCACAGTCATTGCAAAAAAGGCAGGCACAGCTGTACAAAATACGGCTGAAAAAGTCGGTGAAGCGACTGAAAATGGCATTCGAAAAATCAAACCAAAATTTGATGAAACTATCGATAATACCAAAACTTACACCGCAGAACAGGCAACGATTGCCAAAGAAAATACACAAAAAGGCATAGATACAGCGGTTAAAAAAGTGGAACAAACTAAAGACAACGTCTTCGGAAAAACGGAGTATAACGTGCCCATTGAACAAGGCAGTTTAAGTCAGCCCAAAATACCCACAAAAACGACTTATGAAGTGACTGCTCCCGCTCCTGCAACAACAGTTCTAGCCCCTCTCACGTCTATATCACCACCAACGACCGTGCAAAATGCACAAGCAGAACCCGATATCATTAAACAGTCTTTACCTATAGAAAATACGACAACTAAACAAACGGAAAATTCTTCAACCAAAGTATCGAATGAAGATGATGCCAGTGGCGTTCCTCACTAAGCATCATGTGAATATTCCTCATTTAGTACAAATGAGGAATAGACATAAAAAAGTAAATGCTTAAAGTACAAACTCATGTTGATTCAAGGCTTTCATCAAACGATGCCCCACATAAAAATGTAAGCCTGATAATAGGATAAATACAGCCATTCCAAGTGATGCACTATATTCAAAGAACGGATAAGCCCCTGAAGATAGAAAACAATAACTCAGCCACAATTGTACCAATGACAATAAACACGCCACTGAAAATTGCAAAACGGAACGGACTTTGAGGATAATATTGATAAAAAAGATGATCAATACCACAAGCCCGATCAGTAAAGGTAAAAATGAAAAGGTTTTATGTACATCTATTTGTGGGTTTTGGGCTAAATATTGCTGTGCATAAATATCTAAACCTACAAAAGAAAATGTGGCAAAAAAAATCAAAAGTTCAAAAACACCGAAAAACTTGAGTTGCTGTTGAGTTGTTTTCACGATGTAAAACTCCTGATTTTTATTTGTTTAAAGTGATGTTAGGTCTTTCAGCTTATTTTGATTCAGTATCCGTTTGCTCAATATTCAGCTATTAAAGACCGACCTGTCGAATAGGTTGCCCTTGTTGAAATGCCAATGCATTTTCTGTCAATTGTTGCACGATACGCTGCCTAGCATCGACACTGCCCCATGCATTATGTGGGGTAATAATTAAGTTTGGAATATCATCGGTAAGGAGAATATTACCTTCTTTCGGCGGTTCAACGCTGAGTACATCGGTTGCTGCACCTGCAATCTGCCCTGTACGTAAAGCTGTTGCCAAAGCCTGTTCATTGACAATTCCACCTCGTGCGCAGTTAATTAAAAATGCACTGGGTTTCATACGTTCAAAAGCTTGGCTGTCAATCAGATCACGCGTTTCTTCTGTCAATGGACAATGTAAACTTAAAAAATCGACTTGCGGTAAAAGTTCAGACAATGCAACTCGGTTTTCAGTTGAGCGATTAGGTAAAGCACCGACTATAATTTTCATCCCAAATGCTTCAGCAAGTTTAGCCACAGCCTGCCCCAATTCACCATAACCCAAAATGCCTAAAGTCTTCCCTGCAAGCTCTACAATTGGAAAATCAAGTAAGCAGAAGATTGGCGATTTGTTCCATTCACCTTGTCTTACCGCACGATCATATTGAATGACAGAAGTTGCTAAAGCGAGCATAAGCATCAGCGTATGTTGCGCCACAGCAGAAGTGCCATAACCCTGACAGTTACATACTGTAATGCCTTGTGCTTTGGCTTGAGCGAGATCAATATTGTTTGTGCCTGTTGCGGAAATCAAAATTAGCTTGAGTGATGAGCATTGTTTTAAAGTTTCTGCATCAAGTACAACTTTGTTGCTAATAATGACATCGGCATGTTGGACACGCGCTAAAACTTGTGTGGCTAATGTCGATGGATACAGTTCTAATTGGCTAAATACTGCGTGTAATGCGCTAAAATCAAGATCATTTTTATCCAATGATTCATAATCTAAAAATACAGCGTTCATGTTCTTCCTTATCATGATTTTAGACAGTTTATATCATGTATTCTGAGCAAATTGCTTTACAAATAATGACGATGCTTTGAAAGCATTTCCAATCAATAGGTTATCAACAACGCATAAAAGACTGGTTAACAATTCACACAAAACAATAAGGTTTCAAATCATGCTACGATTTTTTGCCACGATAACACTGTTTTTATACTGCAATATGATGATGACAACGCTCGCATTCGCACAATCTCAGCAAGCGGAAAAAGTCTTAAAGTCCTTAGCTAATATTGATCAATTTCAAACGACTGAAGGCAATCAAATTCGGCTCATTCAAATCGTAAAAGGCTGCCAAATTGAAGCAATTTTTTATGGGGAAATCGGTCGTACTAAAGAAAATTTCTTATTTTCATACGCTCAAAATCAGCCATACCTTCAACATGCTGCACGTTATGACTATCATTATAGCAATGGTGGGCTGAGTAATTTATCGGACAATCATGGAAAATTTACCACAAGCGTTCAACGGGTCGAACTTGATCCTAAAGCATCAGAACAGCAACAGAGCTTTAAAGAATATTTAAAACTCTTTCCTGTGACTGCATTACAATCTTGTCATTAGACTCATGTAAATTTATAAAAAATTTGCCCTTCTCTTTTTATAGAAGGACAAAATATTTTTTAGATCATTGTAAATTTTGCGTTGTCTTGTACCGACTCAGACTCAAAATTACAATTGCCTTGCGCATCTGAATGCATATATAAGTTTTTATAGCTCAATAGATAAAATTCAGGGCATTTTTTAATGACAATCGGATTCATATCCAATGACAAGGCTTCATCTTGTTTAAACAATTTGGTCACACGGCGATCATTCATACAAATCAAATAAGTCTGTTTTTTCACTTCAACCTGAACTAAACCACTATGTTCAACATGTAATGGAATAATATATTTACCATTAATATCAATTACCTGTTGCTCATAACTTTCAATTTTTTGGGTAATCACATTGAAAACCAAAATATTGCCAAAACGATCTTGCAGTTGATTTTTTTCTTCAAAAGCAAAATTGACCTGAATACCTAACTTTTCTAAATCTTGTTCATCGACACGTTTATTGGTCAGTAAAATTCGGGTAATGGTTTGTTTTAAACTCGCATCAAAAAAGTTTTTATCGAGTTGTAAATCAATTCCTTTGAGAATATTCCCCAAAGCTTCATTGTGTGTGCCAAGCAAATGAGCAACGACACTACGATAGTAAAATTTGCTATTTTTCTTCACTTCACGCATTTGACGATAAAAATAAATCGGCTCAAATGGGCGTTCTATAAAGTCATGCAATAATGCCGAACTCGCTAAAACAGCAATGGCATCATGCCCTGTATAAGGCAAATGTAAGGTATGCAACTGAGGAATAAGCGGTTTAATTTTTAAATAATGCTCTTTGTCATGTTCAAAATAAGGATCATAAACAATAATATATTCACACTCAGGATGAATATCCTGTGCTTGAATCTGCATATCTGCATTTAAATCTGCATCATAAAAATCGGTATAGCGCTTGTCTTCGACATCTTCAGGATTGATCGAATATTGTGGCACCATTGCCACTACACGATTCATTTTGAGTGGCTTAGAATATTTAATCGCAGCATAACCGCCCATCGAGCCACCATAGCCGACAAGACGTTGATACTTTTGCAAAATGGGGGTTAAAAATTCAAGTAAGGCAGACATGCTCGCCGCAGGAAACCAAGACTTTTGCTTGGGCATAATACCGACCATACTGTAATCATATTTCATCAATGACTTTTCAGCGTTGATGGATGTTCCTTTCGCACGCGTAATTAAATCGCCAAAAGACAACACTAGCGTTTCAGTCGTTCCCTCTAGGTAAATGGCTCTGATATGCTCATCTTCAAAAATTATCTGCTTATCCATCGCAATACCGTGAACCGGACTCTCCAAAAGGCTAAAAAATGAAACAATGTATGACTTGCCGAGCCATTACATGTGGTGTCATATTTTATAGAATCTACACAGATTAAAAAGCGCAAAATATGACACATTATTTACATCCTGCTGCACAAAAAGGCTTCAGTTCAGCAGCTGAATTGTACCAACAAGCTCGCCCCGACTATCCTCAAGACATCGTATCTTGGCTCAAAACTGAACTAAATGTAGATCAGGATTCTATTGTTATTGATTTGGGTGCTGGTACAGGAAAATTTTTGCCTTATCTCAAACAGATTACGCCTCATATTATAACTGTTGAACCTGTTTCAGAAATGCTTGAACAATTGAAAATAGTACATCCTGATGTACAAACCATACAAGCGAACAGCGATAAAATTCCACTTAAAAATGCATCTGTTGATGTTGTTGTATGCGCTCAATCATTTCATTGGTTTGCAAATGCTGAAAGTCTACGTGAAATCCATCGAATTTTAAAACCCCAAGGACATCTTGGACTCATTTGGAATCAACGTGATGAACAGGTCGGTTGGGTTAAAGCGATTGCCAAATTACTGGCTCAATACGAAGGCGACACCCCACGATTTCATAGCGATTTATGGAAAAATGCCTTTAACTCAACAGAAATGCAACAATGTTTTGATGTTCCGACATTAAGCATGTTCAATCAATTACATACAGGTTTAGTCGAACAAGTCGTAAGCCAACGTTTGCTCTCAACAAGCTTTATTGCAGCAATGCCAAGTGTCTTGCAAGTTCAAATGAAACAACAATTTGAAAAATTGGTATATGATTACACAGCCAAACAAGCTCAGGATGAAATTGGCTTTCCCTATCGGACGTATGCTTACCATTATCAAAAATTGGTCGGTCAGTAATATAAAAAACCATTAAATCAGTGTCAGGATATGAATATGAAGCTTCGTTTTCAACCCGTTGTATTGAGTATGTTGTTCAGCTCCATGGTGTTGGTTGCAGCCTGTTCACCATCCAAAGATGCAAGCAATAAAGAAAATGCATCAGATGCTCAAAAAGATTTAAAAACTGCTCAGATTAAACCCTTCCCAAAAACAGCAGATGATCGACATGATATTGATCTACTCATTGAATATGATCAAAAATTCAATGAAATGAATACTGCACTTGAAGCTGACCTGAAAAAAATGCTGGATGAAGGTAATCTCACACCAGAGCTTGAACTACAGCGTAAACAAGACAGTGTACGTTCTGCACAAAATATGCTGAAAGATTTAGATTTAAAAACCGAACAAGGCCGTTATATTCAAGGTTTGTTTTATCAGTATTGGGAAAAACAGGCGAAAAAATATAAAAGTAGTCAAGGTTCTATAAATCAAAAAGATCATCCCAATAGTAGTGTTCAAGGGATGGGCGATTTAATTACCGCCAATAATCAATTGGAATATTGGAAATCACAAAACTCGTATACCGAAAATGATCAAACTGAAAATGCTGAGAGTGATGCAGCAAGTGACGTCGAAACGCCTCATTAACTTGATATTTAAAACAAATATTTACAAACTGACCTGATATTTAAAACCTGAAATATTCATTTAGGTTTTAAATATCAAACCCATCTTAGACAATGTTTAGGAAATTCTGACTCGACATTGCCATTGTTCCACACCCTGCATAGATGAATCTTTGGCTTCCCACGGACGAACATGTACGAGATGAATTTCATCTTGTCCTAATTTTTCAGCCATAAATTTAAAGGTTTTTGTACCAGGAACACCCACCATGCCTGCCTTGGCTTCACCTGCAAAATAGGTTTCTTCTGTTTTGAGTAACGTGATCGGTTTAGCAAGTTGCCACTGATAACCTGTCGATGGATTCTCAGGTAAAGTCACCATAATCACCTCTCCCTGATCGATCTCTAATAATGCAGGACACTTCTGCGTTAAGGTATATTGATGTGTTTTACCATCCACAGTTGAACCCGTACTTTGACATGCTGTTAATCCCAAGGTCAGACAAGTAAATGCCATACTCACAAACAATCTCATCATTTTAAACGCTCATACTTTTTTACATATTATAACGAGACAAAATTTTAAATGTTTTGTTTTTCAATCCATTGAATTGAATCAACACGAATGAGCTTACATGCCCCATCACCGACACCATTCCAATCGAGTGCAGATTTCCACACCAAATCTTTATCGTTAATTTGTACCAAATCACCTTTCAACTGTATCAAATCACCACGTTTCACTTTTTTAATCTCTTCTGCAATTTTCGGGTTGGCAGGAATAATATGCATATTACTGACCAATTGCGTTGCAACTTGAGGTGGTAAAGGTGGACGTGCCATCTGCCAATTTAAAAAACGGTCATATTGATTGATCGAAATCTGACGGGCAATGTCTGGTCGAGTAAAAACACCGCGTGTCACGGCGTAATCAATCGGTGAAAACTTGGCTTGCTCATCATTGCTATATTCTTTTGAACCCAAAATACGGAATTCACCTTGAAAGGCTTCGAGTACCGAAATTTTTTGATCTGTATCTGTTGGCGCTAAACCATTGGCAATATTATATTCAGGATTAAATTTTTTGAAATTTTCTGACTGTGATTTTAATGAGGATTGAAATTGTGATTGGGCTTGCTGTTTTGCTACAGTGCTACTTGGCTGTGCAATATTTGCATTCCAATTAGCGACAGTACTCTGCTTCGTTGCTTGTCCCGCAACATTAACCGATTGAAAAGCATAGGTCTGTAAAGCAAAAAGGCTCAATGCCCCTACACATAATAGATATTTTAAGCCAATGACCGATGACTTAGAAAATCTCGATTGTATGCATTCAGAATGGTGTTTCATCTGCCTGTGCTTCCCGTTCAAACTTTATTCATATTTATCATAAACCTGAAAACTGAAAACAATATTTGCTTTCGGTAACAATGTGCAGAATTTTCGTCATGCTTTTGTCAGTTCTGCGCAGTGACATTTAAAACAGAGTCGTTAAAATCATCAGAAGATTAAACCAAACCGATGTACCATTACATCGGACAATAAACCACACAATAAGAAGCCAATGCCATGATTTATAAGTATTACCAACAGCATATTTTTCCACATATTCTGAATCAAGTGATGCAAGTACCTAGCCTCATGGAAAGTCGAGCAGAGTTACTCAAAAGTATTCAAGGTGATGTATTAGAAATTGGTTTTGGTACAGGTTTGAATATCCCCTTTTATCAAGCAGTCGATACACTCTATGCGCTTGAACCCAATGCGGATATTTTTCATCTTGCTCGAGAGCGTATTTTCAAAGCGCCTTTTTTAGTTCAGCATTTACAAGCAAGTGCTGAAAAATTGCCTTTTGCCGATCATTCCCTCGACCATGTTGTCAGTACGTGGACAATGTGTAGTATTGCCAATTTAGATCAAGCCTTGACTGAAATTCGCCGTGTGCTCAAACCTACAGGTATGCTACATTTGGTCGAGCATGTCGAATATCATGACAATGATACTTTGAAAAAACTGCAAAATTTACTGACACCTGTACAGAAAATCATTGCTGATGGCTGCCATCTCAATCGTAATATTGAACTGTTATTGCTCAATGCAGGTTTTCAATTTACACAAAAATCTTATTATGATGCTGAAGGTATTCCACGTATTGGCAGGCGCATGTTTTTTGCTCGCGCACAGAAAATAGCGCATGAGCATTAATACAATACGCTGACTTCAGTGAATATTTGAATTATAGAAAAACTGACTGAGGTCTTTACGTTGACTTAGACCTCATCAAAATCAATACGAATAGTTTCAAAACGTACTCGCCCTTCTCGAATGGCTTGTGCAATCGCTTGTTGCCCTTTGGTCAAACGTGCCCCGCCACTTTTAATATCAATCAATACCACTTCAATATCTTCGGCTGAACCCTCACCATCACGGAAATCGGTATAGCCATCAAATACAACATAATCAATGGGATCACCTAAAAATTTTGCATCACTCGGTAAATATCGAAACTCAGGCATAATCGGTGCCATTTGCTCTGCCATTTTTCCTTTGAGCACTGCACGACTGGTATTTACACTACGTTTTTGTGCTTGCATTAAAGCCTGCTGATGCTCCATTTCAAGCTCAGTAATATATCGTTCATACTCAGCTTTAATTTTTCCATTTCGTGTTCCTGACAACACAAGCGTGGTTAATACGATGCCAATACATGCACCTATCAACATTGCCATCCCTATAGACATGTAAAATTCCTACCGATTAAATTCTACTCAATGTAAACAAATTTTTCATTTTGCTCAATGCAAACAAACTCATAACTTTTATGCAATGTAACCTATCTGTGCAAAATTAATGCTAAGCTAAGATAAAGAATGGCGTGCTAAATCAACTATTGAAGGACTCATGAAAACTATACTCATTGCAAATTTAAAAGGTGGTTGCGGCAAAACAATGACAGCGATTACGCTCACTTCAGCACTCGCTCAAAAAGGCTATAAGGTGGCTCTTGCCGATGCTGACTCGCAAAAATCTGCGTTGCAATGGTTAAAACAACGTCCTGAACATACAGCACCGATTCAAGTTTTAGATTGGCGCCATGAAAAATCGATTGGTGATGCACCTAAAAATCTCGATTATTTAGTCATTGATGCGCCTGGCGCACTTACAGGTGAGCATGCAGAGCAGTTGATTAGTGAATGTCATGCGATTGTTACGCCACTACAACCTTCATTTTTTGACATTGAGAGTACCAAACGTTTTTTAAAACATATTCAAGATATTAAACGCATTCGTAAAGGCAAAGTTGCCGTGCATTTACTGGCTAATCGTATAAAAACAAACAGTGCCAGCTCTAAAGAGATTCAACAGTTTTTTGAAAAAATTGAGCATCAACCTGTGGCTTGGATTGCTGAGCGTAGTGCCTATGGACAACTTGCAATGCAAGGTCTAAGCATATTTGATAAAAATCAAAAAAACTTTTTACAGATTCAAGAACAATGGCAACCACTGCTCAATGCGCTCATTGAAGATTCATCAAGTTGGTTTTAAACTTTCACCTGAACAACCAAATTAAACAAAGCGACATTTAGAAAACAACACCTTTGTCAATTTTCATATATGATGGAAACAGAAAGCGAGGATTCTATAACTGATTTTCATGTTATGAATCGAAATAATAATCTCCTATTCATCAGAGTAATTTGTGCAAGAATCTAATCCGACCTTACAGCGTACATTGTTATTTGGACTATTGTTCATCCTGATTTTTCTTGGATTTGACCTACTCAAATACTTTATCGTACCTGTGTTATGGGCGTGCATTATTGCCTATATGACTTGGCCAATGTATAAGCGGATTCAACGGTTTTGTGGGGAGCAACGCCCAACACTGAGCGCATCCATCATGATTACCATCATTGTTTTAGTGATTGGACTTCCGCTTACATTTGCAGTTTTTATTTTACAGCATGAAGGGCGTAATCTTTATTTTGATTTACAGCGTCAACTTTCTTCAGGAAATTTGAGCGTTCCCGAGTTTATTCGTGATTTACCCATCATTGGTAAAGAAGTTAGTCGCACCATTCGTGACATCAATACCGATCCAAGTAGTGTTTCACAAAGCATTTCGACTTGGATGCAAAGTCACATGAATTACGGCAAGTTAGTCCTCAATGAAATTACCCGCAATTTGGTCAAACTGGGTTTTGCCATTATGTCTTTGTTCTTCTTCTACCGCGATGGTCAGACCATTGTGGAACAGGTCAGCAAAGCATTACATAAAATTATTGGTCCCCGTGTTCATCATTATATCGACACCATTTCAGAAACAACTCGTGCTGTCGTTTATGGTGTTGGACTGACTGCGTTGGCGCAAGCCTTTCTTGCAGGTATCAGTTATTTTGTGGCAGGTGTTCCAAATCCAATGGTCTTGACCATTGTGACCTTCCTTTTCGCCCTTATTCCATTTGGTCCTCCTGTTGCCTATAGCGCTGTGTCCCTATGGCTGTTTTCACAAGGACAAACCATGGAAGCGATTGGTGTCATGGCATGGGGTGTCTGTATTGTCAGCACAGCCGATAATGTTATTCGCCCCTTGGTTATTTCAGGAGCAACGCAAATTCCATTCTTACTCATCATGTTTGGTGTATTGGGTGGTTTGGCGAGTTTTGGTTTAGTTGGGCTATTTATTGGACCTGTAATTTTGGCTATTTTATTGGCAATTTGGCGGGAATGGTTACATGAAACCATTGCGCCTGAACAAGTGCCCGATGCCACACTCGCATATGATCTTGATGATGACCCTGAAGTTAAATAATTTTTAAATTTAAATAACATTCTTAACTTTAAATACTGTTCTTCATCAAAAAATACACCATCAATGAAAACGGCGATGCAGATTCAAAAGCATCGCTTTCTTCTTCCGCTTTATATTTTATTCTTTCATCATAATTATCCACTATAGATTTTGATGCATTCCAAGTAAGCAAGCATTTTTAATAAACCTATACAATCAAACTGTTAAAAGCTCCTAGTACAACAAGCTCTCTTTTGTTTGAATAAAGATAATAACAAACAAAATTGGGATGCTTTTTCATGCCTCAGATTCGATCTTATTTCCAAATATTTACTGCATGTAGTGTGCTCGGTCTTTTTCTTACAGGTTGCAGCACAATAACCCAGAAAGAAAAAAATACTGCGCCAAAAGTGCAAGTCACCATCAATGCGGTAAGTGCCGAAGGCATTGGTGCAAAAATTGGGACTATCACTCTACAAGACACAACACGAGGTTTAAGTGTTCAGTCTAAACTCTCCAACCTTCCTTCAGGTTTTCATGGTTTTCATATCCATGAAACTGGCTCATGTGCGCCTGCTGAAAAAGAAGGTAAAAAAGTGGCAGCACTGGCAGCAGGTGGACATTTCAATCCCAACCATTCAGGTCACGGTACACCAAATGACGGGCATATGGGCGATTTACCAGTACTCAATGTTAACTCCAGTGGTCATGCAGATAACACCGTTCTAGCGCCTCGCTTGACACTCAACGATGTTAAAGGACTTGCCATCATGATTCATGCAGGTGGTGACAATTATTCAGATCATCCAAAACCTTTAGGTGGTGGTGGTGAGCGTATTGCCTGTGGCGTGATTCAATAATCTGCTTAATTTCTAAATGTAAATCAAATAGACGTGGGTAAAATTACTTTTATCCACAATCATCTAAAAACTAACTTTATGTCGATTGGTGATTACACATGGCACTGTTTATGCATAAGGATTAAAATAGAAAAACTACTTTTAGGCATCCATTTCAGTGAATTTTTTGCATGCATATTTTCGAAACATTCACTCTAGTTCAATTTTGATCTATTGCTTGCAAATATTTATTGTACTTACAGGCACGACTCTCGGATTGTATTTTAGTGGTTATAGCGATCTTATTGTTCCTATGACTTTAGGTGCAATTGCGACAGCATTAACTGATTTTGATGATCGCCTCAGTATTCGCTTACGTAATCTACTCTATGTTTGTGTGCTATTTTTTGTAGTGAGTAGCATTTTATATTTACTCTATCCGTGTAAATTTTTATTTATTCTGTATTTATCTCTTTCTAGTGGCATGCTCATGCTCATGGGTGCATTTGGTCAGCGTTATGCGACCATTTCATTTGGCACCATTTTATTATCTATTTACACCATGTTCGGACTCGGTGAATATGAACATTGGTATCAGCAATCGGTCTATTTTGTTTTTGGTACTTTGTGGTACGGCACGACTTCCATTCTCTTTTATTTGCTTAAACCGACCCAAGCTGTTCAGGACAATTTAGCACAAAGCTTTCAAGCCCTTGCACAGGTTTTAGACAAAAAATCTAAACTGTTTGATCCTGACAATACCCACAATGTCGAACAACTCCTTTATGATTTATCGTTAGAAAATAGTCTTGTAGTGCAACATTTAAATACCACAAAAGCCTCTTTGCTCACGCGACTCAAAGCATCTCGTGCAAATAGAAACACCATTTATTGGCTTAATCTGTATTTTTTAGCGCAAGATATTCATGAGCAAGTGACCTCAAACTATTTGCATTATGAAAATATTCACTACAATTTTAGTCGTACCGATCTGATCTATCGCATTCAAAAAAACATTCGCCTACAAGCACGTCATTGCGAACAATTGGCGCAATGCATTATTCAAAGGCAAAGCTTTCAAATCGATCCCGATCATGAAATTATTTTAAAAAATTTGGAAAGTTCAATTCAAGAATGGGTTGAACAGAATCCAAAAAATTTAGAAGTTAAAAATTTACTTTTAGTATTTAACAATTTACAAAAGGTTCAATCTCAATTTGAAAATCTCAGCATTGAGCAAGAAAGCTATCAACAAAGTTATACACGCCATCAAGACAATCTCAATTTATTCGATGATGATATTCACGGCGTAGACGATTTATGGTTCAAGCTTAAACAACATCTAACCCCAAATTCAGCATTATTTCGTCATTCTGTTCGTATCGCCTTTGTCTTTGCTGTCGGTTACGCCATTTCACTGTTACCCTTTGCCAAAAATGGTTATTGGATTTTACTCACCAGTTTATTTGTCTGTCAGATCAGTTACTTTGCCACCAAAAGTCGTCTTAAAATGCGGACGTTGGGCACACTTTTAGGCGTGATTTTAGGGATTCCTGTTCTGTATTTTGTGCCCAGTATTGAAGGGCAATTGGTACTCACTATTATTTTTGGCGTATACTTTTTCTATTTACGTTTCAAAAAATATGCCATGGCGACACTCATGGCAACACTTATGGTTTTGCTTATTTTTAATCTCAAAGGTGCGGGTTTCTCGATTATTTTACCGAGAATTATGGACACCCTTTTAGGCTGTGCCATTGCATGGTTTGCAGTGAGCTTTATTTGGCCCGATTGGAATTTTCGCAATATTTCTAATAATATTCGTAAAAGTAGCCAAGCCACTTTGGATTATTTTGATGCTGTGGTTGAACAATACCAACATGGTAAAACCAATAGTATAGCGTACCGTCAATCACGTCGTTTAGCGCACAATGCACATATTGATCTATCGAGTATGATTTCGAGTTTAAGTACCGAACCCAATCCAAACCCAGATTTAATTCATAATGCCTTTCGTTACTTGGTCTATAGCCATAGTCAACTCAGCTATGTATCTGCACTTGGTAGTCATCGTGAAAAAATTGATGATAATGAAGTTTTAGATTTAATGCTGTGGTGTAAACAGCTACTCAATGATGCTTTACTCAATCAAGTTTCTTTAGATCAAACGCTGATTACACAAAAATTGAATGATATCCATCAACTTAGTGAGCAAGATCATTTACCTGATCATCTACAACTTGCGCTAAAACAAATTAGCTTATTACTTGAAACTTTACCTGAATTGGTTAGGCTTAAAACAGCCTTGCTTAAGTTGGAAATTAAATAGATTAGGTTCCAATGCTTTTTAAATCTATATTTAATGAATGTTGCCTTGCGAGTGATTTAGTATTACCCATGAATTTTATTCAATTTTTCATCCATTTACGCTACACTCGATATTCATTCTCATTTGGTTAAGTGACCATGAATATCAAAAGTTTACGTGCGATTGGTTTTCTCGAAGGTATCTCTTTTCTGCTTCTGTTGTTTATTGCAATGCCAATGAAGTATGTTTGGGGCAACCCTATATTGGTTAAATATGTCGGTATGGGGCATGGCGTATTATTCATTGCATTTTTAGTTATTCTTTTTGTGGTCTGTGAAAAGCAAAAATGGTCTCTTAAAATGTTTATTTTAGGGTTAATGGCTTCAATTTTGCCTTTTGGCCCTTTTGTTTTTGATCATAAACTAAAAAAGTTAGATCGTGCCTAAATATGTATTTTATCCTCCCTTCATCTTTTACTTTTATGAAAGAATGAAGGGAGATAAAACCTAAAACTCACCTTTGGCGTGTCTTTCCTGCATCACTTTTTTCAATGAATATAATGGAAAACTAAACCACAGTAAAATGAGTGTGATACACGACAATACATATGCCCATAAGTGGAAATGTACATAAGCAATACGAACCAATTCAATCACAATAAAAAAGCTAAACATCATCAATACTGAAACAGCAGCAGCAACCGTTCCTTTTGACACATTAGACGACATCAGCGCAAAACGATACAAGACTGAAAAGCTAATCCCTTCGCCAAAACTTACCAAGGTCATGCCAATAATGACCGTATAAAGAAAATATTCACGCCATACTAACCCTAGCCCAACAATCAATGTACCCAATAACATTAAGGGTAAACCGATGAGTACGGTAGTTCCCAATTTTAAACGATCAATCAATTTAATCAGCACGATATTGCCAACAATCAAACCGCCCAAAACAGGAAACTGTGCCAAACCATATTCAAAACTGCTCAGTCCTAATTCTTCAACTAACATGACAGGAGAAAGTGCAATCCAAAGCATCAAAGGCATGGCAACCATCGGTAAACCAAAGGTCAGTGCAAGAAAGGTTTTATTTTTAAAAACCTGTTTGTAATCGTCCCAAATATAGCGCAACGGCTGTTTAGGAGTATTCACTTTGACCTCAGGCATTTTTGCCTTTAAACCAAACCAACTGAGAAAAGCCAAAATTGCAATGCCAATAAAGCCCCAATGCCATGACACATGATCAATTAAAAATGCACCAACCACGGGACCGAGCAAAGGTGCAAGTAATGAAATATTTGCCATGAGTGCCATGACTTTAATGGCATCTCGTTCTTCAAAGGTTTCCTGAATAGCGGCATAACCAACAGCTGCAATAACTGAAAGTCCAAAACCTTGCACAAAGCGCAGAGCAAGGAAACTTTCAATATTATTTGTCATTAAAATCAATAAACAGGTGATCACAAAAAATACGACACCTGCCAATAACACTTTTTTACGCCCAAGTCGGTCAGACAATGGCCCAACCAACCATGCGACACATGCCCCACCGAGTAAATAAAATGACATGGATGAAGGTGCCCATGCACTACTTACACCAAACTCTTTGGTGATAGCAAGCATGGCAGGTTGCACAAGGTCATTGCCAATATAGACAGAAAACTCAAACAGCACCAATGCCAATGGAAACATCATTGTGGCAAGGCTTAGTCGTATTGTTGGATTATTCAGTGTTGACGTTTGCATATCGTTTTGCGTTTTTTGCATGAATGCCTACATAAATTTTAAATTTTTGAGATCATTTGGCCTGATGAAATGTTACACATAATTTGTAATCAAATTTGTGTCATTCCATGGATAAAATAAAGATCAATCAAGCTTTTTCAATGATACTTTAGGGCGAAGGAATAATAAAAATAAGTGTTACGGTAGCGGATCAACACATCGTATTCACAAGATGTATGACTAAAAATAAGAGATATAAAAAAGCTAAAACCAAAAGAGTTAGATCATTTAAAAGCTAAGTACCGCGTAGAAAATATCGTAAATTTTCCATTTTACTATGCATTCAGTTTAACAAATTTTCTGCATATTGACGAGCATGTAAAGAATGGTAATAAAATACAGGTGGTGTTTCAAAAAGTATGCTGAAAAAAAGCAGGTTGAATTTTGATAAAATA
>CAXYZD010000040.1:0-17618 GCA_964293455.1 uncultured Acinetobacter sp. | reverse complement strand
TATTTTATCAAAATTCAACCTGCTTTTTTTCAGCATACTTTTTGAAACACCACCATAAAAAGAACTTAAGGGTCAACCATAGTCAGAATGAATTTGCGAATGGTGGACGTCATATAAACGGAATAGAATCATTCTAAGGCTATGCTAAAAACGCTTAATCAAGTTCAATGGAATTGACAAAGAGAGGTTTTATTTGCATCTTAAGGAAATGGAGTATCGCTTCAATCATAGGCATAGTAACCTATACCTTGATTTGCTTAAATTATTCCGTGAAAACCTTCTTTAGCTTCCTAAGTCCATTTGCTAATAACTCTTCATTGGCAAATATTTGCTCACAATTAATAAAAAGTCAATAAAATGAGAATATATTTGCTCAAATTTAATTATTTTATCATTTTTTACAAAATTCACTCAAAATGCTTTATTGATAATTTTTTGCTAGTTTTGGTTTAATAAAATTTGGATATAGAATAGAGTTCTTGCCAAAATTAATATCTAATCACTCAATTGACTAAAACAGATCAAATAGTGTGGTTTCTCGTTACTAGCACACATCAAACCTCATCGAGTCTGCTGTGTAAATAGACTTACATTATGTAATCAATGTCCATCTACCTGCCAAAATGATGATTTTTTCTATTTTTCTCTCTATCCATTTTTTTCAAAACTCAATTTGATAACGTCAAGCTTAACCATTTGAGATGATTAGTTAAACTTCATTTTGACGAACATTTCAAGTTCTTATAAATGTTTCAGGAGTAATATCACGTGGTTACTACTGCGTTGTTAAAGACTATGACTAAAGCTGAAATCCAAGCTGAAATTGATAAGTTCAACACTGCTAATGAAAATGAATCTTTTTCTCCAGAGTCTATTTCAATTGTTTTAGGTGTTTCAATGGCTTGGCTTCAAAAAAAGCGATGCGAAGGTGGGGGGATCCCTTTTTCAAAATTACACTACCGGAAAATCGTATATAGAAAACATGACGTACTCGACTACATAGACAGGAATCGAATAAATTCCACTTCTCAAATGACGGTTTAAACCGTCATTTTTATTTACAAAATAAAAGTAGGCAGTTATTTTATTGTTTCAAGCACTTTAATATTTTTTCGTAAAATCTCATATAATTTAATTTAAAATCAATACTTTAAAAGTCATTCATATATCTTCTTAGACCGTCTAATATTGTTTCATATTGCCAAAACTATAAAAATAACTCTAAACTCATCGGATTCAGGGTAACGACTGTGCAGCGGCATCTTCGGAGCTATTTATTTTAAATAATAACAACAACTTACAAAAACATTCAATTCAACTTTCATATATTTCTCCATTAAAACCATCTAAAAGTAGGCATATAGTGGGCGGTAATCCTCCCTAAAATTAAAAGATTTTAAAAATAGAAAATCGAATAACCTTTAAACGAGGAGATTTTCTATGAAAACACCTAAATATTCATTCAACTTGTGAACGCCTTTTTCCATTTAATTTAGTATTTTAAAATCCAAAATTTTCTTTTATTTCACTTTTTTCATATCTATGTACACATGAGTTCGATTTTCATTACAGTGTACACCTCTGTGTACAAATACATGTACTATAAGCATCTTTGTATAACTTTAAGACAGGCAACAAAAAACCCTTAAACCATTGAGTTTAAGGGTTTTTTGTAATTATATAAATGCCTAAAAACATCTATAAAATTGAATTTTGGTAGGTATAAGCAGACTCGAACTGCTGACCTCTACGATGTCAACGTAGCGCTCTAACCAACTGAGCTATACACCTGAAGTGATGAGAATATTATTCATTTTTTTAACTGATGACAAGTAGTTTTATCATTTTTGCAACTTAGATGAACATTGTTTAAGCAAAATATCCAACTGTTTTAAAAGAATTTTATCATTCTGCTTCATATATACAATTTTTTGATAAATCTGATTTGCCTCTAAGAATGGTATTTGAGTATCAGCATAATCAGATAAACGAAACATCCATTGTTCAAATGTTTCAGATGTTTGCTTATAAAAGGACTTATCTAAATGCCTAGAAAAGCGATGAATGATTCGATCTAATGCTGAAATGGCTAAATATTGTCGAATTTGAACAACTGTAAAATACAATCCTCCGAGCCCCAACAAACCAATCATCAATACCAATCCAAATGAATAACTTGATGTTAAACCGAGTTTAGCCATCCAACTGCTCTGCTTTTCGGCATCATAACCCACGACCTTACTTTGCCATTGGTAACTTGCGTAATCACTCCATACACGCAACGTTTTTAAAGCATTAAATTGCTGATATTTCCATGTACTCCTTGAGTTTTCACCAAATACAGATTGATCATTTTGCATAAAATTTTGCATTCCCTGATCAATACGGTTCGGTGCAATAATAAAAGTCGGATCAACTCGCTGCCATTTTCCATCTAACTGAACTTCCGTCCATGCATGTGCATCCATTTGGCGAATTTCCCAACTCTGACCATCAGGAGCAGGTTGTCCCCCTTGATAGCCCACCACCACACGTGCAGGAATACCGACATAACGCATTAGCATGACAAAGCTCGATGCATAATGCTCACAAAACCCCTGACGGCTTTGAAATAAAAAACCATCCACTCGGTTCTGTGCCAACGTTCCGGGTGTAAGCGTATAAGAAAAATTATTCTGTTTATACCAAGCCAAAATCTGCTGAATATACTGCTCAGGTTGATGCTGTGCATTATTCCAAAGGCGCTGTGCAAGTTGCTGTGACTGTGGATCAAATTGCGCTTGAAAACGTATATTCCGTTGATTCAAAAATGCATTTGAGGAGGCATCATTCTCTATAGGAAGTTGCTTGCTAATCCATTGCATTTGAATCGGTTGCGTACGCTGCACAGCACGTGTTGGAATAATTGCACCATCGACATTGACCTGAAAACCACCTTGATTGGGAATTGATGCTTCTAGCCCCATCACCCAATGTGTTCGGTTATTCGCAGCAAGATATTGATAATTAAAGGTCTGCTTAATTGTAGACATCATTTCAGGTGTAATATTAAACAAACTTTGATTTCTTGGATGACTTGTCCATGTCTGACCATCATATTGATCAAGCACCATAGCCCGCCAATATAAATCTTGTCGAGGTGGTAACTTTTTCAAATCACCCATCACTCGAAATGCAAGCGCAGAAGATTGTGAAAGCTCAGCAATATCTCCCGGTGACATCCGATCACTAATGCCAGTCACACCTTGTTGACTACTCACAGGTATTTGCCATAACGGTGGTAAGCGCGGAAAAAACATAAAGAGTAAAACAAAAAAAGGAACCGCAAGCCCGATCACTTTTAATACATGTACTGTGTCTGTTTTTAATGAGGCTTGAGTCTGACCACTCTGAATATAATGTCCTGTTTGCAGTTGATATAATCCAATCAAGCTTGCCAACAAACTACACAGTACCATCATCGCCATCAACACCGATTGACTGTGTAGGAATAGACTTGCACTGACAAATAATGCAAAATTAAACAGTACGATATAATCTCGTGATTGCTTCGTTTCGAGTGCTTTAGCATATAAAAAAGTTGCAAGCGCTGCTGTGCCTGCTTCAACACCAACAAAAGTACCGTAATTCAGCCAAATTGCGAGTAAAGCGAATAGCGTTAAAATGACTTTGATCGCTTGTTGGATTCTATTTTGGGTACGATCTGAGAATGTCTGTTGAATGCGAGATGCTTGAATTGAATTTTTATAATTCCACAATAAATTAATCCACATACATGCAAAAATAACGCTCAGCGCAATTGGAAAATAAGCCAATTCAGCAAGCCAAATGATCGCTAAATTGAGCAATACACTTAAACGAATCAGCTTTGTAATCGGCGTATTTGTAAGCTTGTGTTGTACCTGATTTTCTTGCTCTAGTTGGCTTATCTGCGCTGAACATCTTTTAAAAATATTCATATCACGCCTTTGCCAACATGAACTGTGCATTGAAAAATTGTGTTTCACCCTGCCCGACTGCTAACTGCTGCGTCGGTAAATTCATACGATAAGACATATTTTCAGCCTTACAGTGATCCACCATACCCATCATTAAACTCAAACGCTCTTCATGTGAAGTCGATGGCATCTGCGCATAATCAATCTGTACCGTTTGGGCATCAAGCTGATCTTCAAATTGCTTAATATATAAACCCTGTCCTCGTGCTGCCTGCTTCCAAGATACCGCTTGTAAAGAATCACCCTCTCGAAATGCTCTCAGCTCCCGAAACTCATCTAGATCAGGTTCACCACGACTCACCGCCTGTGAGTTTTCTTTTTGAAAATCCATAGCTTTTGGCGCAATCCAAATCTCATCTTGAAAATAACAATACGTCCAAGCCCGAACCAATCCTAAAGGATAAGTCGAAAATATTTGAATTTCAGGGACAATAAACAACCCTCGCTCAGTGGGCTGAAAAGTGATTTCTACTTGCTGATTAAGTTGTTGCAACAGCACAGGCTTTACCTGATGGGCATAGCGAATTTGTAAATATTTCGGACTCAATGTTGGTTGCTTAAAGGATAACCGTAGCGTTAAAGCATCACCCGATCGTCCAATTTTAGGTGCAATCACTTCAATATTTAAAGCATGCAGTTGTTTAAATGTCACATAAAAACTGATACATAAAATCGCACTCATTAGAAAGCAAAAACCCAAAATCAAATTGTTTGCGTAGTTAATCCCTGCAATAAATGTAATCAGAATCAGAACTAAATAAAGGAAACCTTGTTTATAAATAAATACTAAAACATCATTTTGACGTAATGTCTTTGCGCCATGATATTGAAATCGCTGACTCAGCCATTGTCGAAACTTCACTCGCATTGACATGGCGTTATCCTTTGGCTTCAACCTGCTGCATCAATAAACGTGTTTCAGCTTCACCTAATCCAATGCGATGCGATGCTACGGCGACAAAAACCGCTTGCACATCATCAAGCGTTGCAAAACTGCGTTTACTAATCAGTGCATGTGCTTGAGCTGCCAATTTCAATGCAAGTACACCACGCGTGGACAAACCATGTCGTCCTTTACGTGTTTCTTCGGTTAAATCAAGTAAATATTCAAGTACAGCATCACTCAAATAAATCTGACGTACCCATTGTTGTAATTGCAAAATATCTTCACTTTTAAACACTGCCTGTAAGGTACTGATCATTGTTTGTCGAGCATCTTGTTGTAAGAGTTGTTTTTCTGCCAAACGCGATGGATACCCCAAAGACAGGCGCATCAAAAAGCGATCAAGTTGCGATTCAGGCAAAGCGTAAGTACCACTTTGAAACAGCGGATTCTGTGTCGCAATTACCCAAAATGGTTTCGGCAATTTATAACGTGTGCCATCGACTGTGACATTGCCTTCTTCCATTGCTTCAAGCAACGCACTTTGGGTTTTTGGACTACTGCGGTTAATTTCATCTGCAAGTAAAATTTGGGTGAAAATAGGTCCTTGTTTAAACTCAAATTGATGTTCTTTTTGATTGAACATATTGATACCAATCACATCACTTGCCAGCATATCATTGGTAAATTGAATCCGTTGAAAATGCAATCCTGTCAGATGTGACAAGCTGCTCGCCAACGTCGTTTTGCCTAAACCGGGTAAATCTTCAAACAGTAGATGTCCACCAGCAAGTAAGCTACATAAAGCCAGTTGTGTCTGCTCAGGTTTGTCTAAAATAATTTGATTGATCTGATTTAGGAATGCATCGATTTGAGGATAAAATGGTGCAAGCACATCATCGGCAAGTAGTGTGACTTCTTCATTCTGTTGATTTTTTTTAATCCCCAAAGCATGCTGTATTTTTCCTAATCAAGTTTATTATGCTCGGTTCAACATACACGGTTTTCATCCATCGTTAAAGTTTTAAACCGTCACAGCTCAAATCACCGACTCAATCTATGCTTATTTCGGCGTTGCTATAAGTGTATGTCTGAAGATAAATAGTCTTGCCACAATTCAGATATGTCATTTTCTTGATAATATTCCGCCAGTTCTGCTTCATTTAATGTTTCCACAAACCTGAGCCAAAAGGTATGCCAGTAATATTCTTCTTTTCCTTGTAAAAAAATAACATCAACAGGGTTTAAATTGGTGGCAATCCAAGGCGGAGGTGGTTGCAATTTAAGTGCATAAATTTGTTCTAGTAAGACCTGATCATTGCTCACCAGTTTAATCAAATAACCATTAAAATCTTGGCGCACATCCATAAAATACGGATGATTACCATCAACTTGATGAAGTAATGTATTCAATTCAAGACTGTCTAACTGTAGTCTTTCACACAACAAAGGGCTTAATTTCCCATAGCAATGATCATTCAGCAAAAATAAAACATATGCTGCATGTACCTGATAGCTCATCAATGAAACACTCGATGGAAATACACTCAACACACCACTTTGATCAAAAGTAGAGTGCTTAAAATGTTCTCTCAACTCACCAATCTCTTTCCCCAATATAGAAAATGAAGCGTGTTCTCTGCTCAAAAACTGCTTCATTTTTTCGACCATTTTGACTAATCGCTTCATTGAATATTTTTCCATTTGAGTATTTTGTATCGCTCTACATTTCATCATCAGCCATTTAATATACTTGAGATGAGGCGATGACACACGCTATTGATCATAAAAAAAACGACACCGAAGTGTCGTTTTCTATTCTTTCTTTAAAATGCCATCAACGCATCAACAAGGACACTTCTTCAATGTACCGCCTGCCGATGGATAACGCGCATCAACGCAGTAACGATGAAAAGTTTTTTCATCCATTGGATCAATATCAGGATGATGCTTTTTCATATGCTCAACATAAGTTTGATAATCAGGCACACCCACCATCAAACGAAAGCTTTGCTGTAAACGTGTCCACAATGTTGCAATACGTGACCAATTTTTTGGAGAAAAAATTAAATCTTTCTGCGTCAACACGGTCATTTTGATGATTTTATAAATCACCGTTTTACCATTTTTTGCAAACTTTAGATTCATACTATTCACCTTCTTAGCTTAATGTTTCGCAGAAGTTACAATGGTTTCAGATGGATCAACATAAATCGCTTCACTCTCATTGACACTTGGTTCAGGATTTGCCAATGCACGGCGAATAGCCCCAATTGCAGCAATAATCATGACAATTGCCACAATCATAAAGAATGCACAAAGCGCTGCATTAATCTGATTTGAAAACACAATCGTTTGCATTTCTTCAAGCGTTTTTGCAGGTTTTAAAATTTCACCCTTAGCAATTGCTGCATTGAACTTATCCGCTTGCGCCAAGAAGCCAATTTTTGGATTGCTATGGAAAATCTTTTGCCAACCCGCCGTCATACAGGTAATGACCAAGAAAATAGTTGGGATAATGGTCACCCAAACATATTTTTCTTTCTTCATCTTAAACAGAATCACCGTACCGAGCGTTAATGCCATCGCTGCCAACATTTGGTTACCAATACCAAAGAGTGGCCATAGGCTGTTAATACCCCCGAGTGGGTCAGCTACACCCTGATAAACGAAGAAGCCCCAACCTGCAACTGCAACGCCTGTACCAATCAAGTTACCCACAAAGTTATGTGAATTTTTTAACGCTGGAACAACAATACCCACAGTATCTTGCACCATAAAACGACAAGCACGCGTACCCGCATCCACAGCCGTTAAAATAAATAGTGCTTCAAATAAAATGGCAAAGTGATACCAAAATGCCATCATTGAACGATTATTGAAAATCTCGGTAATGATATGCGCCATACCAATTGCAAATGTTGGCGCCCCGCCTGTACGAGACAAAATAGTATTTTCACCGACTTCTTTCGCCAACAAACTTAATGCTTCAGGTGTGACTACAAAGCCTAAAGTACGTACTGCTTCGGCAGCCGACTCAACGGTTGTACCTAATAATGCAGCAGGAGAGTTAATCGCAAAATAAATACCAGGTTCAAGCACTGTTGCACAGATCATTGCCATAATCGCAACAAATGATTCGACTAACATACCACCATAACCAATCACACGAATATTCACTTCGTTATCGACAAGTTTTGGCGTTGTTCCTGATGAGACCAAAGCATGGAAGCCTGAAATTGCACCACAGGCAATGGTAATAAACAAGAATGGGAACATTGAACCCGCAAAAACAGGACCTGTACCATCAATGAAATGTGTTGTTGCAGGCATTTTTAACATTGGCATTGCAACCATGATGCCAATCGCAAGCCCTGCAATTACCCCAATTTTTAAGAATGTTGATAAATAATCACGCGGTGCAAGCAATAACCATACAGGCAAAACTGAAGCAACGAAGCCATAAATGATCAATGCCCAAGTCAACTCCTTACCTGTTAGCGTAAAGAATGGCCCCCAGTATGGATGTGCCGCAATATCTCCGCCGTAAATAATGGCAGCCATCATCAACACAAAACCAATGATGGAAACTTCTGCAATTTTACCCGGACGGATATAACGCATATATACGCCCATGAACAATGCAATGGGAATGGTCGCCGCAATGGTGAATACACCCCATGGACTGTTGGTCAATGCTTTTACAACCACCAATGCCAGTACTGCAAGGATAATAATCATCACCCCCAAAGCACCAAGCATAACAATCACGCCTGCAAAGGGACCCAACTCTTGTTTTGCCATTTCACCCAATGAACGCCCATCACGGCGAGTTGAAATAAACAGTACCAAGAAATCTTGCACTGCACCAGCCAAAACAACACCGACCAAGAGCCAAATTGTTCCTGGCAAATAGCCCATTTGCGCAGCCAAGATTGGGCCAACCAAAGGACCTGCACCTGCAATCGCTGCAAAGTGGTGCCCAAAAAGAACATATTTATTGGTGGGAACGTAATCCAAACCATCGGCAAGTCGATGTGCAGGCGTTAAACGTCGCGCATCGAGTTCAAAAACTTTTGTCGCAATAAATAGACTATAAAAACGATAGGCAATGCTATACACACACACTGCTGCAAGGACAAGCCATACTGCATTGACATGCTCACCACGACTGACGGCTAATATCCCAAATGATACTGCCCCCACAATAGCAACAATCACCCACATCAATTTAGATAAGGGTGATAATTTTTTCTCTGAATTTTTCATTAAAACCTCACATCCTGATTACAAAAGCAGTTCCATTGTTTTTATGAAGCGTAATGTATTTCGCTGTAGCTCTTCCCGTGCTGACTGTACTCCTCATGTTTTTCTTTTCATCTAATACTTTTGTTTAAAACTGACTAAATAGTATGCTTTTAGCATGTCAATTGAATGTCATATTCTGTGAACGTTTTATTTTATGGCTCAATCTTAATGGCTAACTTTCAATCGCTCAGTTTAAATATTTTTGTCGGTTGATATTTTCAGCAATATCCAGATCATTTCAATTTACTATGCTTTTTATAGCGCAAAACTACAACTTTAGTCTAAAACCTACTTCCATTCTTTTTATCAATTTCTAGAGTTATGGGCAATACAATTGTATTTAATAAAAAAAGGATGACTTTCGTCATCCTCTGCTTCTCGATTTAAAACCGATTAAGCGCGTTCTAAATAGTCACCAGTACGAGTATCTACACGAACACTTTCTTCTTGCTGTACGAACAATGGAACACGTACAACTGCACCTGTTTCAAGTTTCGCAGGTTTACCGCCACCGCCTGAAGTATCGCCACGTACACCTGGATCAGTTTCAACAATTTTCAATACCACGAAATTTGGTGGGTTTACAGACAATGGAACACCATTGAACAACATAATGGTACATTTTTCGTTTGAATCATCTTTTAACCATTTTGCAGCGTCACCCATCGCAACTTTGTCTGCAGTAATTTGCTCAAAAGTTACAGGATCCATGAAATTCCACAGTTCACCATCGTTATAAAGATATTCCATCTCTACATCTACGATGTCTGCGCTTTCAAGCGTTTCATTTGATTTAAATGTTTTTTCTAACACTTTACCTGATTTTAGGTTACGTAGTTTTACACGGCTAAAGGCTTGACCCTTACCCGGTTTAACGTATTCATTTTCCATGATTGAACATGGGTTACCATCAAGCATCACTTTAAGGCCTTGCTTAAAGTCATTCGTAGAATAATTGGCCATTCAGGCACACTCCAAACTTACTGTATTAATCAACACATGCAAAACAGATTATTGGCAAAGCATTTGGACAACAAACATTTTGAATCTAACCTAAACATGCATTTTACATATTTTGGATGTATTCTAAATGAGCAACCTATGCGAGGGCAACGAAAAAATATTCCTGTTCAAGCAGTTTGAGGGTAAAATCCCCAATTCACTTTCATTTCAAGTAATGTTGCACAGCAATAGTGCAAATCTGAAATGATGATCTCTTGTGTTCCCAATCTATTTTTGTATGACTTTTACTTGGCTATTGAATATTTTTCATAGTAATCGAGTTTTGTTCGTACTGACTAGGTTCAGACCTCTCCAAACCCATTAATCCTTTATTTAAAAACATGGCATGACGAACTTTTTATATCAAGAGCAAAACTGGCAGTCGCAAATGAGCGATTTAGTCACCTCTCCCGCTGAATTACTTCAACTGTTAAATCTTTCTGAACAGGATTTACTATCGGGAGCATTACTTGCCTCAGAACAATTCAAATTACGTGTGCCCCGTGCTTTTGTTAGCAAGATGCAAAAAAATAATCCGCTTGATCCATTGTTACTGCAAGTATTACCACACCATCTTGAATTAGAAGAACATGCAGGATTTATCACAGATCCTTTAGGTGAAGAACAAGCCAACCAACTCCCGGGTGTGCTACATAAATATAAATCACGTTTTTTACTGACCTTAACGGGTGCCTGTGCCATTCATTGCAGATACTGTTTCCGCCGTCACTTTCCTTATCAGGAAAACTTACCTAAAACTGATGATTGGCTCAATATTCGTGATTATCTGCTCAGCCAACCCAACATTAATGAAGTGATATTAAGTGGTGGCGACCCCCTGACTTTATCAAACCGAAAATTGGCTTTATGGCTTGAACGTATAGCATCTCTCAGTCAAATTCAAATTTTGAGAATCCATTCACGTGTTCCTGTAACGATCTCAGAACGCCTCGACGAAGAACTCGTTTCTTTATTGAAAAACAGTAGGCTACGGATTATTCTAGTGGTACACTCAAATCATCCTGCTGAACTAGATGATCAAACTTGTCGCCGACTTGCTCATCTATCACAACAAGATATTCTGGTTTTAAATCAATCCGTTCTACTTAACGGTGTGAATGATTCTGCCCAAGTATTAACTGAGCTAAGCCAGCGATTATTTGAAGCGAGAGTCATGCCATACTATTTGCATGTTTTAGACAAAGTCAAAGGTGCTCAGCATTTTGATTTGCAAACGGATAAAATTGATCAGATTTACACTGAAGTTCTAGCCAGTCTACCCGGCTATTTAGTACCCAAACTCGTGAGAGAAATTGCGGGAGAACAAAATAAGACCCCGCTGTATGGAGTAACAATTTTTTAAATTTAAGAGTTAAAACATAATGATAAATAAAGAAATTTCGGAAATTTTCCAATCTTCTACGGTTCTCAGTCGTGATCGACTGAGTTTTACCGAGCCAACTGTACAAGCCTTAAGTCAATGGGTTTCAAAGCTCTCAATTATGCAATTGGGTGATACCTCTGAAGCCATTATGATTGCAGTGCGTGAAATATCCGAATTGCGTTGTAATGAAACCCTACGTTTTGATCTCATTCAAGTCTTACATCCATTTATTGAAAATGTATTGCTCAGCTTAGAAAAACATTTCAATAATGAGGGGCTTTTTCACTCCGATCGAAGTGAACATATTATTGAACTGACTATTCGTTTACGCATCTACTTCACCAATATTTATGTCGATATTGTACATCGTAGTCATCACGAACTGTCTAATCAGAAATTTTCATTTTTCAAATTTAATGAGCGTAAAAATCTAAAAACAGCACGTACACTTGCAACCTATTATGCACTTGAGCAAATGTGCTTATTGTTGGTTCAGCAGCAAATGCTGTATAGCTCAGCATTGTCTAACCAATGGTATACCACACACCATTTATATGAAATGGCGATTAAAAATGAAGAGTATTTGATTAATATTAATCAATTACAAGGCACACATCATGTTGTTCAAAATATTCAACAAGCCTATGCACAAGTATTATTACTCGATATTTTCAATACACATCAGATTCGTCCAAGTGAAATTCAAGCCTTATATGAGTGTAGTTTTGATTGGTCAAAAATGATACATGTTCTGCCGCGTGAATCTGCCATTTCTCGCTATATTGTCGATACCACGAAAGACCACCCACCTGTGTATAACCGCAGACAACATGAAAGTTTTCAGCCCAATTTGTATATTTCTACGCAAAACCTGCTTGAACATATCAATATTACCATTCAAAAAGACAATGAATATTTGTCTAAAAATGAACAAATGTATTTATCGACTGCACTGAAATTTCACGTTCAAAATGTTTTGGGAAGTACGCCTGAGCGACAACATGAGCGCTATGAATATTCTGCTCAGTTACGTGTGTGTTTTGGTTTACAAACGGCTCATTTCTATTTATCCAAAGCGAAAAATTTTGCCGAAACATTGCATCTTAAAAATAATTATGCATTTCAATCTGAGTCCAATGTGCAATCGAGCATTGCCAATAATAATGATTCTAGTGCACCGAAGTTGATTAAAAGTCTAGACCGTGAAGCGAAACAGATCTATCAAATCCCCGTTTTAGACATCAGTATTCATGGCTATCGTATTCGTTGGGCAAATGAAGCACCAAAAAGTTTGCGCACAGGTGAATTTTTATTGGTCAATGAAAATTCGCAAAATAAATGGAAAGGTGCGACCGTTCGTTGGATCAAACAATCGATCAATAAAACCTATGAAGTAGGTATTGAAATATTGGCACAAGATATTTACCCATGCGCCGTCAAAGTGTCTGCTGACCATTCAAATGTTAATTATCACCCTGCACTTTTGGTACAAACGCAACAACTCGATCAGGTGCTCAATTCGATAGTATTACCGAATCTGCCATTTTTTAAAGAACAGCAAGCCATTCATCTTCGCTTGAATGATCAGGAAATTAAACTTTATCTCATCAAAACTTTATTGATTACACAAAGTGTTGTTCAATTTGATTTTGAACTCCTCAATGATGAACAAAAAACCCTGATTGATGAATATATTCACCAGCAATCCAATGACCTAAATAATCAAGATGTATGGGAAGCATTGAAATGAGAAATTTATTATTATCCAAGAAGCTTAGACTCTCGGAAACCAGACTGTTAATTATTGATGACAATCAAATCAGATATAATGAAATTCTTAATATATTTCAACGTAAAAACCATCCAGTACATGCCATGCTACTTGATGATCTGAGTAGCTTTGAAAAACAGCTACATACTCGTTGGGATTTAGTGATTTTTGGTCAGGCTTATGATCTCAAAATTGAACAAGCCATTACCCTCATTCACGCCTCATCACAAATTGATATTCCTGTGCTGTTACTTAAACCACAAGACTATCAAGCAGATCATTATCAAATGCTTGTCTATAAAGGGATTTATGATATTGTCAATATTGCTCATCCTGAACGTTTTTATATCAGTGCTGTACGTGCACTGTCTTATAGTCGTATCCTACAAGCACAAAAAAACTTACTCTGTGATTTAGATACCGTAAAAAATCAAGCTCAAGCACTGGTTCAAGAAAAAAATAAAGCCGTTGCCATTCTTGAAGAAGGTATGCACTCACAAGCCAATGAAGAGTATTTAAAATTATTTGGCATCAGCTCAGAAGATGACATTCTTGGTTTACCTATTTTAGATGTCTTAAAACCTAAAAATATGGTCGATTTTAAAAGCCGTTTCAAAAAGTTTACACAAGGACAAATTGAATTTGGTCGCTTTGAAATTATCACACAAAATCAACATGCATTATCTGAAAACCCAATCAAAATAGAATTTTTACTAGGTGAAGATAATACCGTACAAATTGCAATTGAAACGGCAAATGCTGCGCCAATGGCTCAATCAGTAGCTACTGGGTCAACAATAAATACTGACGATACGTTCCACCATATTCAGCGCCACTTAATTCAACAACCTGCGACTGCCAATGCACTGATTATTTTTGGCTTTTCTCAATGTGATAACGAAATTTTTAATTTAACTTGGGCTGAAACCAAAGCGTATTTATCTCAACTTAAAGCTTTTATTAAAGAGCAAACTGGGCAACGTGTCTTTAAAATTGATACTGCCTTGCATGCCATTATTATACAGGCAGAATCTGTCACTGCACTTGAGTCTAAGGTTTCTGCACTCAATTCTTTAGAAAAACCACAATTGCTAAGCGTCAATAATCGTACATTCCCTTTACAGCTGAAACTTGGTTTTGCTCCCATTCAACCTGAAGTCTTTGACGAAGCCTCTTTTGAAACTGTACTTGCTCAAGCGTACAACACACCTTTACCAAAACGTGAATCTGCATCTGTGCTACAACTTGAAGCAACCTTGCAAGAAACCAAGATTGAACTCATTTCAAATGAAGAACTGTCTGTACCAATTATACAACCACTGAACATACCAATTCTTGAATCCCTTGCCGTTATACAACCGATCCTTAATATTGAACCTGTACAACGTAAGTCACCAATCTTAACAGAAATACAGCAGAAGTTAGAAAAAGGTGAAATTCACCTGAAGTATCAACAACTGTATGATAAGCAAGATAGTAGTCTATATACCTATGAAATCACTAGTGGTTTCATTTATGAAAATAATTGGAAAAAAATCTGTAGTTTGGTCGAGCTAGATGATGATGTTGAATTATCGATTAAACTTGATCGCTGGATTATGGTCGAAGCATGTAAGCAACTGCATAATTTCATTGCACAGTATCCTGATGCAAAACTTGTGATCAATTTAAATCGACATATATTGTTGCAAGACAAACAGTTCCCTGAATTGGTTACAAAACTCATCACCATTGTCGGCAGTAAATTATCGCATCCACTGATTTTACAATTTGATGAAGATGATATTGCTAAAAGCCCAAGTGAAGCGCAAAAGCAATTTAACGTATTACGTGAACATGGTGCTGAAATTTCACTACGTAATTTTGGTTCGAGTATTTTAACAGAAGCAATTTTAAAACAAACTGATTTGGCATTACTTTCTTTGGATGAAAAATACACCCTCATGTTGGCTGATGAAAAATCGGTAGAACAGCTTCAAGCGATGATTCAAAAATATATGATGATCAAACCATTGACATTCTTACTGAAAAATCTCAACGATATGAGTGCATTTGCCAATGCATGGAATGTCGATGTACGCTTTATTCAAGGTGATTATTTCCAAAAAAGAATGGACCACTTAACCGATGTACAAGACCAATAAAAACTGAGTAACGACTCATTTTTAGAAATAAAGTAAACTAAACCAATAGACATGAATGTATTGATTCCTAAAATCAATACATTCATGTCTTCTTATAAATGTTGAATATATAAACTCTTATTTTTAAGCAAAAAAAACGGGCATATGCCCGTTTTTTCGTTTTTGCAGATTAATCGCGTTTGATAGAACGTGACATACCAGAAAAACGTTGTTTGAACTTGTCGATACGACCGCCAGTGTCAACATTCTTCTGTTTACCAGTATAGAATGGGTGACAAGCTGAACATACGTCAAGATAAAGAGTTTCTTTACCAAGAGCTGAACGAGTTTCGATTACGTTACCACATGAACAAGTCGCAACTAAAGTATCGTATTTTGGGTGAATATCGGCGCGCATGGACGATTCTCCTAAGTTAAGAAAGGTTTCGCTGTCATCGCAATTGATCACTCTCAAAAATGAGGAAATAAGCAGTTTATTTTAAAATAAATTTTTTCAACAAACCCGCAGATCAACACCACAACAGACCATTTCTTTTGAGCCCACCGAGACTATAAGTGTCAGAGCTAAGCACAACAAGTGGGGCAGATTATACTGTAAAATAAATTAATAAGCGAGTTATTCAGCTTTCAATTCATCAACAACTTCATCTGATTTTTGATTCGCCCAATAATTGGCAATAATCCCGCAGACCATGAGCTGAATTTGGTGAAAAATCATAATCGGCAAAACAATCATTCCCAGTGGTTGTCCTGCAAATAAAATCTGTGCCATAGGCACACCACTGGCTAAAGTCTTTTTAGAACCACAGAAAAATACCGCTTTTTGATCAGGCACACTAAATCCTAACCAACGTGGAATATATAAAGCCAAAAGCATAATAATGGTTAAAAACACAGAACAAACCACAGTCAATATGAGTAATGTTGTTCCACTGACTTGATTCCATAATCCTGTCACCACAGCACCACTAAATGCGCCATAAACCACCATCAAAATCGTACCTTGATCAAAGGCTTTAACAATACTGGGAACTTTTTGCATATATGGAAAGACGTATGGGCGTAATACTTGCCCTGCAACAAATGGCAATAATAAAAGCAATGCGATTTGTAAAATAGATGAAGTCGCATCATAGTTATGCTGCGTTTGTCCAAAAATAAATACACTCACCATGATGGGGGTAATAAACATGCCGACCAAATTTGAGAATGAAGCACTGATCACTGCGGCAGCAACATTGCCTTTTGCAACGGAGGTAAAGGCAATAGAGGATTGTACTGTTGATGGCAAGAAGCACATAAACAGAAAACCCCAATACAACTGTTGACCCAATATAGGAAGCAAAAATGGTTTTGCAAGTAAGCCTAAAATTGGAAAAACCAAAAAGGTAAAAGCAAAAACCACACCATGCAAACGCCAATGCATAATCCCCTGTACAATCGCTTCTCGTGAAAGTTTAGCACCATGCAAAAAGAATAAAATTGCAATCGCAATGGTGGTGATCTTACCAAATAGCGTCGCACCCTGCCCATGCACAGGTAAAAATGAGGCCAGTATGACCATCACAAGGAGCAATACAGTGAATCGATCTATCGCTAATATTTTTAATATATTCATATTTAACATCCTGTCAGTGGTGAAAATCAATACTTAACTTTTCAAACACATACAAAAAAGCTCAGTAAAATGATTTTTACCTAAAGATAAATAACCATCTTACTGAGCTTACTCAATTAAGTCATATTATGAGGAAAATGTTCATTATTTATTTTAAACATTCCACATTTAACTTAATTGTTTCTCGCATCTTGATCTTGCTGAATCAATTCGATTTTATAACCATCAGGATCTTCAACAAATGCAATAACTGTCACACCGCCTTTCATTGGTCCTGCTTCGCGAACGACATTGCCACCACGTGCTTTAATTTCTTCGCACGCTTTGTAAGCATCATCTACAGCTATCGCAATATGACCATAGGCATTGCCCAACTCATAACTGTTTGTGTCCCAATTATGCGTTAACTCCAACACAGTATTGTTTTTTTCATCACCATAGCCAACAAAAGCTAAAGTAAAACGCCCTTCTTCATAGTCACGTTTACGTAATAAAGTCATACCGAGAACT
>CAXYZD010000039.1:0-17845 GCA_964293455.1 uncultured Acinetobacter sp. | reverse complement strand
ATTTTATCAAAATTCAACCTGCTTTTTTTCAGCATACTTTTTGAAACACCACCTAAAGACTTTGTTGATCTGGAAAAATTTGAATTTTAATAGTAATTGATGAATCACTCGTTATCGTAAAAGAAAGTATTGAAGGAGCTGATCTTGCGTAATGCACAGATTGGCTTTTTTATATTTTTGTTTAAGCGCTAAACTGGGAATATTTTGAGAAATTCTCGCAGGATTAAAATGAGTGGAGTATCATGGTCAGCATTTTCAAAGTGAAGTAGGGTTGCGCATGAAGTTGCTGGCGCTGGAAACTGCCAATGAGCAGTGTTCTGTTTCAATAGTCGATGAAGATCAGACACTTTATTTTCAGTGTGATCCACGAGCAAAGGCACAAACTCAGACGATTTTACCGTTAATTGAGCAAGGTTTGCAGGAAACACAGACCCAATTACCAGATTTGACTGCGATTGCATTTAGTCGTGGACCGGGTTCTTTTAGTGGTGTGCGTATTAATGCAGCAGTAACACAAGCATTGGCGTGGGCAAATGATTTACCTGTAATTCCTGTTTCGACTTTGCAAGCATTGGCGCAGGCCGCATATCGTGAACTGGGTTTGCGTGAAGTGACTGCGGTACTTGATGCACGTATGAAAGAAGTCTATATGGCGAGTTATCAGCTTGATGATCAAAACATTATGCAAGCTGTTGATGAAGAAAAAATGCTGGATTATGTTCAAGGCGCTGAGTATCAAAAATTTACAATAATTGGTTCAGGTTCAGTTTTAATTAAGGCTGATTTGGAATCATACTCGCAAATTACTGCTCATGCAGATGATATTGCGACAATTGCGCGAGCATTGGCAAAAAAACAGCAATGGCTGAGTGCTGAAATGGCATTGCCTGTGTATTTACGCGATAACGCATGGAAGAAAATTGCAGAGCAAGGCAAACCATAACTTTATAGAATATTTGGAATAATACATGGATCTTTTACTGCTGCTGAAAGCGGCAATCATGGGTATTGTAGAAGGCATTACCGAGTTTTTACCCATTTCGAGTACAGGACATTTAATTCTTGCATCGGAATTAATGAATTTTTGGACCAAAGAAAAGAGTGATGTTTTTGTGATTGCAATCCAAATGGGTGCAATTGCGGCGGTGATTTATGAATATTGGGCACGTCTTTGGGGTGCGGCAACAGGTATTGTCACAGGTGAAGAAAAAGGTCGTCGTTTAGGTATCAGTTTAATTTTAGCTTCGATTCCAATCGTGTTGATCGGCTTGACTTTGGGTCAGACAGTAAAAGAATTATTATTTAATGATATGGCTATTGCGATTGGTTTGATCGTTGGTGGTTTGATTATTATATGGGTGGAAAAAAATCCACCAGTGGTTCGTGCACAAGAAGTGGATGATTTAACCATTAAAGATGCTGTTTGGATTGGTTTAATCCAAGTTTTATCTTTGATTCCAGGTACATCACGCTCCGGTGCTACCATTATTGGTGCAATGATGCTAGGCGTATCACGTAAGGCGGCAACAGAATTTTCATTTTTCTTGGGTATTCCTGTGATCGTTGGAGCTGGTTTACTTGACCTATATCAAAGTTATCATGTATTTGATGGTGCAGCTGATTGGACTGTAATTGCCGTTGGTTTATTGGTGTCCTTTATTTCTGCACTTATTCTTATTCGTGTACTTGTGGCTTATGTTGCAAAACGTGATTTCATGATTTTTGCGTGGTATCGCATTGTGTCGGGTTTAGTGATTTTATTATTTGCATTCACAGGTTGGAAATTATGGTAAGCGAACTTCGCTTATACGCTGAAGCACAATATTCAGAGAAAGCACAGACATATCAGTCTGTGCTTTCTTTACGTGGTGTGGATGTAAATATTCAATATGTAGAAAAACTCAATGCTCGTTTTTTACGCTTAAATCCTGAGATGGCACTCTGTGCAGATGAAGCAGGTTTATGGCTCAGTGCCAATGGCATGAAAATGCAACCAGATTGGACAGCGGAAATTCCACGTTTAAAACGTGCCAGTTTAAAATCTGAAATGATTGCACGTGCATGTAACTTGTCAGAAAAACCACAGTTGATTGATGCAACCGCAGGACTTGGGCATGATAGTTTGCTGATGGCAACACTTGGTGCGCATGTTACGCTGATCGAACGGCATCCCATTTTATTTACCTTACTTGAAGATGCTCAGGTGCAATCTCGCCAAGATCCATTTTTAGGTGCTGTAGTGGATCGTATTCAGTTGGTTTTTTCAGATTCAGCCACTTATTTACAACAGTTGGCTGAGCAACAAAAAACAATTGATGTGACTTATCTTGATCCGATGTTTCCACAACGTGATCAAAACCTACAAGCTGTCAAAAAACAGGCGCAAGTCAAAAAACAAATGCAACTGCTGCATATGCTTTTACCTGAAGATGGTGAAATGGATTTAGGTGATTATCTTTTAGTCTTAGCACGAAAAATATCCAAGCGTGTTGTGGTAAAAAGACCGAGGCTTGCTATTTTTCTGGCTGATCAACAGCCAGATCATCAATGGCAGGGCGATGCATGTCGTTTTGATGCTTATTTTACTAAATAAGTTATTGAGTAATTTGGTAATTGTTTCAATATTTATGCAAAAACTGATATATAGTCGCTGAAGTGATGTATGAATCTTGAGCAATAATATTTTAATGTGCTGTATTTTAAGAAAGCCATTGTGGCAATCTTTCCAACATGAACTGACATGATAGATCTAAAACCTTCAATAAATTTTTGGCATGATTTTAAAAGCAATCAATGGGCAGGATTGTGGTTGTTCCTTGGATCAAGAAAATCATTACAAATCGTACATCCTTCCATTCCACAGTTAATTTTTTGGGGAATATTGGGCGGTTGTGCCAATACCCTGTTTAGTTGGTTGGTCACGGGCGGGGTGGGTGATTTTAATAAACAAGGTCTGGTTAGTTATGCCTTATGGCCATTTATTGCCTTAATTGTTGGAATATTTTTATCACAGCGAACCAATAATGCACGCTTAATGTTAGTGCCTGCCTTACTGTGGTTAGTGCTTGACACGCATATTATGCTGTTTCAAGGTTTAATTCAGTATTTGGGCAATCTCGATTATTTACCCAATATTCTTTATAACTACATTCCATTTTTATTTGTTTTACTTTTTGTTTGGCAAAGCTTGGCAGTGGTTTGGGTTATTTCTCGTGAATTGAAGTGGCCTTGGTGGGAACGTGCGCTGATTATGATTGGTACGATCATTACACTTTCTGTTTGGCAAGTTTCAATTAAAGAACAACCGATTTGGAAAGTTGAAGATGTTCCCCCAAGTTTATCTGAAGATGCATTTTATGCACAAAGTCGCTTACTCAATAAGTCGCTGGAACAAGTTAAATTTGGTGAATTTGCACAAACACATTGGTATTTTTTAGGTGTGGCAGGGGCGAGTTACCAAGATGTCTTCCGTTTTGAAATTGATCGAATTAAAGAACAGTTTGATACTCGTTTTGGCACATTGGGGCGTTCAGTTGAATTGGTTAACAATCCTGAAACACGTACAGAAACGCCAATAGCCTCTAAAACAAGTATGGAACTTGCGTTGCGCCGTATTGGACAACAGATGAATCATGAAAGTGATGTGTTGTTTTTATATATGACATCGCATGGTTTACCAAATCAGTTTGAAATGGAAAATGAACCGATTGATTTGGATGATATTGATCCAAAATGGCTACGTGAAACATTGGATAAATCGGGTGTTCGTTGGAAAGTAATTGTCATTTCGGCATGTTATTCAGGTAGTTTTATTCCTGCATTACAATCACCTGATACATTAATTATTACGGCTTCAGCCGCAGATCGGGCATCTTTTGGTTGTTCTAATGAAGCGGATTATACTTATTTTGGTCGAGCATTTTTTGATCAAGCTATGCGTGAAAAAAATACTTTACACAGTGCATTTAATCAAGCGGCTGAAACAGTTGCAAAATGGGAAAGTAATCAAGGCTTTGAGCCTTCAGAGCCACAATGGGTGATTGGGAAAAATATGGAGGTGATGTTGCCACAACTTGAACAGCATCTATTTCCACAAGGCATACAAACAGTAGATCAAGAAAAGTCTAAGCAGGCGATCGAACTTGACGTTCAACATTAAGCTGAATGCACTTCGCATGGGGTGACGGTCGTATTTATAAAGGAAATAATGATGGAATTGCTTCAGAAAAATAAATGTTTTGATGGTGAACAACAAATTTACCAAGGTGTATCTCAGGCTTTAAATGGAACAAGCAAATTTTCAGTCTTCTTACCTGCACAAGCACTTCGTGGGCAAAAATGTCCTACACTTTTCTATTTGGCAGGCTTGACCTGTACTGAAGAGACCTTTGCCATTAAAGCGCATGCACAACGCATGGCAGCACAATTGGGTTTAATTCTAATTTCACCAGATACTTCTCCAAGAGGAGAAGATGTAGAAAAAGGTGATTCTTGGGATATTGGTCAAGGTGCAGGTTTTTATATTAATGCTACACAAGCACCATGGGCGACGCATTTTCAAATGGAACGTTTTGTTACCGATGAATTGTACACATGGGTGCAAGAAAAATTGCCTATACGTGCGGGTGCGATTGGCATCATGGGGCACAGTATGGGCGGGCATGGGGCATTGACCCTTGCATGGAAATATCCTGAAAAATTTAAATCGGTATCGGCATTTGCACCGATTTGTGCGCCGTGTGATTGTCCTTGGGGTGAAAAAGCATTTTCAACCTATTTAGGCGCTGATCGAGAGCAATGGAAAGCGCATGATGCTACACAGTTAGTACTCGAAAAAGGCGCATTATTCAGTGAAGTGCTTATTGACCAAGGTTTGGCAGATCAATTTTATAGCCAACTAAATCCTGAAAAATATCAACAGGCATGTCTAGAAGTTGGGCAGAAATTAACCCTGCGTCAACATGCAGATTATGATCACGGTTACTATTTTATTCAGACTTTTATGGATGAACATTTACAGTTTCATACCTTACAGTTACAAAAATAAAGCCTAGATTTATCGTGTATAGCATTGAATTATCTAAAGAGATGATTTAATGCTATTTTATTTGTCGTTGTAAAAATATACACTCATTTAATTAGATGATATATCTACATCTTATGTATGTCTGAATATGTCATACCGTTTTAGTAGCGAATCGATCAAACTCCCAAATTTAAAAAAAAGAGAAAATAATGCAAGAACAAGATCATTCACCTTTTCATCCACTATTTGCAAATCAATTACCTCCTGAAATTCCAATACAAAATGAATGGGAGTCACGCCCTAAATATCTCGGCAGAATTTATCGCTTTCAATTTCATGGTCAGGCGATGGAGTATTTTGGTATTTGGATTGTGAATATTTTATTGACCATTGCCAGTTTGAGTCTTTATGCACCGTGGGCAAAAGTCAGACGACTGCGTTATTTTTATGGTAATACGGAGTTCTTTGAGCGTTTTTTTGATTTCACGGGATTACCCACAAAAATATTAATTGGACGACTCATTGCGCTCGGTATTTGGGGGGTATTTGCGCTCGCAGGTTATTTAGAAATGACCATTGCCGCATTTGGTGGTGTGATCATTTATTTGGCTTTGCCTTGGTTGTTGCGTGCAACCATCCGTTTTACCTCTCGAAACAGTAAATATGCCAACAGTCGTTTCTATTTTGATGGCACAACAGGCGAAGCCTATAAGCAGTTTTTTTTAGGCGCGTTGATTGTTATTTTTACTTTGGGCTTATTTACGCCAGTAATGATATTTTTCTATAAACGATATGTACTGAACCATCTTTATGCAGGGCAGTTGAAATTTCGTCTTAACAATAGTTGGACGGATTACATGAGTGCGGTGTATTTACCCGTTGCACTTTTTGTTGGCGTGCTGATGCTCTGTGGAATTTTGATTGGTATTTTTGCTGTAATAGGCTTGGATTTTTTAACTGCTTATACCGCAGGATTATTGGGTGCTAGCTATTTCTTTGGCTGGGTTTTTATTGTGCCATTGATTCAGGCGCGTATATTTATCACCACATGGAACAGTACAACACTCGGCAATAGCCAATTTAAAACTGATTGTAATCAATGGCGTTATGCGTGGATTGTGGTCAGCAATTGGTTTATGAAAATTATTACAGTTGGGCTGATGTCTGCTTGGGCTGCTATTCGCTTATACAAATATCAAGTGGAATCGCTCAGTTTACACTTAGAAGATGATCCTGACCGTATGATGAATATGGCACAGACAGATCACAGTGCGATTGCTGAAGAGATTAGCGATATTTTTGATCTTGATATTTCACTATAAACATGGAGATAGAACACATGAATACAGATCGTATGGATTCAGTTTCCGTGATTTTTTATGATGGTGTTGTGTCTAAGCCACATCAGGCACAATTGTCTGCTGTTGATCAGCACTCGATTTTAATCAGTTATCATGAACAAAATGATTTGCATAAAAAAATATTTAAATCGGAACAAATGACGTTTATTGGTGCTTTAGGAAGAAAATATCCGGTCATTGAGTTGAATAATGATGCTCGCATTGAATTTCAGGATATGCAAGTTCCTGAATGGATTCCCATTCCACAAAAAGAATTTCAACAAAAAATTTGGAAGCTCGAACGGACACCTGCATTAATTTTATTTAGTGTGGTTTTTGTGGTGGCTTTGGGGTTTTCAACATTGAAATGGGGGATTCCATTCGCCTCTAAAGTGGTGGCTTTTCAATTGCCTGAAAATGCGTTGCAAAATATTGGGCAGAAAGCCGAAGATTATATTGTCAATGATTGGACAAGTCCGAGTAAATTAGCAAAAGGGCAACAAGCGCAGATCAAGCAAGAATATTTAGCCAATATTGCTGATGGTCGCCCTGCAAAAATTATTTTTCGAGAAGGTGGGCGCATTGGTGCTAATGCATTGGCTTTGCCCAATAATACGATTATTGTGACTGATCAATTGGTTGAAATGGCACATAGTGATCAAGAAATTTTAGGTGTACTTGCTCATGAACAAGGACATTTAGTCGAACGTCATAGTTTGCAACAAGCCTTATCGAGTCTAGGTTTTTCCATTCTATTGGTTGCTGTAACGGGTGATAGTAGCGATTTGATGACCTCATTGCCTGTGGCGATTTTGGGTGCAGGATATTCACGTCAATTTGAACAACAAGCCGACTTATATGCGTTAAAATTGATGGATAAAAAGCATATCGAAGTTTCACATTTTGCAAATTTTTTACAACGTATGGAAGATGAAGAAGTTGCAGCTGAACAAAAAGGCAATCAAGAAGGTAATCAAAAAGAAGGACGAGCAGCAAATAAAGATCAGCAAACCGCATCTACAGCCCATGCAACAGAGAAAGATAATTCATCTATGCTTTCAGTGTTGAATGCTTTGTCCTCACATCCTGCGACAGCAGAACGAATACAGATGGTCAGAGATTTTGAAAAACAACAAAAACTCGAAAAACCCTAAATTATAGGCTTTGGCTAGATAAAGCATTTTGGATTCGTACTTCGTTTGTTTGCTTAAATGAATCCGCTTTGAGCGAGCAGAGACGAGGTCTGCTATAATCACTGCATTCAAGTTCTTTAAGCTAGGTTCCATCATGTCCAAGCCATATTTAATTGCACCTTCTATTTTATCTGCTGACTTTGCACGTTTAGGCGAAGAAGTAGAAAATGTATTGGAATCGGGTGCTGATGTCGTTCATTTTGATGTGATGGATAACCACTACGTACCGAACTTAACTTTTGGTGCAGGTGTGTGTAAGGCGCTTAAAAAATATGGCATTAAAGCACCGATTGATGTGCATTTAATGGTGTCACCTGTAGATCGTATGATTGGTGACTTCCTTGAAGCGGGCGCAGATATCATCACCTTCCACCCTGAAGCGACAGATCATATTGATCGTTCATTGCAACTGATTAAAGCGGGTGGTGCTAAAGCAGGTCTCGTTTTTAATCCTGCAACGCCATTACATTATCTTGATTATGTACTTGATAAAGTCGATCAAGTGTTATTGATGAGTGTCAATCCCGGTTTTGGTGGTCAGAAATTCATTCCGATGACTTTAGAAAAATTACGCCAAGCACGTAAAATTATTGATGCATCTGGTCGTGATATTCGCTTAGAAGTCGATGGTGGTGTAACACCTGCAAATATTCGTGAAATTGCAGAAGCTGGGGCAGATATGTTTGTTGCAGGTTCGGCAATTTTTGGTCAGCCTGACTATAAAACTGTGATTGATAAAATGCGTGCAGAATTGGCAAAAGTCGGTACTCAGAGGGTATAAAGTTTTCTCGTATGGATTGCTTTGACTATAACGTTATAGATAACTGCGCTAATTTGTATGCAAATGAACAGTGTATTTTTATCAATATAGAAAAAGATGTTTAGATTACATGCTAAATATGTCAAAAAAAGAGCTCAAATGAGCTCTTTTTTTGATGAGAAAAAATGAATTCTGTATATTTAATTCTTCAGCTTTGATGAATAATGACCCGATTTAAAATAATCAATATGAAAAATAAAGATAAACAGAAATCTATTTGCTCGAAATTAAATTAAAAGCTATGCTTAAAAGATAAATTGGTTCTAACAATAGGTTGGATTGTGTTCACACAGCTTTGCAAACATTTTTGGTTTGTATGCGTTATGGCTTTTGCTATAGCTTGGAGCAGTGTGTCTGTTGCATCGGGAAATGGCATGCAAGTGAGTATGCAGATGCAACATCAGCAAAATATCAATCAACCACATGTCAGTCCGAATATGCAAAATATGTCTGTGCAGGAGATGAAAAATCACTGTATGGAAATGTTGCAGCAAGATCACAATGCAGATGAAAAAGTGCAAAGCCTGAACGATTGTCATGCGCAGTTGGTTCAAAATAAACATGCACAGCATTCTGAATGCCAAGATTGTACGCTGTTTGCCTGTCAGTCCTCGATTGTCTGGTTCAATAGTGACATTCCAAAACTATCACTTCCTTATGAGATTCAACATTCTCAAGCCTTAAATATTGCCTATCATGCTCAACATTTGAGTGGTCATTGGCAAGAAATTCTACGACCTCCTAAAGCTTAATCTGATTTTTCAAAAACTTTTAAATACAAAGTTATTTTCAAAAAATTAGGTTGAGTCATGTCTATAAAATTTAATCAAGGTCTGCTTGCAGGCATCTGTATTGTGTCGTCTTCATGGGCATTTTCTGCTGTGAGGGAATATCATTTGAATATTGATGAAGCGATGGTGAATGTAACAGGGAAACCGCTAAAACGTATCACGGTCAATGGTCAATTTCCTGCGCCTTTACTTGAGTTTGAAGAGGGTGATGATGCGGTCATTCACGTCCATAATAATTTAAAGAATCGAGATTCTTCAATCCATTGGCACGGTCTTTTATTGCCGGGCATTATGGATGGCGTACCCGGTTTTAATGGCTTTAATGGTATTAAACCAAAGGGTGATTTTGTTTATAAATTTAAAGTCCGTCAAAGCGGAACTTATTGGTATCACGCCCATTCTAAGGGGCAAGAACAAGATGGTTTATATGGCTCTTTTGTGATTTATCCAAAGGGTAAACAGCCCTTGGCAATACATGAACAAACTGAGCGTGACTATGTGGTGATGCTGTCAGATTTTCATGAAAAAACCAGTGATCAAATTCAAAAAGATTTGAAAATTTCCGCAGAATATTATCAAGATCAACGAGAAACACTCAGCGATGTATGGAAGCAAGTACAGCGTGATGGCGTAAAAGCAACATGGTCTGATCGTAAGATGTGGAACCAAATGCGTATGCTGAAAACCGATATGTCGGATGTCACGGGCTACACGTTCCTCATCAACGGAAAAACACCTGAACAAAATTGGACAGGCATGTTTAAGCCAAATGAAAAAGTACGGTTGCGTTTTATTAATGCATCAGCAATGTCTTTTTATGATGTAAGCATTCCCAATTTAAAAATGACCGTTGTTGCGGCAGATGGTCAACCTGTAAAACCTGTTGCAGTGGATGAGTTTCGTATTGGTACGGCTGAAACTTATGATGTGATTGTTGAGCCAAAAACAGGACATTATCAGATTGAGGCGGAGTCGATAGATCGTTCAGGTTATGCAATTGGCACACTTCACAATGAATTGAATCCTGTGACACATGGCATACACATGCCTGTACCACGTCCACGTTCGTTATTGACCATGGAAGATATGGGACATGGCACTGAACATGCGGGAATGGATCATTCAAAGATGAATCATGGTGATATGCAAGGGATGGATCATTCAAAAATGGGTGAAAAGTCGATGCCGACTATGGATCACTCAAAGATGAATCATGATGATATGCAAGGTATGGATCATTCAAAAATAGATCACAGTCAGCACAGCACATCAGTACCACAAAAAAATGATCAAGTGGTTTACGGTTGGGCAAATGCATCAACACCTGTGGGCAATAAAGCTTTGCAATATAGTGACCTTAAATCATTAACATCACAAAAAGATACCCGTGAAGCAACAAGTGAATTAGTCGTGCGTTTGGGTGGCACGATGGAGCGTTATATTTGGACGATTAATGGGAAAAAATTCAGTGATGCTGAACCGCTGAAAGTGAAATATGGCGAGCGTATCCGAATCAAATTTATTAATGACAGTATGATGGCGCACCCAATGCATTTACACGGTATGTTTATGCAATTGGAAAATGGTCAAGCACCTGTGGATATGCCGAATAAACACACTTTGATTGTGCCACCGGGTAAAACTGTGACGGCTTTATTGACTGCTGATGAATTGGGCGAATGGGCGATCCATTGTCACCTGTTGTACCACATGAGTGCAGGCATGATGAATAAACTGATTGTCGCACATGTCAGCGATGGGCAAGTGTCGACAACACCAATTCAAGGTGTAAATACGACTCAAACGAAGCAAGAAACTCAACAAAAAGCAACTGTACAAAAAGGAGCTGAACATGCGCACCACTAATTTTGTATTGAACGCTATTTTTTCTGTTGCAGTATTGAGTTTGAGTACTTTAAGTTTGGCACAAGAAGTTCATCATTTATCTACAAAAGAAGGGAAAAATACTTTAGGAATGAACCCGCAGATGGATCATTCACAACATTCTGCGCAAGAACACGAAAAACATGTACAGATGATGGAACAGATGAACCATTCCGAACACATGAATCATCAGCAAGCACAATCTGAAAATACTCAGCAGAAAGATTTAACTGAAAAATCACAGAATAAAAATGCACAGAAAGGAGATCAACATGCACATCATTAATCTTTTTTCTAAAAGTGTTCTAGCGACGTCTTTGTTGATGGTGAGTACTTTGACTTTTGCACATAATGGCGAGGATCATGGTGTAAAATCGACCACGACAGCGATGCCAATGGATCATTCACAAATAAACCATGCTGAAATGAAACAAGAATCCATGGATCATAGCCAGATGAATCATGTACAGCATCAGACCACATCGAAAGTAAATCATTCAAATGGTTCTGTGCAAGATGGTGGTGGTCATCACGATCACCGTAAAGAACATGGTGCGCAGATTTATGCAGTCACGACTGTAGATAATAAATGGTTGGTGAATGAAGATGGTGTCGGTGCTTTAAAGTCTGAGTTTGAAACCCGTATTGGTACAGATGAAAATAAGGTTTTCATTAAAGTTCATGCAGATAAACAAGAATCGCATGATGCACATTATGATGCGAAACTTTTATATAGTCGTATGATCTCAGACTTTTGGGATGCACAGATTGGCGCACGTTATCGTAGTGAAAAAGTCGAGTTAGATCATCATCAAAAAGATACTGAAGAAAATGTCGATGCAGTGATTGGTTTGCATGGCATGGCACCATATTTCTTTGAAACAGATGCGTATTTTTATGCAGGTGAAGACAGCTATGCGGCATTTAGTTTAGAAACTGAACGTGATTTATTGATTACACAAAAGTTAATTGTTCAACCGTATTTAGAACTCAATGTGATTTTTAGTGATGATTCTAAATATGCGCAAAAATCAGGGTTGAGTAATGCAACAGCAGGGCTAGAAACCCGCTATGAAATTAGCAAGAAAATCATGCCGTATGTCGACATTGCTTATAAATATTCAAAGGGTAAGGATGAAACACCGTGGCAAGTTGAATCTGATGCTGAAAAGGGTTGGCTCTATGGTGCGGGGATACGCTTTAAATTTTAAGCGTTAAGCATATAGTGGAAGTAGGGGGTTAGGACTACAATATTAAAACCCTATCTTTTACAGGTGTATTTTTAGTCAAAAAATGTAAATCGTGATTAATGAAATTTAAAAATTGATTATACTGATCAAATCACAAGGAGGAACGACCTCCCTCATTTTTGAGTTTTCATCTAAAACTTAATCTTTTGAGAAAAAATCGTCAGGACGACCTGACTCTAATTTAAATTTGGAGCAGGCATCGTGGCTTGGATTTTTCTGATCTTTGCGGGTGTTTTTGAAATTGTTTGGGCATATAGTATGAAAATGTCCGAAGGTTTTACGAAACTCACGCCAAGTATTATTACCTTATTTTTTATGATTTTAAGCTTTGGTCTATTGGCGTATGCAATGCGTACTTTACCACTTGGGACTGCATATACCATTTGGACAGGTATCGGGGCGATTGGTTCATTCCTTGTTGGTATTTTTATTTTAGGTGAGCCTGCCACGGCTATGCGTATGCTTGCAGCAATATTGATTGTTTCAGGCTTGGTTTTAATGAAAGTATCATCAAGTTAATGGTTAGGTTTAGAGCACTATATTTTAAAATGTAGTGCTTTTTTTATTTTGAATATGGTTATTTTTAAATTAAGGAAAGTATTATGGCTTGGGTTTTATTGATTGTTGCAGGGGTTTTAGAAATCGTGTGGGCATATTTTATGAAAGTGTCCGATGGTTTTTCTAAACTCGTCCCAAGCATCTTGACCATTATTTTTATGATTGCAAGTTTTGCCTTGTTGTCTTATGCCATGAAAACCTTACCTTTAGGTACGGCTTATACCGTTTGGACTGGCATTGGGGCAATCGGTTCTTTTGCAGTGGGAATTTTCTTTTTAGGTGAACCTGCTTCAGCAATGCGTATGTTAGCGGCAGTGTTGATTATTTCAGGTTTGGTTTTGATGAAATTATCATCAAATTGAGTTAATATTTTTTTAGTATTTTACGGAGCTTAGTCATGCAGTTATTTTTTATTGAAATGAACTCACCTGTTGGCATGTTGAAATTGGTTGCGCATGATTCTGCTTTGGTTGCAGTACTTTGGGAAAATGAAAAGCTAAATCGGGTGCGCTTGGCAGAGCTGATTGAAAACAAACAACATCCAATTTTACTCAAAACGCAAAAACAGTTGAATGAGTATTTTGAAGGGCAACGAAAAGTTTTTGATTTACCACTCGATTTTGACGGTACAGAATTTCAAGAAAAAGTTTGGCAAGCTCTACTCAGTATTCCATTTGGTAAAACACGCAGTTATAAAGATATTGCAGAACAGATTGGCAATGTGAAAGCTGTACGTGCTGTTGGTGCTGCCAATGGTAAAAACCCGATTTCAATTATTGCGCCGTGTCATCGTGTGGTTGGTGCAAATGGTAAATTGGTCGGTTTTGCTGGTGGATTAGAGAATAAGAATGTTTTGTTAAAGTTAGAACAGCATTAGAAAGAAGGGATATATGTTATTGCTGCTACTTGGGTTTATCGTCCTAGGGATTGTTTTATTTTTAATCTTTAAAAGTAAAACGATACAGGGATCAAACCGTCAACCTGTTGAGAAAGCACCTCAGCCGTCATCGCCAAAAGTTGAATCTCAACAGCCTATATTGATTGAAAAAACCCAAGCAGAAATATTAGGGCAAGAGGGTGAGCAACTTTTTATCCAGCAATATCAGCAGGCATTTACACTACCTTATGTGTTGCTTAATAATTGTACTTTTACAGATGCAAAAAATGGTACAACGCAAGTTGATCATATTATTTTAAGCCTGAATGGTATTTTTGTGATCGAACTGAAAAATTACAGTGGTTGGGTTTTTGGTAAAAAAGATCAAAAACAATGGACACAGATCGTTTACCAAAAAAAATACCAATTTCAAAATCCATTACGCCAAAATTATAAGCATATTAAAGTACTCGAAAATATTCTGGCGGATTTGGTGGAGTTTAAACATTTAAACTCATTGGTAATATTTACTGAAAAAAGTGAGTTTAAAACTGAAATGCCAAATAATGTGTTACAAGGTCGAGCATGGATTGATTACGTAAAACAAGCGCGACAACCTATTTTTTCAACTTTAGAGTTGCAAGTTATTCATTCTCGTTTAGAGCAAGCACGTTTAGCAGACAATGCAGATACAGATTATTTGCATGTACAAAATCTCAGAAATAAAAGACCCACAATTTAATGTGGGTTTTTTTACTTAGAAGCGCTTCGGAATTTTCTGACCACCTTTAACAGGACTGTCGGCATTTTTTAATACACCAAATAACCAAGCTTCAGCATAATTTACAGCAACATTTAACGCATCCCCCATCGCTAAACGCCCTGCAATAAAACTTGCTAAAGAACAACCTGAACCGTGATATTCACCGTCTAAACGTGGACATTTTGTTTCAGAAATTAGTTCAGCCTGACCATTATTATTGATATACAAGGCATTACGGATATATTCAGGCGTATCTTCATGTCCACCTTTGACTAAAACGGCTTTTGCACCCATTGTAAACAGTTTGGTGGTAGCTTTTTCTAAATCATTTTCACCGGTTAAAGCACGAAGCTCAACGGTATTTGGCGTGATCACGGTTGCATGTGGAATCAGTTCAACAAAGGCTTTCACCAAGGTTTCTTGATTGCCCAATGAGCCGCCACTGTTGGCGACTAAAACAGGATCAAGCACATATAAATAATCAGGATGCTCAGCTAAAAACTCAGCAAGTGCAGCAATATTCTCTGTTGTGCCTAACATACCAGATTTAATGGCTTTAATGGGTAAGTCACCAACGACAGCATTTGCTTGTGCAAGCAACAATTCTTTAGAGGTTGCTTCAAAACCAAAGACTTGTTGCGAGTTTTGTATGGTAAGTGCCGTACAGGCAATGGCAGCATGCGCACCACTTTGACCAATCGCTTCAATATCTGCTTGTAAACCCGCACCACCTGAAGGATCAAGACCCGAAAAACACAGTACAGTTGGACGCACCTGATTATCCTTAAATCACAAATTTACGCTAGTATAGGCAACTTTTCGGGAACTCTCGATAGCTAAATAGAGGCAGATTGTGATTAAAAATATTTTGATTGATTTAGATGGCACATTAACCGACCCGAAAGTTGGTATTACCACATCTGCACGTTACGGCTTAGCAAAAGTTGGACATCAAATTGCAGACAGTGAAAATATTGATTGGATTATTGGACCACCACTTAAAGCATCATTGGCAAAAATTTTAAATGTTGATGTGGATGATGATTTAGCTGAGCAAGCTTTACTTGGATACCGTGAGCGTTTTTCGGTGACAGGTTTGTTTGAAAATCATCTATTCGATGATGTTCCTACGACATTACAAGAACTTAAAAAACAAGGTTATAAACTATTTTTAGCGACGGCTAAACCTGAAATTTATGCACGTCAAATTTTACAATATTTCGAATTGTTGCAATATTTTGATTATCCTTATGGTAGTGAGTTAACAGGTGAACGCACCAATAAAGGCGATTTGATTGGCTATATTTTACAACAAGAAAAATTAGATCCGATGGAATGTTTAATGGTCGGTGACCGTGAGCATGATATTTTTGGTGCGCGTCGTTTTGGAATCGAAACTATTGCGGTGGAATATGGTTATGGTTCGCAACAAGAATTAGATGAAGCAAAACCAAAGGCTCGAATTAAAACCTTTGCTGAATTGTTAAACGTTATTTAAAGACATTCATTTCATATTCTTAATGGGATATGAATAATGATATGGAGCAAGGATGCGTAATTATAAAATCGATTTTTTACGTGGTATTTCAATCCTTTTGGTGCTGACTCACCATTTTAATATTCCGTATAAATTGCATGATACATTTTTAGGTGTGCAGGTTTTTGGAGAAAGTTTAAGTACTTTGATTGCTCGAAATGGCAATTATGGTGTAACGATATTTTTTGTTATTTCAGGTTTTTTAATTACCCAACATACCTTACAAAGAAGTGGTTCACTTGCTGATATTAAGCTGAAAGATTTTTATATTCGCCGTGTGGCTCGCATCATGCCTTGCTTGGTTTTACTTGTGTTTATGGTCACTGTATTTGGTGCAATAGGTTTAAAACCGTTTATGAATCAAGCGCCAAATGATATTGAAGTATCTTATGCCTTAACGGTTTTTTCAGCCTTTACCTTTTGGATGAATATCCTAATCATTGAATATGGTTGGATGAACTACGCACTTGGTGTGTTGTGGTCGTTGTCGGTTGAAGAAGTCTTTTATATTGCTTTTCCAATTTTGTGTGTATTCCTTGGGCGTGGTAAAGGATTTATTCTATTTCTACTTGCCATTATTTGTTATGCACCATATTTCCGATCTTTACATTTTGGTGAGGAAAATGGAGCGTATCTTTATCATTATTTTTCAAGTTTCGATGGGATTGCGATAGGTTGTTTAACCGCTTTGATTGCACAGAACTTTAAGATAAATCTTCAATCGACTAAAGTCTTTGTTCCCATAATTTCAGTGCTAATGATCGTACTGTATTTATATGCACCCATCAAAGACGTCAGTACATGGGGAGTTTCAGTCTTTGCTGTATTGTCTGCAATGCTCATTTTTTGCTTTACACAACATCCACAAGCAGAAGCTTCTTCTCTATTATCAAAAATAATGGTGTGGATAGGTCAACGCAGTTATGAAATGTATTTGTTTCATTTGATTGTTTTGGGTTTGATGAAAGTATTTTATTTTCCAAAAGAAACGTTACCTACTGAAAAATTGATGCTGTTACCGATTTATTTTATTGCGGTGTTTATGTTGAGTTGGGCGATCGAAAAGTATTATTCAACACCGTTAAATTTGAAGATTCGACAGACTTTGATCAAATAAATAAAAAAACCTCCATTTCGGAGGTTTTCTACTTTAGAGCATTCATTTAATGTGTACATTAAAACGTTGGCTTCACTACAACTAAAATAACCACTGCAAATAAAATCAGTGTTGGCATTTCATTGAAATAACGCCAAAATTTATGTGATTTGTAGTGTGCATTACCAATCAACTTTTGACGGTAATAACCACAAACAAAGTGATAAATCACCAATAGTCCAACCAGACCCACTTTGAGATAAAACCAAACTGCATCATGGTAATGCCGTGTTGCATCACCCCAGTCGACAAGAAAGTGCGCTGTAATGAGTGTCGCGATCATCGAAGGCATCATAATGCCCCGATACAACTTACGCTCCATGACCTCAAAACGTTGATGACTAACAGCATCATCACTCATAGCATGGTAGACATAAAGACGAGGAAGATAAAACAGGGCAGCGAACCAACAAACGACTGCAATAATATGTAGTGCTTTCACCCAAAGGAAAGCATCTGAAGGAGCATCCATCTATTTACCCTTAAAAGGGCAGTGTATGGAAAATTGATCATTCACCATCAATGCTGATGAATGATCAAAATTTCTGAACTTAGCCTGCCCATTTTTTGAAAATAAGACACGCATTTACACCGCCAAAACCGAAACTGTTACTCATCACAGTATTCAATTTTGCGTCACGTTTTTCAAG
>CAXYZD010000038.1:0-18045 GCA_964293455.1 uncultured Acinetobacter sp. | reverse complement strand
CTGATGTCAATGTAACCGTTTGCCCAACTCGAACTTTTTCCAATTGGCTTTCTTTAAAATTGGCATCAACATATAAGTGTTGCAATGGAACAATACGCATTAAAATAGAACCCGGTGCAACACGTTGCCCCACTTGAACACTACGACGTGCAACTACCCCATCTAAAGGTGCCGTAATTTCCGTTCGTTGCAAGTCTAAAAGTGCGGCATCAAGTTTAGCTTGAGCGACCAAAACATCAGGCGTAGATATTTGTGAAGTGCCATGAATCAGCGCTTCATTGGCATCCAAATTACTTTGTGCTGCTTTGCGTTTAGATTCGTTTTGAGCAAGTGACGCTTTTGCCACATCAACATTGGCTTTGGCATTGTCTAAAGCACTTTGTGATTGGGTAAATTCTTCTTTTGAAATGGCGCCTGTCGCATTCAACTCTTGACGACGTGAAAATTCTTGTTGCGCTTGTTTCAATGCAACTTCAGATTGTGCCACTTGTGCTTTTGCACTATTAATATCATCTACACTAATTAAGATTTGTGATGACAATGAGCTGCTATTTGCAGAGCTTTGCGTATATTGACGTTTGGCTTTGGTCAATGCAGCTTCCGCTTCTGCCACGGCAATTTGTGCATCTCGATGATCAATCACCGCCAACACATCACCCTTTTTCACTGACTGTGTATCACTGACTTTGACTTCAGCAACCTGCCCATTCACCATTGAGGTAATTTCAGCCGTTTCTGCACCCACATAAGCATTGTCTGTGCTGACCGTCTGTCCAAACATAAGATGATAAATAGCATATACAATTGCAATAATGATCAGTATTACCGCAAGGATGCTGAGTAATTTTTTACGTTTGGTTTTCATTGCTTGGTCAGTTTCTGACGATTCAATTTGAGGAGCAGGTGTATTTTGTGCTTCGGTCATCGCATATTCCTAACTGACTTGAACTCGGTCAAAACATCAGCACACTCTAAACCTATAATCTGAAAATAGTCTGAATCACAGTTTATGGCATTGAAAGGTTTGTGTTGAGGATGATCAAGTCAATTTCTTAAAATTTTAGGGTCTAATTTTACAACTAAAAATCATATTATGAGAATAAAAAAATAACTCTACAGTTTAGTTTTAGTTTTTAAACCAATACTATTGATTTTAATATTATTTTAAATAAAAAATAAGTCACAAGAATGCTCACTTTATAGTGGCTTATCTTGGCACAATAAATACAAAGTGTACTTCCTAGTACACTTTGTCAATTTAATCAATACGCATAAGATGCTATGGCGGTGGCAATAGCCTTACCTTCATTATTGGTCATGGTCATACGCATAGTGCAACCTTTACGCCCCATGCGCAGTGTTTCAGCACGGGCTACAAAATATTCGCCACGCCCCGGTGCTAAATAATCCACACGCATATCGACTGTGGCAAGACGTGATACTTTTTTCATGGTATCAGGCAATTGATCTGGTTCAGCCCGTTGATAAAGCTCACCCATTGCAACAATACCGCCAATACTGTCGAGTAAGGTTGCAGCAACGCCACCATGTAAAATTTGAAATGCTACATTGCCAATTAAGCACGGTTTCATTTCAATATAACCTTCAATTTGACCATCAACTACACGCATTTGCATGGTGTTATGTGCAAAATAAGGTGAACTGTTAAATGCTTTAGTCAACTGATTAAGAACAATATTTAAGTCAGCTTTCGTACCTAAATGCAAGTTACCTGTCCATTTTTTTTGTGATTCTTGGGGAGTTGAATCACTTTTAGGAGAATCTTGGGGAGAATCATTCATTTTTACATCACCGCTTTTTCAAATCGATATTATCGAGAAAAAAGCACAGGCTTTTTCCCAAAAAAAATATTAAGAGTCTACAATAAGCCACTAGTTTAATACTGAATAATGAGATTGTTATGACTTATACGTTCAATCGTCCAGCGTTTCCTGCAACTCGTATGCGCCGTATCCGCAAGAATGATCAACTCAGAGCTATGATCAGCGAGACGCATTTAACAGCAGATCATCTTATTTATCCAGTATTTGTACTTCCGGGTCAAAATCAAAGCCAAGACATTCCAAGTATGCCGAATGTGCAACGTCTTTCAGCAGACCTACTGCTTAAAAAAGCAGAAACCTTACTTGAATTGGGTGTGTCTAAGCTTGCGCTTTTTCCTGTGACGCCACAAGAAGACAAAAGTTTACTGGCGGAAGCTGCTTGGCATGAAGATGGTTTAGTACAAAACACTTTACGCCTACTCAAAAAAGAACTGCCTGAAATGGTACTCATCACTGATGGTGCGCTTGATCCTTATACCACACATGGTCAAGATGGCATTTTGGATGAAACAGGCTATGTACTGAATGATGAAACAGTTGAGGCTTTAATCAAACAATCACTCAGCCATGCTGAAGCCGGTGCGGATGTGATTGCTCCAAGTGACATGATGGATGGTCGTATTGGTGCTATTCGCCAAGCACTTGAAAGTAATGGTTATATTTATACAAGTATCATGGCGTACTCAGCTAAATATGCCTCAAGCTTTTATGGTCCTTTCCGTGATGCAGTGGGTTCATCAAGCAACTTAAAAGGTGGCAATAAATACACCTATCAAATGGATATCGGTAACCGTGCAGAAGCATTACATGAAATTGCACTCGATATTCAAGAAGGTGCAGACATGGTGATTGTGAAACCGGGTATGCCGTATTTGGATGTTGTTCGTGAAGTGAAAGATACTTTTGGCGTACCCACATTTGTCTACCAAGTCAGTGGTGAATATGCCATGTTGGCGGCTGCCATTCAAAATGGTTGGTTGTCTGATAGCGTGATTATGGAATCACTCATGTGCTGTCGCCGTGCTGGTGCAGATGGCATTTGGACATATTTCGCTGAAGATGCCGCACGTAAATTAAAAGAAATGAAATAATTTTTATCTTTAAAAGGCATATAAAAAAAGCTTCATCAACATGAAGCTTTTTTTATGGTCTTATTATTTATAACTATATAAATCCTAAAATATTTTGACTCATTTTTAAATTGGCTTCACCACCATCCAACATCATTAGAATTGAACCTTCACAGTTCACTTCTTTTTCTAAAACGTGTATATAAACAATGCTCATATCTTGATGTTCATCTAACTGTCATGTCATAAAAGTGGCAGAATTATCTTTTTAATCATAAATGAAGCTTAAAATAATTTTTATGCATATCACGAAAAATATTCACAACGCCATTTTCAATATGCTCTAATAACTACACATTTTTAAACAGAAATACAGCATGCATATCGCCATTATCGGTGCAGGGATCAGCGGATTACTGACAGCACTCGAACTTGTAGAGCAAGGCTGTGAAATAAGTCTATTTGATCAACAACAGACAGGACATGCTGCTTCATGGGCAGGTGGTGGTATTTTATCCCCAATGTATCCGTGGCGATATCCGCGTGAAGTCAACCACTTAGCGAAAGATGGCAAAGCACTGTATCAACAATGGAATACCAAACTTTTACCCAAAACAGACATCGACTTTCAAATTCATGAAACCGGCATGCTGATTTTTGATGAAGATGATTTTGAAATCGGATTGAATTATAAGAATAAATACAATGAGCCGATGCAACACTGCGAATATTTACAACGTGAGCAACTTGAACAAGTTAATCCGCATATTTCAACAGCATTTAAACATGCGATTCATTTTCCGCAGCTTGCCAATGTGCGTAATCCACGGTTATTAAAATCTCTCACGGCGTATTTAAAACAGCATCCTAAAGTACACATCTATGAAAATATGTGGATTGATGAATTTAAAATTCAACAAGGAAAAATTCAATCCATTCAAGCACAAAATGGGCAAAAATTTACAGCCGATCAATTTGTGATTGCCACCGGTGCATGGTCAAATCATTGGTCAAAGCAACTACATTTTCAGATCCCTGTTGAGCCTGTACAAGGGCAAATGTTGCTCTTTAAAACGCCTGAAAATTGGTTACCGACCATGTGTATGAATCAGGTCATGTATCTGATTCCTCGTTTGGATGGTCATGTGGTCTGTGGTTCAAGCATGAATCATCTTGGTTTTGAGCATCGACCATCAGTGCAAACTCAACAAAATATTTATAAAGCCTGTACTGAAATCATCCCTGAACTTGCCAATTTCCCAATCGTGAAACAATGGGCAGGTTTACGCCCAAGCTCACCCACAGGTATTCCCTATATTGGACAAATGCCAAATATTGACAATCTTTGGGCGAACTTCGGACATTATCGAAATGGTTTATGTATGGGACCGTCATCGGCAAAATTACTCAGACAACTGATGCTCAAGCAACCAACAAGCCTTGACCCTACGGCTTATTCGCCATTACAACTGATTTTAAAAATAGAAAAATAATCATGTTATTCGCCCATGATATTTTTTAATGCCAATTTATAGTCCAGATATTTAAAATTAAATCCTGCTGCCAGCAATGCACTCGGTTTAACATACTGTCCATTGAGCACCAATTGTGACTGCTCGCCCATCATCAAACGCATCACCGATGCAGGAAGTCTAAAAAATGGTTTACGCTTGAAAGCCAATGCAGTGATTTTCGCAAATTCAGCTTGAGAGAGATGATCGGGTGCAACAAGATTATAAATTTTCTCTGTTGTTGTGGTTTTAAATAGAAAGTAAATGGCTTGAATCACATCATCCATATGCACCCAAGTAATCGGCTGTTTACCTGAACCTATTTTCCCAATCAGATTTAATTTAATCGGCAGTAACATTTTTGGTAAAATCCCCCCACCCTGACCAAACACGATACCTAATCGAATAATTCGTGTATCTTGTTCAGCATCTTTTAAAGCTTCTTGTTCCCATTGTTGGCACAATTCCGACATAAAAATAGCTTGTGGTTCACTTTGCTCGTCACAATTTTTATTCCAAATTTCTAAGGGATCAATACCATAAAAACCAATCGCTGAACCTGAAATAATCCGTTTCGGTTTTATCTGATTCTTTTTCAAATAGCGGTACAATTGCTCTGTCGTTTCGACTCGACTTTGAATGAGCTGTTTTTTACGTTCATCTGTCCAACGTCCCTCACCAATACTTTCACCCGCCAAATTGACCACATAATCAATTTGATGCGTTTTAATCTCATCAAAACGCTGAATCCATTTCATATTTGGATGTTTTACAACACGATTTGCCTGACGAGTCAAAGCAATAACCTGAAAATCACGATCAAGCAAAAACTTAACAAGGCGTTGCCCAATAAAACCTGAAGCCCCTGTAATCAATACTTTTTCTTGAATCATAAGCCACCTTTTATTGTTCTAATCTATGACGATGTGATTGGCTATAAACCTTTGAATAAATGTAATATATTCATTCTACTCATAGCCACAAAATGCTGACAACTTAAGTTATAACATGAATAAACAATTAAAAAAATCAAGCCAAATTTAATTTGGATACATTTTTGCAGCCATACGCTGTGCTTGCTTACCATAAAACCACCATGTAATCACATAAAGTGGAATCATATACATCATCAATTGTGCAATGAGTTGAAATAGAAATTCTTTTTGACCAATGGAGCTCAGCCAAATACTGATAATATTTTCAACCTGCCAATTGAAAAGTAGTGGGCCAAGCAATGCAAAACAGATATTGTAAAAAAAGAAAATGAGAATCAAACCCAATGAAATTTTATTACGTTCTAATCGCGTTGGTGCACGCTGTTCTTTTTTGATAAAGTGATACAGGACTAGCACCATTGCAATTAAAAATGGAAATGCCGTAAAAAGTCGAGCAACCGAATTCGGTACCAATGCCGCAATAAAGCCAAAGATCATAGTTAAAACAACACAGTATAGAAAAAATCTTAAAAAATATTTGCTCAAAACAGCCATGTAAATTACTCAAATTGAATTGCATTGACACAGTATAGAAAATATTTCAATTATTTTTAAATTTTATGTCAACCAATTGAAATAAACTGTCGTTATATATACATAAGGTTCATAAAAGTCATTTTTATTTGCACCGGCATCCGCAAATAAGCATGATCACCTTGACTACCTGAGACTAAAAATCCATACGATGTGGATACGATTTGGAACAGCAGTCCGAATCATAAATCACAACGTATTTTGGCCGACGATTTACTCATCACTCGAATCGTCGGCTTTATTTTGCCTTTTTTCAGCATCATTAACACTTCATTTAAAACATCATTTAAAACGTATCAAATACAAATTACCTATCATGCCATCCATATAAAAATGACATACTTCATCAAAATGAAGAGGTCAATAAAAATGAAAAATATCCTGAGCCAATATAACAATGTGAAACAACACAAGATTTCTCAAGGAAATGACAGTAAAAAAAAGAGTATTATTTTTTCTACACTGCTTATCGGTGCAATCCTATATATTCCCTACCAAGCCAACGCTGAAGGTCATAATGCACAGCCAAACTATCCCTATTTCATTACCACACAACCATTAACCATCAAAAACATTGCTGTACCCATCGGAACGAAGCTCACCTACGAAATTACTTATTTCAAAAAGGGACAACAGAACAAACCACTTTCGGAAGCTAAACTGACAACGATTGATTTCCCAAACAATGCAAATATTATTTGGGGTGGTGTACCCATTGATTCCATTAATAAGTTTTTTAACTCTGCAATGACTGGCTATAGCGTTTATGCTGATTTGTCAAAGCTCAATGCTCAAGATCAATCACAATTTTCAAAATTATGGGACAGTTGTAGTGATGACTTAGGCATTACCATACAAAATAGCAATGATTGGTCGTTCAATAAAAAGAATATTATTGATGTGGAAAGTTGTAGCGTGAACTATCAACGCTATTTTAAAGAGAACACAGAACAGCAAAAGTTTTTAGATCAAATCTATCGTGCATTACAAAATGTACCAGTTAAATAATCACTAAAGCAAAGTTAAGATGAATCATTATACTATCTACAATATTTAAATTGAGTAATTTCAAATAAATAAATCTCAGCTGTATGTACTGATGATTAAAAATGAAAACGAAAAGAGTACGACTGAACTCAGCGTACAATTGCGTTAATCAGGCTGTTCAAATGTCATGCTCAAGTTAAAATATGCTAAATTACCTTGGGCATTTCAAATACTTGAGTTTTTATGACTGTACGCTTTTTCCATACATCTGATTGGCATCTTGGGCAATACTTTCATAGTCACTCACGACAATTTGAACATGAACAATTTTTAGCGTGGTTACTCATACAAATCAAAGAACGACAACCACACGCACTGCTCATTGCTGGTGATATTTTTGATGTCATTAACCCTGCATCGGCAGCACAAAAACAACTGTACCAATTTTTAGCAGATGCACATGATATTGCACCGCACATGCAAACCCTGATGATTGCAGGTAATCATGACTCGGGTTATCGCATTGAACAAGTTGAGCCTCTACTTGAAAAGTACAATGCCAAATCTGTTGGTGTCATCCATAAAAATGCTGATGGTCAAATCAATTTAGATCACTTACTCATTCCAATGACAGATGAACAGCAAAATACTGTAGCTTGGTGCTTGGCTCTACCTTTCCTGCGTCCGTCTGAAATAACTGGCTTCAATGAGCAAACCACCAACAGTCAAAATGCGATTGCTTACATACATCAACAGCTCATTTCCGAAGCCAAACAACGTAAAACGGCTGATCAAGCACTGATTTTAATGTCACATGCACATATGCAAGGCAGTGAAACCTCTGAATCTGAACGCCCGATTATTATTGGTAATGAAGAAGCATTATCGACTGCTTTATTTGATGATGTGATTGATTATGTTGCTCTTGGACATTTGCATAAACCACAAAAAGTAGGACAAGCGCATATTCGCTATAGTGGTTCGCCCCTACCACTCTCCTTTAGCGAAATTAATTATAAACATCAAATTGTTGAAGTCACCATTGATCCGACTAAAAATGATGAATCCCGTTTTAATTTTGAACCGATTTTCATTCCACGCTCTATCAAATTACACAAAATTGCAGGGGAATTAACCGAAGTTCTTGCACAGATTCAAACATTACCTGAGGGCGAAATTACCGAGATTGATCAACGTGAATTTGTTGATATTGAATATCACACGCTTACGCCACCACCACCGAATCTACGCCAACAGGTTGAAGAAATAATTCCAAAAAGTCGTTATCGGATTGTCCGTATCGCCCGTAAACGTCTTGCAACCGATCATCTAGGTGATACAAATACAGCCGTGCATTTAGAACCGCCGACACCTGAAAAATTGTTCCAGAAAATTTGGCAAAAAGAAGGTTTTACGGGTGATGATGCTGTACTGAAAGACTTTTTAAGCCTTGTTCAAGAAGCCGAAAAATCACTTGAAGATGAACGTGAAGCATAAGGATTTGACATGAAAATTTTATCAATTCGACTTAAAAATTTGGCATCACTTGCAGGTGAACATTTTATTGATTTTGAAGCAGACCCTTTGGCTTCAGCAGGTTTAATTGCCATTGTTGGGAAAACAGGCGCAGGCAAATCGACTATTTTAGATGCGATGTGTCTTGCTCTTTTTAACCGAATTCCACGTTTAAAAGACAGTGATGGAAAACTGACCGATATTGATGGTTCCGAACTACACACGAACTCGCCTTTAACCATACTTAGACGAGGAACAGCACATGGTTTTGCCGAACTGACCTTTGTCGCACAAGATCAAAAAGTTTATTTAGCTCGTTGGGAGCTGAAACGCTCACGTGAAAAAGCTGACGGAAAACTACAAAGTGTACAACGTTATTTAAAGTGTATCACCGATCGTATTACTGTTGCGGACAAAACCAAAGCGGTTGACATCAGCATTCAAAAAATCACTCAACTGAGTTTTGAACAATTCACTCGTGCGGTACTCTTAGCACAATCGGAAGTGACTGCATTTTTAAAAGCACGTGACAATGAACGTGGTGAGTTGCTTGAATATCTGACTGACTCTGCAATTTTTGCAAAAATTGGACAATTGGCATTTGAACGGACTAAATCTGTTGCTTTAAGACGTAAAGAATTGGAAAGCTTCCTCGGCAATATTGATCTCTTGACCGATGAACAAGTGACTGAATTAAATATTCAATTTAAACAATTAGATACTAACTATAAAAAATTTGAAGCTGAAAAAATACAACTTGAGCAACAACGACAATGGTTTGAACGTCAGCAAAAATTGCATACTGACATTGCTACAAAACAACAAGCAGTTGATGTGCAAAAAAAAGTACAGCAAGATTTAACCCCTGAACGCACACAATTAGCCCGCTTAGAAGTTTTTTCTGAAATTCGATCTCAAGTCGATCAGCAACAAGAATTACTTAAAACAGCACGGCAACTTGCACCCAAAATACAGCAACAGCAATTGGATTTTGATACATTACAAGCTCGTTTTAATGCTGAACAAATACACTTTACGCAAACCGAAACAGCCTTTAATGAACAACAAAACTTTGAAAATACATACTTTGAAGCCATCAATCAGGTACGTCATTGCAATACTGAACGTGATCGTATTGGTGAGGAGTATAAAAAGGTCAATGCTAAATTAAGCGCCTTAGAGTCTGATCAAAAACCATTGCAGGAAAAAAAACTTAACTTAGAAGACCTGATTCAGCAGATATTACAACAGCAATTATTTACAAATCAAAAAGTTTCAGAAACATCACAATATGCAAATTTAGATAGAGGCTTAACTACCTATATACAACAGTTAGAACAATTTATTCAAAAATATCAACAGATTGAAAACCAATTAGGCAATCAAATCCAAGCTGAACAACAATTGACTCAACAGAAAAATCAGTTCGCTCAATTTATTAATCAATTTGGTAATATTGAACAACTCGAACAACACATTGAGCAAGCTCGTCAACAACGTGAATTCAAGCTGAATCAACGCAATCAGCTTGACTCTATTCAACAGAAACTCATTGATTATTTTGAAGTTAAAGCTGAATTTCAGCAACTCAATGACACATTAAAAACCATGCTTGAACAGTCTCAAATTTTAAAAATGGACACCGTACAAGCAGAACAAAGCTATCAAACGACAAAAACTGAACGCTTAAAGCTGCAAGAAATTTTGCAAACACAACGCTTATTGCACACTGAAAATATTGAAAATTTACGTGCAGAACTGCAAGATCATAAACCCTGTCTAGTTTGTGGCAGTACATTGCACCCCTATAAAGTGGATGATGCAGCAGTGTCTAAAGCCTTGTTTGAATTGCAACAGCAACAAGAACAGCAAGCCCTTCAAACGGAACAGAAAACTTTGCAAGAATGGCAAGGTTTACAACAACAATTCAGCACCTTAAATGCAGAATTGTCACAATATCAAATCTCTATTCAAAAGAATACTGATCGTAAAACGATACTAGAAAACACACTGACTGAACTTGTTAAGAATGTGAATATTGAATTAGATTTGAATCAAATTCAATCTGCCATTACCGCACAACTTGAACAATTAAAACAACAACATCAACTTGATTTACAACAGATTGAAATACAAATCAATACATGGATGCAAAGCATTAAATCGCAACAACAGCTTAGTCAAAATATTCAACAGACTGAATACTTAATTCAAACTGCACAACAACTACAAACGCAAGTTGAGCAAATTGTAAATTGCCTAACCAATGTTGAAAAAACAGCTTGGCAACAGCATCCCCTTGCAACTTCTCAGCCCATATTGGAACGTTTGAATCAGCGGATTCAGTATTTAGATCAGCTTGAACAGCTTTTTAAACAGTTAGAGGAACAAAATCAACAACTCAAAACTTTAACATTGACTCTTGAGAATACAGTCAAACAAATCACTGAGGTTTCAAAACATTTAGAAGAAATCAAAAAACAAGGGTTAGACAATACTGAAACAGCCAATCGACTAATTTTGAAAATGACAGGTCTAACCGACATTAAACCCCATGAATGGTTGAGCCAATTTGAGCAAAAACGTCAACAGGTTCAAGGTCAATATCAACAAGGAAAGCAGAGTTTTGAATCACTGCGTCAACAATTTGAATATGATAAAAATGTGCTTGATCAACTCAAAGTACAAGCCCAACAAAATCAAAACAGTACTGATCTAATTAATACAAATATTCAGCAATGGCTCAATCAGCATAGCAATTTCCAAATGCAAGATTTAAGCGAATTAGCACAAGTCAGCCATGCACAACAAAAGGAGATTCGTCAGCAATTACAAACTGCTGAGCGCTCATTTAATGAAGCCGTTGCATCTCTCAACGCCCTACAAGAACAGTTGGCTGAGCATATGCAACATCAACCTGAAATTGATCTGACACAATTACAGCAATTGGTTGCCCAAAATACTGCAAGCCTTAAATCACAATTGGAAGTTCGAGATGGTTTCAAACTAAAACTTGAGCTACATCAGCAAAATATTGCTAAACAAAGACAATTTTCTGATCAAATTGCTGAAGTTCAAGTTGAGGAACATCGTTGGAGTAAAATTTCAGGTTTAATGGGCGATGCCAACGGTAAAAAATTCCGTGATTATGCACAGCAATATAACCTTGATATTTTACTTGAACATGCCAATCAGCAACTTGCGATGTTATCTCAACGCTATACTTTAAAACGTTTAGATAACTCACTCAGTCTTGCCATTATTGACCATGATATGGATGGTGAAACACGCTCTGTAGCATCACTTTCGGGCGGTGAATCCTTTCTGACTGCCCTTGCCTTATCACTAGCAATTGCCAATATGGCATCAGGTAGTACCAAAATTGAAAGTCTGTTTATTGATGAAGGTTTTGGGACACTTGATGCATCAAGCCTGCATATGGTGATGAATGCGCTTGATCAATTGCAAAACCAAGGACGTAAAGTCGTGTTGATCTCGCATATTCAAGAGATGCATGAACGTATTCCTGTGCAAATTCAGGTACGCCCTTTGGGCGCAGGTGCAAGTACCATTGAAGTCGTCTGCTAAATGGCTATTTTATACTTATAGAAATAGAGCTTTTCTATAAGTATTCAAATTTGAATGAAATTAATTTCAAAAATGGACTGAAAATATAGTTTCAGTCCATTTAAATAGTTTTACCTAATAAGCAAACAAAAATATAGCTTATCGATCAGCAGGAAAAGCATTCGGTGGTGGTGCATATTTATTGTTTGGTTTTGCTTCTACTTCAGGTACTTTCAACTCATACACTACAGTGCCAATGATTCCTGTATTTTGAATTGAGCCATTGTCCGAATTTGCTGCATAAGCGTCTTTTGGTTTACTAAAGGTAAAAGAAGCAACAGCATTTTCACTTTTACGGAAGCCTTCAATGGTCAATTCATCATGGGGATGCAAGACATAACCTGAGTTACTGCGTGATGCTGCACTACCGTCAATGACATCAATGCCATCTACACTGCTAACAATTTCAAAGGTTTTACCAGTGTTATTTTCATAATGTAATTGATAGCTTTGCCCTTGCTTACCTTGTAAATAATAGCGTTGTCCAACACGATATAATGCCAACTCATCACCACGATCATCAACAATTGAGAAGCTAATTTTACCCGCAGCAATTGAAATAGATTTTACTTCACGCCCTTCATAGGCTTTGTCAGCGTACTGCACCAATGTTTCTGAAAGTGGCGTATTGGATTTACGTTTTAAGTCAATTTCGGTCACATGAGAGTCAATTTCATCCCCCCATCCTGTTCCGAGTTTTTCATCTTTGGCAACGCTATTATTGGCAGCCTGATCAGCTGCTTCTGCATGAGTCACTTCTGTTGTCGTTTTTGATGAACGTTCTTCAGTTTTTTGTGAACATGCAGATAGCACAAACCCAATCAGTAAAAAGAACAATAGATATAATTTTTTCATAATTTATTCCTTTTGAATCATTATTTTAGGTATAGGATTTCTTCAGAATCTTTTTGGTATCCACATCCTGAGAGTATTTTTTAAGAATTTAGACTATTATCAATTTCGAGATTAACGCTGATTTATGTATCTTGCTATGAGATAATTTTTATTCTTTTGTAATATTATAACACTGATTTAAAAACGCCGATTCAATCATCAGCGCTTTTATGACTCATCTATAAAATGATCAAAATAGCTTAAATATTAACGCATCGGTCTGAGCGTTAATATTTGCTCACTGCGTCCAAAAAGTCCCTGTGTGTCATGTAGCACGGCACTCGATAAACCGATTCCATCTGCGCCGTATTGCTGAACAACCTCTAAACCAAGCCATTCACCTTGTGGTGCACGATGTAAATGAATCTGTAAATCTAAATTTGGAAAACCCCAATCTAAAGGACGATTTTGTCTTGGTACTGTTCCATTTGCCATATCGACCAAACTCAAAATACGTGCAAAATCAGTCGTCTTTTCACCCTGTACAAGTTCTAATGGACTACGAAACCACACCATCCCTTTGCCTTGTCGATGCCCTGCTGTACGTGCTTCAACGGTACGAATATATCCTCCCTCCCATTGATACATTTCATCAAATCTTGGTAAATTCTCAGGCATATTTTCAATAGGAATATGTAATTGATCCTCAAGCCCTTGAATAGCCGTTGTATCTTGTTGTTGCATACGCCAACTGCGGCAAACCACCAAAGTTTTACCCTTGCTTTGCATATTTGACTCAATTAATTCGATGGTTTTTCCTGCTCGAATCACTTGAGTCTGAATCGAAAATTCACCTTGTTCAATCAAGCCAAAAATATCGAGGCTAACACGCCCAATTCTCATATTTTCACGAGGAAAAAACTGTTCTTGCTCCGCACATAACAAACCTGTCACGGGCGCCATGTGCTGTTCATTTGGATTCCATGCCCCTTGAACATGCTCAGTTGATTGATAATGACTAATCACTGTGCCATCTGTATCGGTCTGACGCTTTAATAATTGATAATACGCTGACATATCCTTTTCGCTCTTCTTTCCGTCATAATCAAATTTTGTTGTTAAATTTGTTGTACTGAAAATTTGTAGAAAAGTCTAACCATTCACCCAAAAGTGATCTGATGGGTTCATTTTTCAGATCACACATACAAAATCATTATACTGATTTTAAGCTATCGGATAATCTCGTTTTCCAAACAAAGCCGTTCCAACTCGAACAATGCTTGCTCCTGCGGCAATCGCATCTTGCAGATCTGCTGACATGCCCATACTCAACGTATCCCAGTCTTCAACTTGAGCATGTTGATCTCGAACATTTTCAAATAATGCTTTAGCATCTTTAAATGCATAAGTATTTTCAGGTGCAGGAATGACCATCAAGCCACGTAAACGAATATTTGGCAATTGGCTGATTTGCTTCACCAATCCTGCAACTTCGTCAGGCTGACAGCCGTCTTTAGAATCTTGTGCATCAATATTGACTTGAATACAAATATTCAATTTAGGTAAGTTTTCAGCACGCTGTGTAGACAATCGCTCAGCAATAATCAAACGATCTACGCCATGTACCCATGCAAAATTTTCTGCCAAATGCTTGGTTTTATTGCGTTGTACATGTCCAATAAAATGCCACTCAATATCTAAGTCTTTTAAAGCACTGATTTTATCCAATGCTTCTTGCAAATAATTTTCACCAAATGCACGTTGCCCAACTGCATACATTTGCTGTAGAGCCTCTGTGGGTTGAGTTTTCGATACCGCCAATAAGTGAACATCTTTTGGATCACATCCCGATTGTTCACATGCAGTTTTAATTTGCTCGAGTACCTGATTACGGGCTTGGTTCAAATCATTCATTGACAGACATCTCATTTCAGCAATTTTTTCAGCTTAGACTTAATTAAATGTTGGTTAAGCTGAGTGATACCTTATATTATGCTACAAAACAAATAAGCAAAAATCTTCTTTGGGAAAATTATGGATATTACAGAATTATTGGCTTTTTCAGTCAAGAACGGGGCATCTGATTTACATCTTTCAGCGGGTATGCCACCGATGATTCGTGTCGATGGTGAAGTACGTCGTATTAACCTCCCTGCTCTTGAGCATAAAGATGTCCACCGTCTTATCTATGACATCATGAACGATAAACAACGCCGTGACTTTGAAGAATTGCTCGAAACCGACTTTTCATTTGAAATTCCAGGTGTCGCTCGTTTCCGTGTCAATGCATTTAACCAAAACCGTGGTGCGGGCGGCGTATTTCGTACCATTCCATCAAAAGTTTTAACCATGGAAGATTTAGGTCTCGGTCAAATTTTTAAAGATATTTGTGATTATCCACGTGGAATAGTTTTGGTGACAGGACCAACAGGTTCGGGTAAATCGACCACACTTGCAGCGATGGTCGATTATATTAACGACAATCGCTATGACCATATTTTAACGGTCGAAGATCCTATCGAATTTGTACACCAATCAAAAAAATGCTTGATTAACCAACGTGAAGTGCATCGTGATACACATGGCTTTAACGAAGCACTACGTTCAGCACTACGTGAAGACCCTGATATTATCTTGGTCGGTGAGATGCGTGACCTTGAAACCATTCGTCTTGCATTGACGGCTGCGGAAACAGGTCACCTTGTCTTTGGTACCCTACATACCACCTCTGCGGCAAAAACCATTGACCGTGTGATTGACGTATTCCCTGCCGAAGAAAAAGATATGATTCGTGCGATGTTATCTGAATCATTACAAGCCGTAATTTCTCAGACGCTATTGAAAAAAACGGGTGGTGGTCGTGTGGCTGCACACGAAATTATGATTGGCGTTCCTGCGATTCGTAACTTGATTCGTGAAAATAAAGTTGCACAAATGTATTCTGCGATTCAGACCGGTGCAAACTACGGCATGACTACACTCGATCAAAGCTTAAAAACTTTGGTTTCAAAAGGTGTGATTAGCCCTCAAGCTGCACGTACTGCGGCAAAACAACCAGAATCATTCTTATAATAATTTTAAATTTTTCGGGGAATAATTATGGATTTTAATGACTTACTCAACCTGATGATTGAACATCAGGCATCGGACTTATTTGTCACTGCCGAAGTTGAACCATCCATGAAAATCAACGGGCAAATTACGCCTGTTGCTAAAACAAAACTATCGGGCGAAGTTGTTGGTCAGTTGGTGAACTCAATTATGAGTGAAAAACAACGAAAAGAGTTTGCTGAGACCCGTGAATGTAACTTTGCCATTATGAACAAAGATAAAACTGCACGTTTTCGTGTCAGTGCATTCCAGCAACGTGATGAACCGGGCATGATTCTACGCCGTATTGAAACGGTCATTCCAACGCCTGAACAATTACAATTGCCACCCATTTTGAAAGATTTGGCAATGACCAAACGTGGCATCATCATTTTTGTAGGTGCGACAGGTACAGGTAAATCGACCTCTTTGGCTTCATTAATTGGTTATCGTAATCATAATTCTAAAGGTCATATCATTACCATTGAAGACCCAATTGAATTTGTGCATCAACATGCAGGCTGTATCATCACGCAGCGTGAAGTCGGTATTGATACTGATTCATTTGAAATTGCGCTGAAAAATAGCTTACGTCAAGCACCTGATGTCATTCTGATTGGTGAGATTCGTTCTCGTGAAACCATGGACTATGCGATTGCCTTTGCAGAAACAGGTCACCTTGTCTTTGCAACTCTGCATGCCAACAATGCCAATCAGGCGATTGACCGTATTATTCACTTCTTTGAGTCAGATCGTCATAGCCAGCTGTTCATGGACTTGTCACTGAACTTAAAAGCGATGGTTGCACAGCAGCTCATTCCAACCCCTGATGGTAATTCACGTCGTGCAGCCATTGAAATTTTGATCAACTCACCGTTAATTTCAGACTTGATCCGTAAAGGTGAAGTCCACGAAATTAAAGATTTGATGAAGCGTTCACGTGAACTCGGTATGCAAACCTTTGACCAAGCACTTTTCGACCTGTATAAAGCCGATCAAGTGACTTATAAAGATGCATTGAAACATGCCGACTCACCAAATGACTTGCGTCTGCAAATTAAATTGGATGAGGAAGGGGGTGCGCAATTGTTAAACTCTGGCAATAAATTGACTTTTGACGGTCAATAATTCAGTCACCCCTTACATCATTGATGCAAATTAAAAGGCGCTAAATCAATTTAGCGCCTTTTAATTTGTTGTATTTATGTGATTTTATTTTTTACGATAGGCTTCCTGACACTCAGTAGAATCGCAATAACCATACAAATTTAATGAGTGACCTGTGAGGGTAAAACCAAATTTATCTGCGACACCATGCTGTTCTTGTTCAATCGTATCATTTGTAAATTCAACGACTTTACTACAATTTAGGCACACGAGATGGTCATGGTGATCGTCCTGCATGATTTCAAAAACAGAATGATTGTTTTCAAAATGATGGCGTTGGATAATCCCTGCCGCTTCAAATTGCGTTAACACACGATATACCGTAGCAAGGCCGACATCTTCCCCTTGCTCAAGCAATGTTTTATAAATGTCTTCCGCGCTCAAGTGATGTTGTTTTGAATTTTCCAATAATTCCAAAATCTTGATTCGTGGTAAAGTAACTTTCAGTCCAGCTTTGCGTAAGTCCTGATTTGAAATAGCCATATAAAAAGGTCTCTCAACAAATTTTAAGTTGGAATATGAAACAGAGTTGAGATGCAGTATGATCTATCCGTGGATCAAATGCATCATAATTAATTTGGGATAGTGTAGCAAAATGCAAAAAATCATGCTGACGTTATTCGTCGCTTCATTGCTTGGTGGGTGTTCTGTTCTTGGAGTATATAAAGTTGATATTCCACAAGGTACACCATTAACGCAGGCACAAGCTTCAAAAGTTCAGGTAGGCATGACTTACCAGCAGGTTCGTTTTTTACTGGGCAGTCCAACAGTAACAGATCCGATGAATCCTTTACGCTGGGACTATATTTACAACTATATTCCGGGAACCTATGCTAAAAAAGCTAAAATTCCAGCAGCACATGGTCAACAT
>CAXYZD010000037.1:0-18092 GCA_964293455.1 uncultured Acinetobacter sp. | reverse complement strand
CGTTCAGTGTCATAAGCTACATCATTGACAATACCAACACCCATACCGAGTTCGACATAAGTTTTAATTACATCGGCATCAAGTGCTGACATCACGATATCGACATTAAGTCCTGCATCATCAAAGGCAGTATCAATTTTAGAACGCCCTGTAAAACCACCATGATAGGTAATAATTGGATATTCAGCCAACTTTTCTAAGGTGATTTCTTTTGGATTAAGCTGTGCTAACGGATGGTCATTCGGTGTAATGATGCAGTGTTTCCAGTTATAAAATGACACACTGCCTAAGTTATCTTCAGCCATGAGTGATTCTGTCGCAATACCAATATCAGCTACACCCAGTAACAGCATTTCAACAATTTCTACAGGGCTTGCTTGTTGTAAAACTAAATGGACTTTTGGAAATAATTTTTTAAATGCATTGACGATGGGTGGTAAAACATAACGTGCTTGTGTGTGTGTGGTTGCAATCGTCAGTGTACCTTCATCGACTTTATTGAAGTCATCAGCAAGACGTTTAATATTATCTGAGTCAATCAGCATACGTTCAACAATACTGAGTAGTGCTTGACCGGGTTCAGTTAAACCCAATAAGCGTTTTCCTTTACGGACAAAAAGTTGTACACCTAACTCATCTTCAAGGTCTTTGATGTGTTTACTCACGCCCGATTGAGAGGTGTAAAGTGCAGCCGAAGCTTCGGTTAAATTATAATTTTGACGAACTGTTTCCCGGATAATTCTTAATTGCTGAAAGTTCATGTCCTTCGGTACCTTAAATGGGGATGAGTCAGCATATGTGCTGCTCATCCTGCGGTTGTGTTACGCAACCTGATTTGCAAAAAGATGTAATGCGGATGCACTGATCCATACGGTTTGGTTTGGTCGGAATTGATGTAATTTAGCATCTTCTGAGCTGAGTGTAATTTCAATCAGATTATCTGCGCTGTCTTGTAACTCCGCCATGATTTTTCCTGCAATCCAAATTTCACGTAAGAACGTGGCTTGGAATGCATTTTCAGTCGGTTGTGCATGAATGCGTAATTCATGTGGACGTGCAAAAGCAATCACTTGTCCATCTGATACATTTTGTGGCTCAGGCAATTGAATACGATCCGAACCAATTTGAATCAGCCCTTGAGATTTTGTACCTTCAAAACGATTGGCTTGACCCAAGAAGTCAAAGACAAATGGTGTGGTTGGATTTTCATACACTTCACGTGGTGAACCAATTTGTTCGATATCACCTTTGTTCATCACCACAATTTGGTCAGCAACTTCAAGTGCCTCCTCTTGATCGTGTGTTACAAAAATAGAAGTGATGTGTAATTCATCATGCAAGGTACGTAGCCAACGGCGTAATTCTTTACGAACTTTGGCATCGAGAGCACCAAAAGGTTCATCGAGTAAAAGTACACGCGGTTCAACAGCCAGCGCACGTGCGAGTGCAATACGCTGGCGTTGACCACCTGAAAGTTGTGCAGGGTAACGATCAGCAAGGAAACCGAGTTGTACCAAATCAAGTAAACGTGTCACACGCTTTTTAATTTCGGCTTCATTTGGACGCGTTGAACGAGGGCGGACACGTAAACCAAAAGCAATGTTGTCAAATACGGTCATGTGACGAAACAATGCATAATGTTGGAATACAAAACCGACTTGACGTTCACGAACATGAACGTTGGTGGCATCTTGACCTTCTAAAATTACTTGACCTTTGTCCGCAGATTCAAGACCGGCAATGATGCGAAGCAGTGTGGTTTTACCACAACCCGATGGTCCAAGTAATGCAACCAATTGACCTTCAGGAAAGTCTAAAGAGATGTCTTTAAGTGCATGGAACGCACCAAAATTTTTTGCAATATTTTTAACTTGAATACTCATAATGTAATTCCTTAAGCAGTTGCATTGTCATTGCGTTGGTCTTGTTTTTCCTGACGAATTTCAACCCATGTTTTTAAAATCAGGGTGAAAATAGCCAGCAGGGCAAGCAGTGACGACACAGCAAATGCTGCACTAAATGTATATTCGTTGTATAAAATTTCAACGTGGAGCGGCAATGTATTGGTTTCACCACGAATGTGACCTGAAACCACAGACACTGCACCAAATTCACCCATTGCACGGGCATTACATAGAATGATGCCGTAAATAAGTCCCCATTTAATATTGGGTAAAGTCACCTTCCAAAAGGTTTGCCAACCTGAAGCACCCAGTACAATTGCAGCTTCTTCTTCTTCAATGCCTTGTGCTTCCATTAAAGGAATGAGTTCACGGGCAACAAAAGGCACAGTAATGAATATAGTCGCCAATACAATTGCAGGTGTGGCATACAAAATTTTGATGTCGTTGTCGATCAACCAACTGCCGAACCAACCTTGCGAACCAAAAATCAGCACGATCATTAAACCTGCAATGACTGGTGAAACTGAAAAGGGCATATCAATAATCGTGGTTAAAATCGCTTTGCCACGGAAGTTAAATTTGGCTACACACCATGCAGCAGCAACACCAAATACCACGTTAAGTGGAACAGCAATTGCAGCTGTGAGTAAGGTTAATTTCACTGCGGATAAAGTATCAGGATTGACTAACGCTTGGAAATAAACCTCAACACCTTGTTTAAAGGCTTCAACGAAAACCAAAATCAACGGTAAAATCAAGCAACTCATAAAGAAAATCATGGCGATGATAATGAGGGTAACTTTGACCCAAGTGGGTTCTCGTGTCGCATCTCGAGATTGTAATTTTTGTGCTAAAGCACTGCTAGAAGATGAACTCATCGTGCAGTTCTCCCTGTACGGCGACTTGCCCAAGCCTGAATAAGGTTAATTAAAAACAAGATGAAGAATGAAAGTACAAGCATGACCACAGCAATGGTGGTTGCACCTGCATAGTCATATTCTTCAAGGCGAGAAATAATCATCAATGGTGCAATTTCAGTTTCAAAAGGCTGATTACCTGCAATGAAAATAACTGAGCCGTATTCACCTACACCGCGTGCAAATGCCAAAGCAAAACCTGTGAGTAGTGCAGGAAATAAAATTGGCAAAATAATTTTGGTGATAATTTGGAAACGATTTGCACCAAGGGCAGATGCTGCTTCTTCAAGTTCAGTTTCTAAATCGGCAAGGACGGGTTGTACCGTACGGACAACAAAAGGAATACCAATAAAAATTAAAGCTAAGGTAATCCCGATTGGGGTATATGCGACTTTAATGCCAATGGGTTCAAGATATTGTCCAATCCAACCTGTCGGTGCGTACAATGAGGTCAGTGCAATACCTGCAACCGCCGTTGGGAGTGCAAAAGGTAAATCGACCAATGCATCGACAATACGTTTTCCAGGAAAGGAGTAACGGACAAGACACCAAGCGAGTAATAAACCAAAAAAAACATTAATCAGTGCAGCAATTATGGCTGTACCAAAACTAAGCTGTAGTGATTTTAAAATTCGTTCAGAACTGAGAATTTCCCATAAGCCATCCCAACCAATTCCAAGGGATTTGATAAACACTGCGGACAATGGGATCAGCACAATTAATGATAAATACGCTAGGGTGAAGCCTAGTGAAAGACCAAATCCTGGCAGCACTCGGGAACGCTGCGACATGTTGACTCCTCAAAGAGAGAAAGCTGACTGAAATCAGTGAGCTATAAAATAAATTTTGCCAAGCATAAAATGCAGGAGCTAAATTGCAAATTTAAAAAACAACTTTTCATCATCAATATTATTGATATATGCGTGCTGTGGCTCACAGATCAAGTGATCATATATTTCTGGAAAGGGTCCAAAACCTGAGGCAACATTGATATGTCCGACCTGACCTAAGTTACGAGGTTTAATTCGCCATGCTTGAGCCAAAGTCAGTGCATCATCAAAATTTAACCAAGGATCATTTTCAGAAATAATCATTTCAGTGGGTACCGCAATTTTGAGTTGATGAAAGTAAGTTGCGTAATCATTTGGGCTATTACGTGCAAAACCATGTACACCAAAGCGAGCAGGGTTAGCAGGTGCAACTAAAATCAATTTTTTGATTTTGGTTGTGAACTCTGGATGTTGAGCCAATGCAGCAATACTGGTGAGACATCCAAAACTATGTGCAACGATTTGAATAGGAACGTCTATTTTTTTGACGTGATGAACAAAGTTTTCAATCCATTCTTGAAGTACAGGATGATTCCAATCGTGTTGTTGCACACGAGAGCAAGACATGAGTTCACGTTGTAACCAAGATTGCCAATGATTAGAGTCACTGCCACCAACACCCGGAACAATTACAGTGTGAATCATGTCGTTACTCCCCCATGAGCTGTATATTTTGAATGATTGCTTTAATTGATTATTTGCTATTCGCTTTTACGATTTGATCGAATACACCATTATTTTCAAAATGTTGCTTTTGAACTTTGCTCCAACCACCAAATTCTTGATCAATTGTTACAAGTTTTAAAGGTTTAAATACAGTACTGTATTGCTTTAAAATACTTGCATTACGTGGACGATAGTAATTTTTTGCTGCAATAGTTTGTCCCGCAGGCGAATACAAGTAATTTAAGTAAGCTTTTGCAACATTGGCATTGCCGTCTTTTTGTGCATTTTTTTCTACAATGGCAACTGGCGGTTCAGCTAAAATAGATAAAGTTGGGGTAATGATTTCAAATTTACTGGGTTGCTCACGTTGTGCTAAGAAAGCTTCATTTTCCCAAGCAAGAAGTACATCACCAATACCACGTTCAGCGAAGGTAGTTGTTGAACCACGCGCACCTGAATCGAGTACTTTGGTTTGTTTATAAATTTGACGAACAAAATCTTGTGCTTTTGCATCAGTACCATATTTATGTTTTGCCCAAGCCCATGCAGCCAGATAGTTCCAACGTGCACCACCTGAGGTTTTTGGATTTGGTGTGACAATTTCAACACCCGGTTTCACCAAGTCGCCCCAGTCTTTAATGCCTTTAGGATTGCCTTTACGCACTAAGAAAACAATGGTTGATGTATAAGGTGTTGAGTTTTGAGGAAATTTATTTTGCCAATCTTTTGGTAGTAAATTGGTTTTTTCTGCAATAGCATCAATATCGGCAGCTAAGGCAAGGGTCACAACATCAGCATCTAAACCATCAATAACAGCACGTGCTTGTTTACCTGAACCGCCGTGTGATTGTTTAAAATTGATATCTTGTCCTGTTGTTTTTTTCCAATATGCACCAAATTGTTTATTAAAGTCATCGTACAATTCACGGGTCGGATCGTATGAGACGTTTAAGAAATCTTTTGCTGCAAAAGTAACAGATGAAACAGAAACGAGTGCGACAAGTAAGCTTACTTTTAGTTTTGAAAATTGCATGGTCATTGTTTCCATATTTTTGTGAAGTTCATAAATATGGGTGAAGCATAACGGTTGTCTTTATCCATAAAAAATAATAAAAAATGAATTTTATATGAGTAATTGTGCAAAAGAGTTTTGCAGTAGTCAGTCATTATATTTATAGAAAATAGGATGGTTTTTAACGAATGTTATGTCTTAAAAATTCTCAATTTATTGATTCAATTTCAATTTTTGATCGAGCTTTCCATTATGGTGATGGTTGTTTTAGCACCGCACGTTTTCATAAAGGGGTATTTGAGCTTGAATTTGCTCATCGGAAACGTTTAATCGATTCAGCACATCGCTTATTACTCGATGTGGATTTTACTTTACTTGATCAAAGTATTGGACTACTACATCAAAAAATGGGTGTACTTAATGGCACATTAAAAATTATTTTGTCACGCGGAGAGGGCAATCGTGGTTATGCATTGCCTGATCATCCTGCCGATATGTATGTTTTGTTTTATCCGCAAGAGACTTCCAGTTTTGAGTTTGCACAGATCAATAGTGGTGTATTACAGCAAAAAATCGGTTTAAATATGCCTGAATTGGTGGGTATTAAAACATTGAATCGACTTGAACAAGTCATGCTGAAACAAGAAGCGCTACAGAAGCAGTGGCAGGAAGCTTTAGTGTGTGATTTAAATACGCAAATTGTTGAAGGTGTGAGCAGTAATTGTTTTCTACGCATAAACAATACATGGGTTACGCCAGAACTCCGTTATAATGGGGTACATGGTGTGATGCGTGCAGAAATTTTAAAACGTATGCAACAACATCATATTCCTTGTGAGCGGCGTCTAGTTGATCTTGTGGAAATTCAAACGCTACAAAGTTTATTTTTCTGTAATGCACTCAGTCCAATGAAAGCAGTATCGACATGGATTGATGATGCAGATGAATATCGTTTGCTTGACCTTCAACCTTGTGTTGAATTATTTGAAACTTTAAAATTGAATCAGTTTAATTCTTATGTCCAATCCAACGCCTCGATCCGATAAAAAAGTACAGCCACAGACTGTCAACAACATCAGAAAAATGTTTAAAATTTTCGTTATTGCACTGCTTGCAATTGTGGTTGTTGCAGGTGCCATGTTGAAAATGAGTGTATTTAAAGCTTTTCCTGTAAAGGGCGGAAAGCAGAATCTATCTATTACCAATGGTGATACTTATACTCGTTTTATTGATCAACAAGCGAAGGATGGTAAGGTGAGTTTTCCGCTCATTTTAAAGTTATATCGTAAATTTTTTATACACGACACCATGAAGGCGGGTGTATATGAAGTCACGAAAGGCATGAGTTATCGTCAAGTTTTAGAAATGGTTTCTAATGCTGAAAATGCACAAATGAATCGTATTTTGGTGATTGAAGGAACAACAGCAAAAGACTTAATCAAAGCATTGAAAAAAGACAGCTTGGTTAAGCATGAAGTGACAGGTTTGCCAAGTCGTGAAATGTTACAAGCACTCAATATTCCATTTGATCATCCTGAAGGATTGTTTGCGCCTGATACGTATTTCTTTGCAAAAGGTGCATCAGATAAGCAAATTTTATTAGATTTATATCAACGTCAAATGAAAATTTTGGATGAGGCATGGGAAAAACGTGATCCTACTGTGCCTTATAAAACCAAATATGAAGCGTTGATTATGGCATCTATTATTGAAAAAGAAACCAGTGTCGATCGTGAGTTAGAGCAAGTTTCAGGTGTTTTTGCTCGCCGTTTAAAATTAGGCATGCGTCTGCAAACAGACCCAACTGTGATTTATGGTATGGGTGATCAATATAAAGGTAATATTACTAAGCAAGATTTACGTACACCAACCGTTTATAACACCTATACTATCAATGGTTTACCACCAACGCCGATTGCATTACCAAGTAAGAAAGCCATTGAAGCGACTATGCATCCTGACAGTTCAGACAATATTTATTTTGTTGCAACAGGTAATGGCGGACATAAATTTACTGCAAATTTGTCTGATCATAATACCGCAGTGCAAGAATATCGTGCTGTGATGCAAGCAAAAAATTAAGGAGTAGTCGTGATGTTTATCAGTTTTGAAGGCACTGAAGGAGTAGGTAAAACCACACTCATTCAAAAATTGTATGATCATTTTCAGTTTATGGGTAAAGACGTTATTTTGACTCGTGAACCGGGGGGGACACCGCTTGCAGAGCAGATACGATCTTTATTGCTTTCAGTCAATCATGATGAAAAAATGAGTCACGATACTGAGTTGCTCTTGATGTATGCTGCACGCGCGCAGCATGTAGAGCGTGTGATTTTACCTGCTTTGGCACAAGGTAAAATTGTCCTGTGTGATCGCTTCAGTGATTCAAGTTTTGCCTATCAATGTGCAGGACGAGGTTTAAGCCGTGACAAATTACAGTTATTAAATACGAATTTTGTTGCTCAAATGCCTGATATTACGTTTTGGTTAGATGCACCGATTGAACTTGGCATGACTCGTGCTCGTGAACGTGGTGCATTAGATCGTTTTGAGCAAGAAAAAGTCAGCTTCTTTGCAAAAGTTCGTTCAGGTTTTGAGGAAATCCATCGACATGAACCTGAGCGTATGAAACGCTTGGATGCGACTCAAGCACCTGAACAGGTCTTTAAAGATGCATTGTCTTATTTGAATTAATATTTTGAATCTACAATTTATAAAATAGAACCATTGGGTTCATGTTTTTCAATGACAAAGTCTTTATATTCAGATGTAGATAAGAATATAAAGATGGAATTTTATGAAAAGTAATCAACAAGAAATTGTCCAATTTTTACAGCAATATTTTCCGCAAAGTTTGGAAAAATGTGAGATTGAAGAAGTTATTGAAGGTGGTGCAACGATGTTGTGGCATGTGGGCGGAAGTGATTTACGTCCGGGCGGCACAATTTCAGGGCCAACTATGATGACACTTGCCGATTTTGCTTTATATGTAGCTATTTTAGGTGAGATTGGCATTATTGGATTGGCTGTGACCACCAATATGAATATCAATTTTTTACGTAAACCTTCAGGTGGTGTTGATTTGCGTGGGGTATGCAAGTTGATGAAAGTCGGTAAGGCGCTCATTGTGGGTGAAGTATGGATTTATTCGATTGATCAGGATGAACCTGTTGCGCATGTCACAGGAACCTATTCAATTCCTCCGCAAAAAGCTTAATTTCTATCTTTGATATATACAATTTGATGTATAAAAATGCCTGAATCAATCAGGCATTTTTTTTATTTTCTTAATCAACTGATTAAGCAATAGATGCAACTTGAGATACATCGACATTGACCAATGGTGTTTCAATGCCAAAATCAGGTGGTGTTAAAACAGTTTTTCTTAATTCATCGGATTGCTCAGGATAGTCAAGCGTGTAATGTAAACCACGAGATTCTTTGCGTTGCATGGCACAGCGTACAATCATTTCTGAAACCAAGACCAAATTACGGAGTTCAATCAAGTTCTTACTGACATAATAATCTTGATAATATTCGGTAATTTCACGCTTTAACATTTCAATACGGTGTAAGGCACGTTGTAGACGTTTCGTGGTTCGTACAATACCGACATAGTTCCACATGGTCTGACGTAATTCATCCCAATTTTGTAAAATTACGACATCCTCATCAGCATTGGTGACTTGTGTTGCATCCCATTCAGGTACAGTCGGTGCTTCAAAATGCTGATGAGATTGTTCAGTCATATGTTTTGCTGCACTCATGCCATAAACAAAACACTCTAATAATGAGTTACTCGCCATACGATTTGCACCGTGTAAACCTGTATAAGAAGTTTCACCAATCGCATATAGACCCGCAATATCTGTTTGGCTGTGTTCGTCAACGACAACACCGCCACAGGTATAGTGTGCTGCTGGTACGACAGGAATCATCTCTGTGGTGATATCAATGCCGAGTTCAAGCAGACGTGCATATAGGGTCGGGAAATGTTCTTTCACAAATGCAGGTGGTTGATGAGTAATGTCTAACCACACATGACGGATACCTAAGCGTTTAATTTCATGATCAATGGTGCGGGCAACAATGTCACGAGGAGCGAGTTCAGCACGCTCATCGAAACGGAGCATAAAGCGTTCACCATCAGGCAAACGCAAATATGCACCCTCACCACGCATGGCTTCGGTAATTAAAAAAGAACGAGCTTGTGGATGATACAAACAGGTGGGATGGAATTGGTTGAATTCCATATTGGCAACCCGACAACCTGCACGGTATGCCATAGCAATACCATCACCTGTGGCAATGTCAGGATTGGATGTATATAAATAAGCTTTCATCGCACCACCACAAGCAAGGGCGGTAAAGGGTGCTAAAAATGTATGAACCTTTTCATTGGCTTCATCGAGTGCATACAGTCCTACCGCACGATTCTGGACATCAAATTCTCCTAGCTTTTGTGTGGTAATAAGATCAATCGCAATGAAATTTTCAAAAATACGAATGTTTTCTTTTTGTTGTGCGCGCTCAATTAATGTTGTGGAAATAGCCTTTCCTGTGGCATCTGCAGCATGAATAATTCGACGCTGTGAATGCCCACCTTCACGGGTTAAATGGAGTTGAGCCTCATCATCTAAGGTAAATTGAACGCCTTGCTCAAGCAAAAAATCGACAGAAGGGCGTCCACCTTCAACGGTTTGACGAACAGCATCCATTTCACATAAATGTGAACCTGCAATCATGGTGTCATCAATATGTTGTTGAATAGAATCTGTTTTATCTAAAACCGCAGCCACACCGCCTTGGGCAAAATAGGTGCTTGCATCGGTCAGTGCCGATTTGGCTAAAACTGCAATTTTAAAATGATCAGGTAGCGAAAGAGCCAGACTTAGCCCCGCACCACCACTCCCCACAACAATGACATCAAATTGATGCGATGTTTCGAAATTAGACATGTCCATCAGCTAATTTAAAAAAGTCCGATCATCACACTCTTTTTTTGATCAAAATTCAATAGCTTTCGAGACCAGAATAATTTTTTTGCACAATATTCTTAATGAAAAATTAATGTAGATTTAATCTGTATTTAAGTAAATCATTGTTTTATAAAAGTAAGGAAACATAATATTACGCAAAGATATAAGTTTGTATGTTACAAACAGATTTCATCAAAAATATCAAATATGGGTTCGAAAATTTATGAATAGTCGCTTAATACAAAACGGAATGTATGCTGCTGTTTTTACGATTGCAGCAACCCAAGTACAGGCGGCTACACCTGTTGATTTTTCTAATTTAGTTGAGCAAGTGAGTCCTGCGGTCGTCAGTGTCAATGTTGTGAAAAAAATGTCTCAGGAAGAGCTTTTACAACAACAAGTACCAGAACTATTAAAACGCTTCTTTGGTAATCAAGTGATTATTCCACAGCAACAAGTCCCGGAAGAAAAAACTGCATATGGCAGTGCATTTTTTATTAGTAAGGATGGTTATTTACTCACAAACCATCATGTGGTGGAAGATGCCTCTAAAGTTACCATTATGTTGAATGATCGCCGTGAAATTGATGCGAGAGTAGTCGGAAGTGATGCACGTACAGATGTTGCATTATTAAAAGTAGAGGGCAATAATTTTCCATCGCTTACAACAGGAAATGTGGATCAGCTCAAAGTTGGGCAGCCTGTACTTGCAATCGGTTCACCCTTCGGTTTTGACTATTCAGCTTCAGCAGGGATTGTTAGTGCTAAATCTCGTAATATGATGGGTGAAAGTTCGGTACCTTTTATTCAAACGGATGTGGCTTTAAACCCCGGGAATTCAGGTGGTCCACTGTTTAACCAACAAGGTCAAGTGGTTGGTGTGAACTCGCGTATTTTTAGTGGGACAGGTGGCTATATGGGCTTGTCATTCTCAATTCCAATTGATGTTGCTATGGATGTTGCTGATCAGTTAAAGAAAAATGGCAAAGTAACACGTTCTTATTTAGGCGTGATGTTACAAGATATTGACCGCAATTTGGCAGAAGCCTATAAATTGGATAAACCAGAAGGTTCGTTGATTACACAAGTTTCGCCTAATTCTCCTGCAGATAAAGCAGGCTTTAGATCGGGTGATGTCATTATGAAATATAATGGTTCACCTATTTCAAGAACTTCAGAGTTACTCAATTATTTGAATCGTACACAGCCGAATCAAAGTATTCAGCTTGAAGTTTTACGTGATGATAAAGCCAAAGTGATTTCGGCAACACTCACTTCAGCACCTGATGATACACCTGCAAAAGCTGAGAATACCAATACAACTAAACCACAAAAAGGTCCTGTGTTGGGCGTGTCTATTCGTGCCTTGTCGGATGCTGAGAAGAGCCGTTTAAATATCAAGGGTGGGGTATTGATTCAGGATGTAGTACGTGACGGTTTGGCGTATCAGTCGAATGTTCAAGCGGGTGATGTGATTACTCAAGTCAATAATACAAAAATCGATAATCCCAATGATTTTGTTTCAGCGGTATCAGAGTTGAAGAAAAATACCGTGGCTCGTGTTGCCATTGTTCGTGAAGGTCAGCATGCAATATTGGGTCTACGCATTCAATAATCGTTTTATCAAAATAAATGCTACTGTATTGTGAAAGATGAATGAAAATTCAAAAACCACTTTTCGAAGTGGTTTTTTGTTGCCAAAGATTCCAACTTGGCGAGGGCTTTGTTAAATTGTCGATAAAGCACTTGAAAAATCACAGGATGGATACGTGGCTACCTCATATTTTGATCTAAATATTACCGTCAAAGCTGAACATATTGATGTATTGGGGCATGTAAATAATGTGGTCTATGTGGCATGGATGCAAGATGTCGCAACAGCACATATTGAAGCGCTTGGCGTTGGAATTGAACAGTATTTAGAGCTTAAACACGCTATGGTTGCGATTGAACATCAAATGCAATATCGAAAAGCTGCAATGTTAGATGATGATGTGATTCTGCGAACATGGTTCTATGATATCAATGCCCTATATTCTTTCCGTCAGTACGCATTTTTTCGAGCAAGTGACAAAAGTGTACTGTTTACAGGCAATACCAAGTGGGCTTGTATTGAAATTGAAACAGGTAGACCAAAACGGATGTCACCGACCTTTATCCAAGCTTATCAACCGTTAAATTCTGAAATTGATCCCTATTATTTTGAGTAAGCGCAATTTGTTTTAAATTGTGTTTGAGTGGAATGAGAAGGTTGTTGCTGAGATATAACGCTAAAATCAGGCAGTGAAAATAATTATTTAACTGCCATGATTAATATGAATACTTTAAAAAAGCCATCTGCTATAATCTCACCCAATTTATTAATCGCTTTTGCTGTGTATTTTCTTTTCATGCACAGCGCTATTTATTGTTTAAGGTAACCCATGGCGCAAGCTAAAAAATCTGTAGATATTAAAAATATCCGTAATTTCAGTATCATTGCTCACATTGACCATGGTAAATCGACCCTTGCTGACCGTTTTATTCAAACCTGTGGTGGTTTACAAGATCGGGAAATGCAAGCGCAAGTTCTTGATTCTATGGATATTGAGCGTGAACGTGGGATTACCATTAAAGCGGCTTCTGTGACGCTGTATTACACGCATCCAAATGGTGAAGAGTATCAACTCAACTTTATTGATACGCCAGGGCACGTTGACTTTTCTTATGAAGTATCACGTTCTTTAGCGGCTTGTGAAGGTGCATTACTGGTTGTCGATGCTGCACAAGGTGTAGAGGCGCAATCAGTCGCAAACTGCTATACAGCAATAGAACAAGGTCTTGAAGTTCTTCCTGTTCTAAATAAAATTGATTTACCTCAAGCTGAACCTGAACGTGTGATTGAGGAAATTGAAAACATTATTGGTGTTGAAGCAACTGACGCGCCAACCTGTTCTGCAAAAACAGGCTTAGGTGTTGCAGGTGTTTTAGAAAGACTTGTTGATGTGATCCCACCCCCAGTAGGTGATCGAGATGCTGCATTACAAGCATTGATCGTTGATTCGTGGTTCGATAACTACCTTGGTGTAGTTTCGCTCGTCCGTGTAAAGCATGGTCGTATCCGCAAGGGCGATAAAATGCTTATTAAATCAACAGGTCAAACACATATCGTGACTTCTGTCGGGATTTTTAATCCAAAACATACAGAAACAGGTATGTTGGAAGCGGGTGAAGTTGGCTTTGTGATTGCGGGTATTAAAGATATTTTTGGTGCACCAGTCGGAGATACGATTACTTTATCGAATACTCCAGAAGTTGCAACTTTACCCGGTTTTAAAAAGGTGAAGCCACAGGTCTATGCTGGTTTATTCCCGATTGATGCCAGTGATTTTGAACCATTCCGTGAAGCTTTACATAAACTTCAAATTAACGATTCTTCATTGTTTTTTGAGCCTGAAAGCTCAGATGCTTTAGGCTTCGGTTTCCGTTGTGGCTTCTTAGGTATGCTGCATATGGAAATCGTACAAGAACGTTTAGAGCGTGAATACGATCTAGATTTGATTTCTTCTGCACCGACTGTTATCTATGAAGCATTGATGAAAAATGGCGAAACGATTTATATCGATAGCCCATCTAAAATGCCTGAAGGTTCTACGGTTGAAGATTTACGTGAGCCGATTGCTGAATGTAATATTCTTGTTCCGCAAGAATATTTGGGTAATGTCATGACTTTATGTGTTGAGCGCCGTGGTGTTCAAAAAGACATGAAGTTCGTGAGTAATCAAGTTGCAATCACGTTTGAAATTCCAATGGCTGAAGTGGTCATGGATTTCTTTGATAAATTGAAGTCTTGTTCACGTGGTTTTGCATCACTTGACTATAACTTTATCCGTTTCGAAAGTTCGTCTTTGGTTAAAGTTGATGTGCTTATTAATGGTGATAAAATTGATGCTTTAGCAATGATTTGTCATCGTAATGATGCACGTCACCGTGGTATTTCATTGGTTGAAAAAATGAAAGACTTGATTCCGCGTCAAATGTTTGATGTTGCGATTCAGGCTGCTATTGGGGCACAAATTATTGCCCGTTCTACTGTAAAAGCGATGCGTAAAAACGTTTTAGCCAAATGTTATGGTGGTGACGTTTCACGTAAGAAAAAACTTCTTTCTAAGCAAAAAGAAGGTAAGAAACGTATGAAGCAGGTGGGTAGCGTTGAAATTCCGCAAGAAGCGTTCCTTGCAGTATTGAAAGTCGATAGATAATAAAAGACAGAGGTCAGATAGCTCATGGATTTTGATTTTAATTTAATACTCGTTCCTGCAACACTGCTGTTTTTTGGTATTTGGCTGCTCGATAAGTTTGTTTTCAAACAACGTGCAGAAAAAGGACGTGGTAATGAAAATTTCATTATTTCATGGGCGTATGACTTCTGGCCCGTTTTAGCGGTCGTATTGGTATTGCGTTCATTCTTTTTTGAGCCATTTAATATTCCATCGGATTCTATGGTGCCCACCTTAGAAACAGGTGACTATATTTTGGTGAATAAATATCAATATGGTGTGCGTTTACCCATTACCAATACCAAAATTTTAGATATTGGTGAGCCAAAACGTGGTGATGTTGCAGTCTTTCGTTATCCAGACAATCCAAAAATTAGCTATATCAAGCGTATTATTGGTTTACCAGGTGATAAAATAGAATCTGATCATGGTCAATTGTCTATTAATGGTCAGAAAGTGACACAAACACCAACACAATTTAGCCGTCCTAAAGATATTTATGATACAGCTCAAGCGATCTATTATTATGAGCAAATGGGTGAACATAAGCATTTGGTACGTTTACTTGAAGGTCAAAATACACTTATTTCAGCATTTAATTATGCACAGAAAAAGCAAGATTTACCTTATGTGGCAAAAGCCAATGATCGTTTTGTAAAATCGAACGGCGAAAGTTGGGAAGTGATTGTACCTAAAGGGCATTACTTTGCCATGGGTGATAACCGTGATCAAAGTGCAGATAGCCGTTTTTGGGGCTTTGTTCCTGAAGAAAATCTAACAGGTCATGCGATTTATGTTTGGATGCACAAAGAACCAGGTTTGAAGGTTCCTTCATTCAGTCGTAATGGTACAATTGACTAATTCATATTGCAGCAAAAGACGGATAATAAAAATGCGCAAGGCTCAACAAGGTGTATCCTATATCGGGATTTTATTAGGGGTGGTTGCCTTTGCTTTTATGGCAAAGATTGTAATCGCAGTATGGCCATCTTATTGGGATGATCGTGTGATTGATGGACAGATTGCTGAGTTGGTTGCAAGTAGTCCAAATGATGTCACACCATCTAATTTTATCAATCAGATGGATAAACGATTAGTCATGAACAATATCCATGATATTCATTTTCAGGATATTGCGACTGTTTCAACCAAAAATGGTTTAGAAGTGACGAAGAAATATGAAGTGCGAAAAAATTTCATGCTGAATATTGACATCGTCCTAACATTCGAGAAAAGTTTTGATAAAAGGTCAGTTCAAAGTAAGTGATCCACGCTTACTCAGTCGTATCGGTTATCAGTTTAAAAACATTGAATTACTTCAATTGGCACTGACACACCGATCGGTTAGTCATAAAACCAACTATGAACGCTTAGAGTTTTTGGGTGATGCATTGTTGGGTATGATCATTGCAAATTATCTTTATCATGCTTATCCAAATGAAAACGAAGGTCGCTTGACACGTATGCGAGCGACTTTGGTGCGTCAGGAAGCTTTAGGGAAAATTGCAAATGATCTTAAACTCAGTCATAGTCTGATTTTAAGCACAGGCGAATTGAAATCGGGTGGTCATCATCGGGAGTCAATTTTAGCGGATACAGTTGAATCAATTATTGGTGCAATTTATACCGACTGTCAGGATTTGCCGACATTACAAGAAATTGTGTTGAAATGGTATGTTCCTTATTTGGATCATATCGAGCCAACAGATCAATTGAAAGATCCTAAATCGCGTTTACAAGAGTATTTACAAGCACGTAAAAAACCTCTCCCGGTTTACGAGGTTGTGGATATTCAGGGCGATGCACCTAATCAACATTTCAAAGTGGAATGTGAAGTGGCAGGTTTACCTGCCATGATGGGCGAAGGCTTAAGTCGCCGCTTTGCTGAACAGGCAGTGGCGGCAGAATTTTTAAAATTACTGGAGCAGTAATCTGCATGAATACACATTCCGATCACATCGATGCTGATCACGAACCGCAAGACAACGGTAATGATTTAATTAGTCAATTTTTTAGTGAACAAGGGACAGACATTCCTGCTGACTATAAAAGTGGTTTTGTTGCGATTGTTGGGCGACCAAATGTCGGTAAATCGACATTAATGAACCATATTTTGGGTCAAAAATTATCAATTACATCACGTAAACCGCAAACGACTCGCCATAAAATTGTCGGTATTGATAGTCGTGAAAAATCTCAAGCAGTTTTTGTAGATACCCCAGGTATGCATAAAAAAGAAGTGCGTGCCATCAATAAAATGATGAACAAAGCGGCTTCTTCTGCGCTACGTGATGTCAATCTTGTGTTGTTTGTACTCGATGCAGACAAGTGGACTCAAAACGATGAATTGGTGCTAGAAAAGCTGAAAAATGCAGAAATGCCAGTGATTCTTGTGATCAATAAAATTGATACACTTGAAAATAAAAACCATGCATTACCACTGATTCAAGAGCGTGCAAAACTCATGAATTTTGCTGAAATTGTTCCGGTATCTGCGCTTCGTGGTGCAAACTTGGATCATTTACGTAATACCATTGAAAAATATTTACCGTTCCAACCACCACTATATTCACTTGATCAAATTACAGATCGTTCTGAGCGTTTCTTGGCATCAGAGGTGATTCGTGAAAAAATCATGCGTCAGTTGGGTGAAGAACTGCCTTACGATTTGACTGTACAAATTGAAGCGTTTAAGACTGAAGATGCGACTATTAATGAAAAAACAGGTCGTCCAAAGCCTCCGTGTACCTATATTGATGCCACTATTTTTGTTGATCGCTCGGGTCAAAAAGCCATTGTGATTGGCGAGAAAGGTGCTAAGCTGAAAAAAATTGGTATGGATGCTCGTGTCGACATGGAAAAAATGTTCGAACAAAAAATCATGCTGACGCTTTGGGTGAAAGTCAAAGGCGGCTGGTCTGATGATGAGCGTGCACTGAAAAGTTTAGGTTATAGCGATATTTAATCGTTAAGTCCTGCATTTAAGCAATAATAGGGAACTGTGATGATTCGTATTTTTACTGTGTTGGCATGTATATTCATGCTGCAAGGTTGTATTACTAAAATTGTGACAGTTCCTGTTAAAGCTGCTTATGGCGTGACCAAAGGTGTCGTTAAAGGTACGGCTGCTGTTGTTGGTGCAGTCATTCCTGATGGCGATGATGAAGACGATAAGAAAAAAGACAAAGACGATTAATATAAATAAAGCGATCGTTTAATGCGTAATGAAGTTCTACATGGTTATTTGATTCATCACCGTAAATATCGTGAACGAAGCCATATTGTGCATCTGTTTACGCAGGAGCATGGGCGTGTAGATGGTATTTTAAGGCAAACACCACCACCACAATATCAACCGATTACACTGCAAGCCTCAGGTAAATCGGAACTTAAAAATTTCTCCAAACTCGAAATACTCAATCAACCTGTATTTTTTCATGGTGATGCCTTTTTTTCAGGTTTTTATTTAAATGAAATTATTTTGCGACTTTGTCCTTTAGAAGAGGCAATGGTAGAAACTTTTGC
>CAXYZD010000036.1:0-18900 GCA_964293455.1 uncultured Acinetobacter sp. | reverse complement strand
TGGAACTCAGTTTACAACTCCTTCGCCAACCTTCAGTCACGCCTGTAGATCATACTTGCCAAACCATTATGGCAGACCGTTTAAGTGCTATTGGTTTCAATATCGAAAATATGCGCTTTGAAGATGTCGATAATTTATGGGCACGCCGAGGTACAACAGAACCTGTATTTTGTTTTGCAGGTCATACTGATGTTGTACCAACAGGTCACCTTGACTCATGGGAATCTGATCCGTTTTTACCTGAAATCCGTGATAGTAAATTATATGGTCGTGGTAGTGCCGATATGAAAACAGCCTTGGCAGCCATGGTTGTTGCTTCTGAGCGTTTCGTTAAAAACCATCCTGATCATAAAGGCTCAATTACTTTCCTCATTACTTCTGATGAAGAAGGACCATCCATTAACGGTACCGTCAAAGTCATTGAAACCCTTGAAGCGCGCCAAGAAAAAATGAAGTGGTGTCTTGTTGGCGAACCATCAAGCACAGATACTTTGGGTGACGTCATTAAAAATGGTCGTCGTGGTTCACTCAATGCCAAACTGACTGTAAAAGGTAAACAAGGTCATGTGGCATATCCGCATCTTGCCATAAACCCCATTCATACCGTGTCTAAAGCGCTGTCTGAACTATGTGAAACTGTATGGGATAATGGTAATGAATATTTTCCAGCGACTTCATTCCAAATCTCAAACATTCAATCAGGCACAGGTGCAACCAACGTTGTCCCAGGTACACTAACCACGTTATTTAACTTCCGCTACTCAACTGAAGTAACAGCTGATGAACTGAAAACGCGTGTACTTGAAATTTTAGATCGTCACAATGTGCAATATGACATTGAATGGACGCTTTCAGGTCTACCGTTCTTAACGCCTGTTGGTGAATTAGTAAATGCTGCAACAAAAGCCATTAAAGATGTTACAGGTACAGATACCGAACTATCAACGAGTGGTGGTACATCAGATGGTCGTTTCATTGCCCCTACAGGCGCTCAAGTACTTGAATTGGGCGTATTAAACGCAACAATTCATCAGATCAATGAACACGTAAATATTGATGAATTAGAGCCTTTAGCTGAAATTTATGAACAAATTTTAGTAAATTTACTCGCTTAATTTCCCATCTATTTAAATACAAAAAGGACGTTCTAAAACGTCCTTTTTTGCATATTTATTGAGTTATCTGGATCTAAAGCTTGATTCCAATTTTTCCCTGAATAAATTCAATATTAGGAACATGGTAAGTGGTTTGACCAATCAATACATATTGCGCAATGCTTTTGTCTTTGATCTTGCGATGATCATCAACCACTTCCGAAATACGTAAACGAATAGACTTCGGCATTTCATTACACATCAGTGCAAATCGTTGATCCGCTTCTTCCCCTTCAATTACCAATGCTACACCTAGTGTTTTGTTTGGATTACTCACACTAAATACTGGAAGTTTTACATCATGCCATTCAATTTTATCGACATTAATTGCACTATCCAGTGCAGACAACACCACATTTTGCGGTAAGAGCATGGCTTCTTTGTTATGACAGTCAATAATATACACATCAATAAACCCAGTCGAAACTGTAATTAAATGCTGTAATTCTTGGCTACTGACCTGATTGAGTACAGAGCTGATTTCGTTCTTCGCCATCAATGAACCTCCTGCTGCTCAGTCAATAATGCGTCAATATTTTCTAACAATTCAGCTTCTTGGAATGGTTTACCCATATAGTTGGTCACGCCTAAGCTAAATGCACGCTCACGGTGTTTTTCACCTGTACGTGAGGTAATCATAATAATTGGCAAATCACGATGAATTTCATGGTGACGAACCAAGTTCGTCACTTCAAATCCATCCATACGTGGCATTTCAATATCAAGCAACATTAAGTCTGGTTTCACACTTTCAAGTTGTTCAATAGCATCAACACCATCTTTTGCCGTAATCACATCAAAACCATTACGCTCAAGTAAACGTGATGTTACTTTACGCACCGTTACAGAGTCATCGACAATCATCACCAGACGACGCTGATCGCGGTTACGATTCTGATCACGATTCTGATCAACCTCTTTAACACGCTGCGTTGACTGAATTTGACGTGCAATATTTTGCCCATCTAAAATCAGACAAACATGACCATCACCCATGATGGTCGCACCTGAAATTGCACCAATGCTTGAGAATTGTTGTCCAACCGCTTTAACCACAATCTGCGAACGTGAACCCACCAACTGATCAACAAGTAAAGCAATGCTCTGCCCCATACTGCCCTTAACAAGCAATACAGGCAGCGAATGACCAACACCTTGTAAACGAGGTACTGGCTGATTCGACACAAATTCTGCCAAATAACGCAATTTATAGGACTGATTATCAATACCAAAAAATTCTTCTTTACTTTCAAAGAACTCTTCAAGTGCTGTTGGTGAAATACGTACAATACGATCAATTTGCGACAATGGAACTGCAAATTGTTGATCGCCCACTTTCACCATTAAGGCATCACTCACCGCTACCGTTGTCGGTACACGAATAGTAAAGACTGAACCTTGACCCAGTGTAGATTGAACAGTGACCTGTCCACCCATTGACTTAATTTCACTTTGTACAACATCAAGACCCACGCCACGACCTGAAATCTGCGTAACTTGTTGTGCTGTACTAAAACCTGAATGGAAGATGTATTGTAAAATATCTTCTTGGCTGAGTATCTGATTTTTCTGAATGAAACCTTTTTCAATGGCTTTAGCCTTGATTAACTCAGCATCAATTCCTTTACCATCATCACTGAACTCAACAATAACGTCTGTACCTTGACGGCTAATGTTTAATTCAATACGTCCTGTTTCAGGCTTATTCATTTGCTGGCGAATATCTTGCTCTTCAATACCATGGTCAATCGCATTTCGAAGCATGTGCTCAAGCGGCGAAACTAATTTTTCTAAAATTGTACGATCAAGTTCGCCTTCAGTATTGTTGACGATTAAATCCGTGGGACGATTCAGTGTTGTTGCTGTTTGACGAACCAAACGTTGCAAACGAGGCAGCAATCTTGAGAATGGAACCAAACGTGTACGCATCAAACTTTCTTGAATCTCAGCTTGAATACGGGATTGCTGTAAAAGTAAGCTTTCTGTATCACGAATCTTTTCAGCAATCGTAGTCTTAAAATCGACCAAATCTGATGCGGACTCTGCCAAAGATTTAGACAATTGATTCAGTGATTCAAGCTCACCGTCCATTCGGCGTAACTGATCGGCTAGGCGCTTAATGGCAAGTTCCATATCGATGAGTGTATTGCCAAGCTGACCTAAGTCCATCTCAATACGTGAACGGTTAATTGCATTTTCACCAGAGAGATCAATCATTTTCTCAATTAAATCAGCAGAAATACGAATCATCTCGCTATTTTGATTAGATTGATCCGATTGACTCCACTCACCAAACATTGACGGTGGTTCAGTACCATCCCCTTGAATAAACTCTACAGGGCTATGGTCAAGCAATAAATCTGTACGTGTCAGCTTATTCGGCAACTGTACGTTTACATCGACATACTGAATATTGTTCAGATTGTGCTTTAAGCTGTCATAGTGTTGATAATTTTGCTTTTTAATCGCCTCTTTCAGCCACTTTTCAGCCGTTTGAAGCAATGCATCGTATGCATTTGAGTTAAAGTTATGTACTGCAAACTGCTCAAAAGCATTTTCCAGTTCATAAGCAATTGAAGCAACGAGATCCAGATGGATCATCTTTGCTCCACCTTTCAAACTATGGAAAATACGCTGTAATTGCAGCAGTAAACTTCGGTTACCACGTTCATCAAACCATTGTTTTAATAATAACTCTGACTCATTGAGTAGCTCATCAGCTTCCTCAAAAAATGTTTCACGAGCAATTAACTCAACAGGATCAATTTCATCGTCTTCAGCAAGCACCGAAGTTTCAGCATGTCGACCCTCGACTTCATCCACAATCGGCGAAGTCAGCGGATGTGAAACGACATCAGCCGATAATTCAACGATATCCAAGTTTTCAACGGTTTGATCAACCACTGCTGACTCAGATCTCGCTTGTTCAATCGACTCAATCGTTTTACGTTCAGTCGATTGTTTATCAATATTACGAAGTAAATCAACAATATGCTCTGCTGGATAATCTACACCTTGATCGCGAAGAATTTGCAAGCGGTCTGCAATATCATCCTGTACAAGACGAATACTCTGTACCAACTGTGGCGTTGGCTGCATTTGATTCTTAATGATTCGTTCGTAAATGGTTTCAAGTTCATGTGCAATCCACCCCACATGTTCTGCTTGTATCATATTCGCTCCCCCTTTCAGGGTATGCAAATGACGCATCAGGTTATTGAGAGCACTTGTACTGCTTAAATCGGCAGACCATGTATTGAGATCAGCATCCATTCCGACCAGCAATTCATCTGCTTCCTCAATAAAAATTTCCATGATGGCTTCATCAAAATCACGGAAACTCTCAGCAGAATCAAAACTCTTTTTATCTTCACGAATACGCTGTGCAACCAACTGTATCAAAGATACTGTTGTTGTTTCATCGCTAACTGATACAAGATCTGAAACAGCTTCCTCAACCGCATTTTGTTTTTCAAATACAGGCTGTGCATCTTCTGTGTTGAGTAAATCTTGGTGAACATAATCACTCAAGTCTTGTATTACTTGATGTGCTTGGTCACTCAAACTCACACGCTGACCTGATGCCAACGTATCAAATAAATGAAGAAACTCTTGATGTGCAGTCGTAAATAATTCAAAAATATAATCAGTATTGAGTAATTCTGGCTTGCTTAGCACAATTTCATATGCTGACTTCAAACCTGTACTAAACTCAAAAATACCCTGAGATGCACGGTTATTCGTATTTTGAATCAATAATTCTGCTTGTTGAATCAACTGTTCAAAATAACTGAGAGGTTCAGCTCGTGCACGTTTATCAAATTCAAAATCTGCATCAAGCAACTGATCAATATTAAGATTAACCAGACGTGAAACGAGATCTTGTGAATCTATTTGATCATGTGCTTGTTCAATTTGGAAGCCGTAATGATCCCAAGCATCATTGAATTTTTTTGTAATTTCAATGGTCTGAGTTTGTGAAATCTGATCTGATTTCAACGCATACAAATAATCACCGACAAATTCACTATAATGCGTCAACAATGCACTTTCATTAAAACTTGATTCTGTATCCTCTTGCACCAGCATTTTAAACAGATGCTCAACTTTACCACTTGCTTCAAAAATATCATCAATATGTACCATTGATGAACTACCACGCAAGGTATGTAAAGCACGAATCAAACGGTTGTACTGATCTGCCGTATGTTCATCTTGTTGTAAAAATTCGGTTATCGCTTGAAGATGTTCTTCAGATTCCTCAATGAAGATAGCAATCGTTTCAGATAGTAACCCATCGTCTTTTTCTGCGTATTGAAATGTATTTGCAGGCACCTCGGCCTGCAATTGCGTATTGGGTGTGATTGTTTTTACAGAAACAGGCTCTGCAGATTCTTCAACAGTCGGTTCAGCAACCTCTTCAATAGGCTGAATATCTGTAACTTCTGAGACAGTCGCTTCCTCAACAACAAGATCCACACTACCTATTTCTAAACCAGTCACAACATGTGTACTGTTTAATTTTTCAGACAGTTGCAACAAGTCTTCTAAAGCTGGTTCTACACTTTGATTTTGCTGAATTTGCAAACCCAGTAAAACCAATGGACGCAAATCAAGCTGATGCTCTTTTTTTTGTTTAAACTCATCATATAGCTTAAATTTATAGATATTGAAGACTGTATTGATGTAGCGTTGTACATCTGTCGTCAATGTCAAATTCTTAGCAATCACACGATTCAGTGTATCTTCAACTGTCCATGCCAACTCACCAGAACTTTTTGCACCCACCATGCGACCAGAGCCTTTCAGTGTGTGATAATAACGTCGGATATTGACCAAGGCATCATCTTGACCTTGATTATTCATCCACAAACCGAGTAACGGTTCAAGTACTTCAAAAATTTCTTCGAGTTCTTCTACGAAAATCTCAAGAATTTCCTCATCCTGCTCTAGATAATTATCTTCAGGTAATGTGGTATTTTCCACCAAATGTTTTAATATTTCTTTCATAGTTCAGGCTTCTATGTTTAATTCCCGTCATCGGGATTGAACCACTAGGTATCCATTTCAAATAAATACCCATGGTCTTATTTTATTCAGAACATGCTCTAGTCGTCTAAAACATGCCTTTCCCCGAAGCGAAGCAATCCCGTTATTCAGGTAGTTTAAAGTCTGATACAGATTGACGAAGTGACTCAGCCATATTGGCAAGTTCAGAAACCGAACGTGCTGTATCGAAAGTCGCTGTCGTTGTCTGCGAAGTAATTTCCTGTACAACGTTCATCGTATTTGCAATATGACCTGCAGATGCAGACTGAAGTTTCGCAGACTCAGAAATGCTTCCAATTAAGGTAGCTAGGTTACCAGATACCAACTGAATTTCATCTAGTGCAACGCCGGCATCTTTTGCAAGGTTTGCACCACGCACAACCTCAGATGTCGTTTGTTCCATTGAAATTACAGCTTCGTTTGTATCGGTCTGAATCGTTTTAACCAGTGTTTCAATCTGTTTTGTTGCAGATGCTGAACGCTCAGCAAGACGTTGGACTTCATCCGCGACCACGGCGAAACCACGACCTGCTTCACCTGCCATTGATGCCTGAATTGCTGCATTTAATGCCAAAATGTTCGTTTGATCGGCAATATCGTTAATTAAAGAGACAATGTTACCAATTTCCTGAGAAGATTCACCTAGACGTTTAATACGCTTCGATGTTTCTTGAATCTGCTCACGAATCGTATCCATACCTTCAATTGAACGGTTTACTACTTCCGCACCATTTGATGCAATTTGTACTGAGCGCTGTGCTACTTCTGCCGACTCGGATGCATTCGCAGATACATCATCAATTGATTGTGCAATTTCATTAATCGCAGAAGATGCACCTGCAATTTCCTGTGCCTGATGCTCAGACGCTTCAGCTAACTGGTTGGTAATTGACTGTGTATTTTGCGTATATTGTGCAACTTCTTGTGACGCATCATTGATCTGAGATACAAGGTCACGTAATTGGTCAATTGCGAAGTTAATCGAATCGGCAATTGCACCTGTAAAATCTTCAGATACCGTTGCATATGAACGTAAATCACCATCTGCAAGATCTGCAATCTCATCAAGTAAACGTAAAATCGCATTCTGGTTACGGTCATACTCATCTTGTAAACGCGTTACACGAACTTTATCTGAATCACTACGAAGTGTAAGAAGTTTGAATACACTGAACAGCAAGAAACCTAATGCAATAATTAAAAGCACGGCAGGAATAATGGTTGCTAAACTTGTATTACTGGTTAGTTTATTTAACGCTTGAAGTAATTTATCTGACTGCGCAAAAATATCAGATGATGCTTGACGTACATTGATAATCTGAGTCGAATTTTTCAATACAGAATTCGATGCTGACTTCAATACATTCTCATAATCTACCTTAATACTTTCAAGTGATTCACGCATAGAAGGATCTGTAATCTTCATTACACCCAACTCAGCATTACCATTTAACTGCGCATCAAGATAAGCACCAAAAGTTTCAGTATCGGCATTAAAATCATCAGCAGAAGCACGAGAGTTATCTGAGCCACCCAGTACTGAGCCAATTGAACGTAAAATACGTTCTGCAATAAATACTTGGTTTTTCGCAATCACCACCTGACTACTTGGCATATTTTCACGCGCCATTTGGTCAACCATAAGATTGTATTCCGCCTGAATTCCCGGAATCGCTTCACCAATGGCAATGTTGGTATCATAAAGATGGTTAATGACTTTTTGTTGTGATGCAATTAAAGTGACATCTTCAGACACTTTCGCCCAAATAGCTTCAACTTCTGCAACACCCTTACTAGAAGGATGTGTACTTTTTACAATTTCTAAATTATCAGCAAACTTTTTCTGAGAATCGACCAATGCTTTGATTGCTTCAGGTGAACCTGTTGCCATCGCTTCTGTCGACTGACGAGACATGGTTTGAGAAAGTAAACGTAGCTCGCCTAGACTCGCGGTTAAATTATTACTTCGAGGAACGGTATAAACCAAGACCAGTAACAACACTAATGCCGCAATAAGGCTGACAAATGCCATTTGAATATATGGTTTTGATTTATCACTGTCACCAAACAGTTTTGCAAACTGATCAACGAAAGCTTTGAGTTTAAATCCTACGCCAGAGTTGCTTTTGTTGATAGCAGCATCCCCTGTATTTTTTTTCTTAAGTTTAAAGCTCATTCAGCTTCCCCCCAATACGCTTGATACTAGACTCAGCGTCAAAACTAATTTATAAATTTTTCCGATGCATTCATATACTTCGGATCATTCAACAACCGACTGAACAAAAAGATATTCCACGCTTGATTATGCTGATGAAAATATCCCTGACAATACGACTCAAGCTTCTCTGTCAAATCATTATTTTTTGAAAAGAAACCTTTTTTATTAAAATGTTGAATCCCTAAGACTTGATCTACAATCAAACCAACATAATGATCATTTTGGCTAATGCACAAAACTTTCTGAGTTGGGGAAAATTGGCTTCTTTGTCCAGCAATAAAACAGGGTAAATCTGAAACAGATAACAACCTACCCCGAATATTTGCAACCCCCCGCACCCAGTCCTGAACGTTTGGAACTGCGGTATATTTCGGAGGGTAAATCACTTCAGCCACTTCACCCAATGGCGCAACAAAATATTGCCCCATCATCTCAAATGCAATGCCTGACCATCGGTTTACTTCTTGTTCACCTTGTGCGTAGCTTTTGTTTCCACGCTTAGACAAACGAAGTAATTCGATAAATCCATTTGCTGCCATAACTTATCCCACACTGAGATATTGCTTAATCACACTGATTAATTGGGTTTCATCAATAGGCTTTGTCAAGTAATCACATGCACCCTGTCTTTTACCCCAAACACGGTCCGTATCCTGATCTTTGGTACTCACAATCACAATTGGAATATGTTTTGTTACTGGACTGCGTGCAATTTGGCGTGTTGCCTGAAAACCATTGACACCAGGCATAACGACATCCATCAACACCAAATCAGGCAATTGTGCCTGAGCCAATGTGACACCGTCTGCGCCATTTGTTGCTTCTAATACTTCGTAGCCATGTTTGCTTAAAATTTCCCGAAAACGGAACATTTCCGTCGGTGAATCATCCACAATAAGAATACGCGCCATTTTTTTCCCCAATTACTTTTTTTAATTACGCAACAACAAAAATTAAGTACTTACATGATTTCTAATTGCATTCAACAATTCATCTTTGCTAAATGGCTTTGTCAAATATTCATCTGAACCTACAACACGACCTTTCGCTTGGTCAAAAAGACCATCTTTACTCGATAGCATAATGACAGGAATATTCTGATAATTTTGTGAGTTTTTAATCAAAGCACATGTTTGATAAACATCAAGCCTTGGCATCATAATATCAACAAAAACGATATCAGGATTTGCTTCAGCAATTTTGGATAATGCCTCAAAGCCATCGACTGCGGTGACAACATTACAACCTTCACGTTGCAATAATGTTTCTGCAGTACGGCGAATGGTTTTTGAATCGTCAATGACCATCACTTTTAGGTTTTGAAATTTATCGTCCATTTAATATGACCCTTCCCATTAATCTGGATATAATCGAGCTGAACTAATTTATTTTTACAATTAATTAGTATTTTTTAACATATATTCACTTACTTTATCAATGATCATTTCTTGTCGCAGCGCTCACTTTTATAAGAACCCAATAAAATGTTCACACAAATAAAATTATTATGCTGTATTTTAGTACTTATCTGTTTCTAAATCTAATTTTAAACCATAAAATAACAACATTATTACTCATTCTTTAAGTAAATTTCAATTTTCGGGGGAACAATGTTGCATCTCATTGATTCTAATGCTATCAAAAACCGAACTTCATTAAGAAGAACGCTTAGATCTCTGACTTTGGTTATTTTATTTCTGAGCGCAACATTATCTTATGCTGCCAACGAACAGCCCAAAGCGGTATGGTATCGCTACTATGACAGTAATGGGGTTGCCAACGTCAGTACGTCTGTAACTCCTGCCCATATTCGCTATGGATATGAAGCACTTGACCGCAACATGCAAGTGATTAAACGCAATCATGCCTACAATGCTGAACAAGATCAAAAACAATCATCAAATCGTGCAGCACAAGCAAAAAGACAGGACAATGATTTACGTTTAAAGCGTGCTTATGGTAGCAGTAAAATTGCGGTCATTAAACGCGATGATCAATTAAAAAATATTCAAAAACAGCTTTCTTTACAACAACAACAACTACGTCAATTACAAAGTGATCGCATTGCCTACAAACGTCAAGAAGCTGAGTACTATCGTAAAGGTAAACCTGTTCCAGCAGTATTGAATGATCGCCTGAATTATAATGAACAAAATATCAATACAACGAAAAAATCAATTGAATCACTACAAACGACATATCGTAATACGCAAATCAATTATGAAGATATTATTAATCGATTAAAGGCAATGGAGTAAATTCTACGCCATTCACGTACAGGAATTTATGCATGGACAATGCCTTTTTGAATTTTAAATATTTGGATACCATCAAACAACTCGGCATACTCAGCCTGTGTTTTTTTTCAGTGGCTTGTAGTCAACCTGAAACGCCAAAAGAAAAAGTGCCTCTACAAACAACTGAAAATAATAAAATTGAGCTGATTCAGCAAGATTTAATCACTGCACAAATAGGATCAGCGATTTCTAAAACTCCTTTTAGTGGCACTATTCGAGCAATCAATCAAAGCTCTGTACAAACACAAGTTTCTGCTACAGCAACACACGTCACAGCGCAAGTCGGACAAAAAGTTCAAGCTGGACAAGTCATTATACAACTCAATAATCAGGATAATGCTGCTCGCCTTGCACAAAGTCGTGCCAACTTAATGTCAGCCCAAGCTCAAGCCAATCAAGCACAGCTCATGGTGCAGCGTAAAAAACGACTTTATGATCAGGGTTTTATTGCTAAAGTTGAATATGAGCAAAGTCAAGTGGACTACAAAGCACAACTTGAAAATGTCAAAGCCCAACAAGCCAATGTCGATATTGCACAGAAAGCCAATCAAGATGGCATCATCAAAAGTCCAATTTCAGGTGTGATCACCAAACGCCAAGTTGAACCGGGTCAAACGGTTGCGATGGGAGGAACCTTATTTGAAATTGTTGATCCTGATCATTTAGAAATTCAAGCCAAATTACCTGTAGAACAACAAACTGCACTTAAAATTGGACAAAAAATTGAATATACAATTCAGGGAAATCCTCAAATTTTTACGGCTCGACTCAGTCGCATTTCTCCAATTGCAGATCTAACCAGTCGTCAAATTGATTTCTATGCACAACCTGAACAAAGCATTCCATCATTGAGTATTGGTGCATTTGTTGAAGGAAATATTCTTAATAATCAACATATTGATGGCTTTCAAATTCCACTCAACAGCATCCAAGACTTAAAAAACAAACCTTATGTTTGGCTCGTTCGTAATCATAAAATCCACAAAGAAGCCATTGATGTACTCAATCAACAACCTGAAAATAATCTTGCGATTGTAAAAGGTTTGCAAGCAGGTGATTTGATCAGTCAAATCAAATTTTCAACACAGGACATTAACAAAACTGCGGTCATCACGCAGGCTCAATAACAGGATTTTGCGATGTGGCTTACCCGTATTAGCGTTAAATATCCAGTATTTACCATTATGATGATGTTATGTCTAATGGTACTTGGGCTTGCCTCATCGCAACGTATGAGTGTTGAAGAATTTCCCGATGTCGACTTCCCTTTTATTGTGATTCATACCACCTATCCGGGTGCATCACCTGAATCGGTTGAGTCAGAAATCACCAAAAAACTCGAAGACCAAATCAATACCATTTCAGGTTTAAAACAACTGACTTCGCAATCAAGTGAAGGGCTGTCAACCATTGTGGCACAGTTCAATCTCGATATTAGCTCAACAACTGCAGCTCAAGATGTACGTGAAAAAATTGCAACTATAAGCGCTAAATTTCGTGATGAAATTGATCAACCTGTGGTTGAGCGTTATGACCCAACCTCAAGCCCAATTATGTCTGTGGTTTTTGAATCTCAGAATATGAGTTTACGAGAACTCAGTACCTATATTGATCAACGGCTTGTACCACAATTGCGCACTGTTCAAGGTATTGGTTCAGTCAATTTATTGGGTGATGCAAAACGACAAATTCGTATTCATATTGATCCCATTAAATTGCAAAGTTTTGGGATTGGTATTGACCAAGTCATTCAAACCTTAAAAACAGAAAATGCACAGATTCCAACAGGAACACTAAAACAATCAAGTAAAGAATTGGTTGTCGAAATTCAATCTAAAATTGTCAATCCGATTGCTTTTGGCGACCTCATTATTGCGCAAAAAAATGGTGCACCAATTTATTTAAAGCAAATTGCTCAAGTTGAAGATACCCAAGCCGAGCAAACCACAAGTGCTTTCCTACAAGGAAAATCTGCAGTTTCCATTGATATTTTACGCAGTGCCGATACCAACATCATCAATGTGGTCGATGGCACGTATAAAGTTCTAGATCAAATTAAAAGCCAATTGCCCGAAGGAACAACGCTACAAGTTGTTTCAGATCGCTCCAAATCTATTCGCGCCACCATTAAAGATGTTGCTCGCACGATTATTGAAGGTGCCGTGCTTGCGGTCATTATCGTCTTATTATTTTTGGGTTCATTTCGTTCAACCATCATCACAGGTTTAACCCTACCCATTGCACTGCTTGGCACACTCACCTTTATTTGGGCATTTGGTTTCACCATCAACATGATGACTTTACTGGCTTTGTCACTGTGTATTGGACTTCTTATTGATGATGCTATTGTGGTACGAGAAAACATTGTCCGTCATGCTGAAATGGGCAAAGATCATGTCACAGCAGCACTCGAAGGCACCAAAGAAATTGGACTTGCTGTTTTAGCCACGACTTTGACTATTGTCGCTGTGTTCCTTCCTGTTGCCTTTATGGGCGGAATTATTGGACGTTTCTTTTATCAATTTGGTGTAACAGTCAGTATTGCGGTACTGATTTCGATGTTTGTCAGTTTCACCCTCGACCCAATGCTGTCTGCACATTGGGCTGAAAAACCCAAAACCAATCAAAAGCCCTCATTGATCAAACGTTTTTTCAATTGGATTTCAGCACAACTCGATAAGCTCAACCACGTTTATGCATACTTACTTAAACTTGCACTGCGTTTTCGTTTCGTTACCATCGCAATTGCAATTGCGTCACTCTTTGGCGCATTGGCTTTATCGAAAATGATTGGTACAGAGTTTGTTCCTATTCCCGACAAAGGCGAGATTCGCATTAAATTTGAAACACCTGTCGATGCTTCACTTGAATACACCGAAGCCAAACTGAAACAAGTCGATCACATCGTGCGACAAAATCCATTGGTTCTTTCCACTTATGGCGTGATTAATGGCGCAACTGATCGTGGCAAAAACCATGTTTCACTGAAAGTATCCGTGATTCCAAGACAGCAACGGACTGAAACATTAACCGACATTAACAATGCATTTCGTTCAAGATTACAAAGTGTTGCAGGTATTAGTATTACCTCTGTTGCCTCTGCGGATGAAACTGTATCGGGTGGGCAAAAGCCGATTATGATTTCCATCAAAGGGCAAGACTTAGAAGAACTACAAAAAATCTCAGATCGCTTTATGCAGCAAATGGCACAAGTTAAAGGGGTTGTCGATTTAGAAAGCTCATTCAAAGACCCAAAACCGACTTTATCAATGACGGTTAATCGGGCGATGGCAAGTGATCTTGGACTTTCAGTCAATCAAATTGGCAATGTACTACGCCCACTTTTAGCAGGTGATAATGTCACGACGTGGGAAGATGAGCGTGGTGAAACCTATGATGTCAATCTACGCTTAAATGACAATCAACGGACAATTCCACAAGATATTCAGCGCTTATATATCAACTCAAATAAAACGGATGCAAATGGGCAAAGCATTCTCGTTCCCCTATCGAGTGTGACAACATTAGATCAAAGCTATGGCGCATCACAAATTAATCGACGTGATTTATCTCGTGAAATTTTGATTGAAGCCAACACTTCAGGGCGACCTGCGGGTGATATTGGTAAAGATATTCAAAAAATTCAAGATGATTTTAAACTACCTGTCGGTTATAGCTTTGACACTCAAGGTGCCAATGCCGATATGGCAGAATCGGCAGGTTATGCACTCACGGCAGTTACGCTATCAATTGTGTTTATTTATATTGTTTTAGGTTCGCAGTTCAATAGCTTTATTCACCCTGCTGCAATTATGGCATCACTGCCTTTGTCACTCATTGGGGTATTCCTTGCACTGTTCTTATTTAAAAGCACCATGAATTTATTTTCAATTATTGGCATTATCATGCTCATGGGCTTGGTCACGAAAAATGCCATCCTCCTCATCGATTTTATTAAAAAAGCGATGGAGAATGGGCAAAGTCGTTACGATGCCATTCTTCAAGCAGGCACAACGCGTCTACGTCCCATTTTAATGACCACAAGTGCAATGGTAATGGGTATGGTTCCGCTTGCGCTCGGACTCGGTGAAGGTGGCGAACAAAGTGCACCCATGGCACATGCGGTGATTGGCGGTGTCATCACCTCGACCCTACTCACCCTTGTGGTTGTTCCTGTGATTTTTACATTATTAGATGATGTGAAAAATTTCAGTATCCGACTATTTAAAAAATTGAGCTAAACGATCTTAAAATATCGCTTACTTTTACCAATCAGCACTTAAAGTAGCAAAAGTCATCTCTATTTTTATTGTATACTTCTGCCCTTAATAATTAACTATTTCAGGACAATCTTCATGCGCGCGAGTCGCTTTTTATTTGCAACGCTAAGAGAAACCCCAAACGATGCTGAAGTAATTTCACATCAGCTTATGCTTCGTGCTGGGATGATTCGTAAATTGGCTTCAGGCTTATATAGCTGGTTGCCGATGGGTGTTCGTGTACTCAATAAAGTTGAAGCAATTGTCCGTGAAGAAATGAACCGCGCAGGCTCACTTGAAACACTTATGCCTGTGACTCAACCCGCAAGTTTATGGGAAGAATCAGGTCGTTATGTCCAATATGGTGCTGAACTTTTACGCTTCAAAGACCGCCATAACAATGACTTTGTTTTAGGTCCTACACATGAAGAAGTAATTACCGATATTGCACGTAACGAATTGAAAAGTTACAAGCAACTGCCAATTAACTTCTATCAAATTCAAACTAAATTCCGTGATGAAATACGCCCACGCTTTGGTGTGATGCGTTCACGTGAATTTACCATGAAAGATGCTTATTCTTTCCATGTTGATCAAGCATCACTACAAGAAACCTATGATGAAATGTATGCAGCTTACTGCCGTATTTTCACACGTCTAGGCTTAAACTTCCGCCCTGTTCAAGCAGATACAGGTTCAATCGGCGGTTCAGGTTCACATGAATTCCACGTCCTCGCTTCTAGTGGTGAAGATGACATCGCATTTTCAACTGAATCTGATTATGCTGCAAACGTCGAAATGGCTGAAGCCCTACTTGTTGGGGAACGTTCTGCGCCAACACAAGAATTAAAAATTGTCGATACACCAGCGCAAAAAACGATTGAAGAAGTGTCTGCATTTTTACAAACAGATCCAGCAAAATCAGTAAAAGCATTACTCGTACAAGGTGTTGCTGAGGAAGGAAAAATAACGCCAGTCGTTGCGTTATTCCTGCGTGGTGATCATGAACTTAATGAAATTAAAGCAGAAAAACACCCATTGATTGCAACTCCAATCACCTTTGCAACAGAAGAACAAATGCAAGCCAATGGTTTAACAGCAGGTTTCTGTGGCCCTCAAGGTCTTGTTGAAAAAGGTTTAACTGTTATTGTTGATCGCGCTGCATCGGTACTTTCAGACTTTGTTGCTGGGGCAAATGAAGCCGACAAACATGCAACAGGTGTGAACTGGCAACGTGATGCACAATTTACTGAAATTTTCGATTTACGTAATGTGGTTGAAGGCGATCCATCACCTGATGGCAAAGGCACAATTCTCATCAAACGTGGTATTGAAGTCGGTCATATTTTCCAACTCGGTAAAAAATATTCTGAAGCGCTGGGTTGTAAAGTTCTTGGTGAAGATGGCAAACCATTTACCGTGACAATGGGTTGTTATGGTATTGGTGTAACGCGTGTGGTTGCCTCTGCGATTGAACAAAACTTTGATGATAAAGGTATTATTTGGCCTATGGCAATTGCACCTTTTGAAGTTGCAATTGTACCTATGAATGCGCATAAATCACCACGTACAGTTGAAGCAGCAGAAGCACTTTATGCTGAACTTCAAGCGGCAGGCTATGATGTGATCCTTGATGATCGTAATGAACGCCCAGGTGTTAAATTCTCTGATTTAGAATTGACAGGTATTCCACACCGTATTGTGATTGGTGAAAAAGGTTTGGATGCAGGTACTTTTGAATATAAAGGTCGTAGAGATGCTGAATCTATGAATATTTCTAAAGAAGAATTATTAGCGAAAATTGCAAAATAATTTAAGTCTTTAAAATAAAAATCCCGCTTCATGCGGGATTTTTTATTTTCGTATATTCAATAGCAAAATATTTTCTAATTAGATTATAGACCTGAAATTCTCATTTTAAGATTGGTTACAGAAGCACCCACCACTCCCATATTTCCCATCGAACCATTTTTCAACCCACCAAAAACATTTGGATCAGAAACACCAGCATCACCTAACATCACATTATTTAATGTAAAATTAACTTTATCTGATGTGATTTTATCTGTGGTATTTGCACCATAATTACCAAAAACAATGCCACCTTTTTCAACGCCTGCATGAAATTGATTTAAGCGAAATCCATTAATTGTATCCGTAGCTTTCAACTGAAAATCGAAAGAAGCTGCTGTTGCATCAGATACAATACTGATTGGACAACCTGTTCCTGTACCACAAATGGATTGAATTGCACCACTAAATACCAACATTTGACTTTGTGGAACATTGCCAAGCTGTACATTTACGCCTGGTTTGCTTGTATTATGAAAAGCGATTTCAAAATTATTTGACGCACTACCGACATTTAGAATTTTTTTAACATCCGTATTCAATGTACCTGTTGTGGCATAAATCGACTTATTATTGGATGCATCAGAAGTTGACGCGGCACTTGCCACGTAGATCGAAAAAGGTGAAACTTTGATACCTGTAATATTTTGAGCAATACTTACACCAACATTTGCAAATGGTTTCCCACTACCACCATCAGTATCTATAATGGTAGAAATACTTGGATTCGCATTTGCACCAACCAAACTTACCGAAACTGGTATATTGGTTTGTCCTGCAAGTACTAACGATGCTCGACCTTTATAATCTGTACCTGATGCAATTCCATCATTATCAATGATGGAAGCTTGCTTCACTTCAACCTTACTAATACCGAGAGCAATATTAATCCCATCCTGACCCGTAGTATTGGATAGAACTTGATCATCTAAGGGTTCCATCGCCAAACTTAGGGGACTGTATAACAATATCGATATACATCCGACTATCATCTTTATTTTCATTACCCTAATCCTTAGGAAATTTTTTAATTATTTCTGATAAATCCAATTTTAATATTTTTTAAAACTTCATCCAATCAAAAACCGACAAACAGTTCACACAATCAAAATTATTTATTTAACGTGGAATAATTCCTAAATCTGTTTTTAATCGACCACCCGTAATTGCAATCTCACCTAAACGAGCACCCATACCTGTATTTGGTGGATAGAAATTCAAATCCTTTGCTTTGAATACACCGGCCGCTGATTGGTCTGGATTAAAATTAAATGTTGAATTGAAATTTACCTTACCATTACCAGATGACTGATCTTTAGCAATAATAATTGCATTATTAAAACCAATTTTACCTGTTAAATTATCTAAACCGATAGTTGAACCATTTACAGGATCACTAATTTGAATTGTATTACCCGTATTTGCCAATGTTAATTCCCCAACAATCGACATCTTACTACCATCAGCTATACTGCTACTTGGTATAAGTGAAAAATCTATATCACCACCTAAACGCAATTTCGCTCCAAAGAGTACATCATCGACCAAAGCAAAATTATTGGTTGGTGATAGACTTTGTTTAGTACAAGCAGCTGTAGCTGTTGAAAGACCCATTGCACAAGACTTATACGTTGTTCCTGGTAAGTAGCCAGCAGCAACTTCAGCTGCCATAACAATCAGCATATTTTTCAAACCAATGTTTAATCTACCATTTTCAACACCGATATTACCATCACCTTTAAGTAGCATATCGACATTTCTGAGTCCCATATAGTAATCAGTTGTCTTGCCAACACCATATTTCCCACCATCAATCACAAGAATTGAGGTTGTCTTATTTCCAAGTTTTACATTATTTGTATCACGATCTATACCTTGTGTGCTCATTCCTAAGGAGAAGCCTAAACGGTCTGTTGTCATACTTCCAGAATTGACCTGATTTCGCTTCCCATCAACCGTATAGTAATAAGCACTGTTAGCAGGTATTTTCGCTCCGTACATGGCTATATTTGTATTTAAATTCTCTGTACACGACAAAAATAGATAACTCATTGAAATAATGTCATAATAAT
>CAXYZD010000035.1:0-19356 GCA_964293455.1 uncultured Acinetobacter sp. | reverse complement strand
ATTTGATTTTACTATCTCGCTATTTTTTTAGGCAACAATTGTCAACAGACCCTAGTTTTTTTATTCAGCTATGGGATTTAATTCAAATTAGATCCTTGGCTTGATTTTTTTTAAATTTCTCAGTTTTCATTGCCTTCCCATGCAAAATGTAGTTCTATCACAATTATGCTTAAAATAACAAAACTCCCCCTATAGTTTTCCCACAAGCCGATGCCACCGAATACAAGCGCAGATTTTGTCATTCACAAAAAAAAATCCCCCACAAAAATTCTGCTACATCGTGCAGAAATAAGTTACTTTCAGATAGAGCCTCCTATGAAAGCGTGAGAGCTGAAAGTAACTTATTTGTGGACATAGGCCTATGCGGTAGTTGTAATCAAGTCAGGAAGCAGAGTAGACCAACTTAACCAAACAACTCATCTATCTCTTCCTGAGTAGCTTTACGTATCATATTGGTTGACCCTGTATAGGCATCATAGGTTTTTCCATCCATAACAAATGGCTCTTTAGGAACAAGATGTTTACCTTGCCAATCTTTTAGATACAAGTATTCAAAACCACCAAGAGCAATCCCTTGAAACTCAAGATAGCGTCGCTCAGGCTTGTTTTTGTTACGATCTATAACATCAAAATATGTCGCAAGATAGTTAAGTGCTTTACTTTCTTCGATTTCAAATAAATCAGAAATAGGATCATAGATCATCCCCTTAATAAGACAAGCTTTAATAATGGATATCATTGGAAGGTTTGTCTGTTTCTGCACTGCCTTTAAGGTACTACACAGTAATTTACTGGCTTGTGGTCCTTTCAGTTTGTACTTATTGGTTAAGTATTTTTCGGGATTAAGCTTGTAAAACTTATGAGTTAGATGTCGTACAAACTCATTATCTTTGTATGCAGCAGTTACTTTAACAATCTCATTAAATTTTTTTTGAGTAAGGATCTGAGAAATATCATGTATATTGCCAATGTGCTGAGCTAAATAGACAGCTTCATTCAGAATTTGGGCGACCGTTTTCGGATAAGCTTGCCGATCATCAATACCATAGGCCAAATCATCAATGTAATCTTCGTCTTGCTGTTTATGCTCAATAAACTGAGTAGATAATTGTTTTAAGGATTCAGGCTTTTGATGATTCTTTTGGAAGTGTTCAAGGAATATTTTGAGCGCAGGGTTAATACTTTCAGCATATGCCTTGTCAGCATTAGCTTTTTGCTCATTAAAAAAATCAGTGATATAGCTAGGAGTTGATATTGAATCTTCTCTGAATTGAATTTTACAGTTCGGCAAGAATTGCTTAATACGCCACGCCATATATTCATAGCTACTATAAAAGTAGCTTGTGTCAATTAAATACAAGGCTGAAACAAGACTGGCCGTATTCTGAATTGATTTACCTTGATATACAGCAAAAAGTTTACAATCAAACCAATCTTTGAAACTTTCATTCATTCGATTGACTTTATCATAAATGCTTGGTTTTTCATTGTCTTGGAAATCAAACTTATAGTCTTCAGCTAAACTTGCTAATGCATGAGCAATATCATTGACACGAGTAATAAAGTCATCCAAGCGTTTTTGGTGCTTACGGTGTAGTTTTTCAGGGTCTTGATTAGATCTAGTCAAACCAGTGTGCAATAAGATGTGGCAAGGTACATTTGCAATGCGCAATCGACCAATAAATTGTACCAATTCTTCAACATGAGCCTGTTTACCTAAAACAAATACTGAATCAATTTCAATCTCAGGATTATTCAGATTGACAGCTTCATCCATGATTGAGGTTGTAAATACGATATCTACACCAGTTGGAATTTTTTGTGTTTCAAAAATCTCTTTAACATCTGCTAAACCTTTGGTTTTACTGTGTACCACAATACAGTTAAGTTTATAGCGTTGCTCAAAGTATTGCTTAAAGCTCTCGCATTTATCCCTAGAGTTGACACGTACAATAATTGTTTTACCGCATTTTCCTTTTGATGAATCCGATGATTTGATTAGTTCTCTAACTTTCTGCTCAATTATAGCGATTGCTGTGTATTGGTCCCCATTTGGTAAAGAGGTAACACGGATATCACGCACAGGAGGATTTTTATGTTTCACAAAAATTTCTTGATCAATCTCTATTTTAAGCTGATCAAATAGCTCTGTCGTTTTGGTTGCAGTTAAGAATAAGCAAGTTGGAATCGAACGTTTTTGTAGATGCCAAATTATAGGCGTTAAAGCATCATCCCTAAATGAACCAGCAGAATATAATTTATGAGCTTCATCAATGACCAGTAGAGCTTCTTTCTTTTGAGAATCAGACATTAATTTAATAATTTTGTCGAATTTATCATAGGTTGCAACAATGACACCTTTGAATTTTCGAATAGTCTCATCAGGATTCTCATTTGCACAAAAAAATAAATATTCGGATTTTAAAGCAACTTTTCCAGAATATTCATTTTGTAATTCCATGACTTTTGCTTGAGTCGGTACAAGAATGACCACGGATTTGTCTTGAGTTTTTAACTCCTCCATCGTCAAGGTAGTCTTTCCAGCACCCGTTGGAGCAACTAAGAAAGTAGATTGATTCGGTTCGACTTTAATACCAATTGAATTTAAATATTGGCCGATGCTGAGCAGTAATTGGGTTATAAGCATGAGAACTCCATAGAGCATATCGATTTGCGATATGCCCTGACAGTTTTATAAATTGAGATTTAGAGATTTGGACGAGCACTGTTGATACGTTCAGCAAGCATTTCTGAAGCATTACGTAGTGTATCTTGACGTAAATGTGCATAACGTTGAGTCGTAGTGGGGGACGCATGACCTAATAAATGTTGAACCACATAAATGTCACAACCATTATTCACTGCCATGCTGGCAAAGTTATGGCGTAGGTCGTGGATTCGAAAATTCTCGATCTGAGCGGCTTCTAGAATTTTCTGAAAAGTTTTGCGTATATCATTAAAAGGTAGTCCAGTTTTAGGATTGGCAAATACATACAAATACTTGCGTGACATTCTGCGAATAATTAGCTGTGCTTGACTGTTGAGTTGAATAATTCGAGGTTTGCCTGACTTATTCTCATTGAGCTTCCAAAGATGGTTGTGCTCATCTAAATCACTCCATTTGAGATTCAGCACTTCGCCTTTGCGAGCTCCAGTCAATAACAGCATTTCCACAATACCAACAATGATTTTGTTATCGATGTCATGAGCAAGATGATTGGCTAGAACATGCATCAGACGTGGTAGCTCATCTTCACTGAGATAACGCTCAATCTGATTTTGTTCAACCAATTTTTTGACACGAGTCATCGGAGACTGCTCGATGATCTCTCGTTCAAAAGCCACATTAAACATACTGCTTAATAATGCTCTTGAACGATTAACTGTAGCGTTGGCACGATCTTCAGTTTTGATTTCAAGCATTAAATCACTGAGCATTGCTGAAGTAATCTGATTCAATTGGATATTGCCTAAAGTTAGTTCAATATGATTTTTGAATCTTGAAACATCATCCTTCCAAGACTTCTTGTTCAATTTTGCCAAAGGCAAATAAACTTTATAGAAGAAATGAGCAAGCGTTGGAATATTCTCAATCTTCTTGATTTCATCAATCGGGTTTATGCCCATTTTCAGCTTATTCTGAAAAGCCAAAACCATATTAATGGCTTGATCTGGTGACATTTCAGGATATTTACCTAAGGTTGTACTGATCTTTTTCCCATTAAATACTCCTCTGAACATAAAAGTCTTACTTACTTTCGAAACAATAACTTTTAGTCCTTGTGCAGCGGAAACAGAATACTCACCCTTCGACTTACCCTCAGGTAAGATAAATTGCTCCATGTTAAATTGCCGTACTACACTATCAGGTATATTTAGATGTGATGAAAAAGGCTTTTTCATAAAGTTTCCTTATAAAAAAAGCGCACTTATCCCTGATCGTGAGACCATGTAATTGAACATTACGGGATAAGTGCGCGGTTAGTTGGTTAGATTAAGTTGTAAGCTCGTTAAGAATTAGAAGAAAGGTCTTGAGTTGTCATCCAACTGCGTAAACGTTGTTGGTGTATTCAGTCTAAAAGCATCTTCTGGAGCAATGCTTTCATCAAAAAATTTGTAGACCAATTTAGAGATTAGATTGTCAGACTCATCAAACAAATAGAGACCAAACCCAAGTGCAGCATCGACATGCATATATGGCATAAGACCAACGTAAACGATTGTAGAGGGCTTTTTTTCACATAACATTAATGTGAAATCAGCTAAAGAATGCGGAAGCAGACCCAGATCAGCAACTTGACCATCTAACCAAATTTTTTTAAGACCATTCCCTCCAATGATTAAATGGGCATTAGATTCATTAGCATATTTTGAAATCAACATTTCGATACCACTCAAAACACTTTCTGCAAATTTAATTTGTCTATAGTCTTGAACGACAACAGAGTAAACGACTGAAGGTTTAACACTAGACTTAGACTTCAGTTTCTCGATTCGACATTGATCATATTTTCTTCGGACAAATTTATTTCCATTATCAATTCTTTTGATCTTTTGTTGTTGTCTTTCTTTACCGATCTCGTATTCCATTACTTTGTCTTGTAAATCATCTAAGTTGGGTTCATTAGCAGGTTTTGACATGAGATATCTTCCAATCAGTTGAGTAAGTGAAGTGTTGCTGTTAGCAACGGAAAAGATAATCTCATATTGTTTTTGATTGGTAAAATTCAAATAAAAACACATTAATATGATGTATTTTATATATAAATTTTATCAAAATAATCACTGGTAATTTCTTGTGCGCAAGCATTCTCCTATGTGGACTGGATAAAATTGGTGAATATGTCATACTTTTAAAAATCAAATGAATGAATGTTTTTTAATCAATTAAAATGGCGCATATACCTCCTGAGATCTTTAGCGAATTAGTAAGCAACCCTGAAATGAATGCAAACCAAATTGCGTATAAATTTAATACGCCTAAAAGTTCAGCTTATCGTTACATTAAAATCTTTAAAACTATTGATCTTGATGAAGAATTTTATATAAAACATGTGACTAACTTTCATAAAAAAGGAGTGGAAGATGAGACTTTTGATCAATTCTTATTTAATATTTTAAGAAGAGGTGGATTTAAGGGTACTAAAGAGCTATACGAAAAATCACAATTAGAGTTTAAATGCTCTAGGTATACGTTTAACAAACTATTTTTGGGCTTCAGAGAAAGAAACATAACTAAGCTCAAAAAGCTAACTTTAAGAATTTGCAGAAGTAAGCATAAAAAAGATAGAGGCTTTTATACTCAAAAGCGTGTACGCAAAATTCCTGACTATGAAGAATGAAACCCAAGGACTAGTAGAACGTCCGACAGGTTATTTTAGTTAAGCATTATTGGTTGTCTCGCTTAAAACGATAAAAAATTACCCCAAGGCCAGAACGGTCTTGGGGTCTATTTTACGGTTAGGTCAGTAATCACTTGGCATTAAAAATGTCGTAAAAGAACGATCTGCTTCTGTGATGATCCAAATTTTATCTTCTGCTATCGAATAACTAGAGAAGATCCGAGTATCGTTGACCAGAGCTTCTTCATTTACTTCTTTGTCTTCATCCTCTAAGTCACCCCAATCACCAGTTTGATGACGATAAAGTAAATAGAGCAAATCAGTTTGATGTTTCTCTGCAAAAGCCAAAGCATTGGGTGTAGACACAACTTGGCCCAAAGCGAATAGTCGTTGCCTTGTCATAAATAAGTCTCACATAAAAATTAATAGAAAACTGTATGGGCGGAGGTCTGTGAAGAAGTTTAAATTTGATTGATTTTATGGCGCTCTAAAATCTCAGTCGGAACATAGACTAAAATACCTTCGTTGTCGTTCAACATGATATACACCTCATACCAATCATGCTTTTTCTCTACAAATTCGACTTCACCTAATGACAGTTTTTCAGATAGGCTAAAACTGAGTTGTGCAAAAGGTTCGGTTAAGTCATTGTCATACTCACAAATAACAAACCACCCATGGAGGGTGGCCTGATAAGGTTCAGCATATTGCCGTTCGAGTGTATGTATGTGTAGTGAAATACTTGCTCGAATTGGATTGTCAGAAACTTGTGGCAAATCAGATAGGTTCTTGATGTACTGCATTTTCATCCTCCATATTAGCTAAAGAATCTGAACCATCATCCTGATTTGATTGTGGATTCTTCGGCTTAGGACCTCGTTTTCCGCTGACAGGTTTTATATCATTGGCAGATTCAGATGGTGATGAGTTTTGTTGCACTACATCATCAAATGAAAGTGGCCAAAGTTCATATTCATCATTAACTTCTAGTAAGCGTGCAGTTTGTGGATGTAATCGAATCACACCTTGATCAACTAAAGCAGCACCGAGAAAACTCGCATTGTTGACTGACTTACCAATGAATAAGCCTTTCAATGCAATAGCATGGAAAGGCTTTGCTGATTGATAAAGCTTCTGTAAGGTGGAAATGATCTGATCAACTTTGATCAATTCTGTGCTGAATCCGCCTGACGATTCATTTTCACTTAGGGCGATACCGAAGCTTTGATCGTCATTGTCTTGCCAGAGTTGATATTTAAGTTGACCTTTTGCTCTATCCGATAACTTATTACAATTCCATGTTTTAATGAGAGTTTGGTTTGCTTTGTCAAAAATTCTTGGTTGCATAATGGCTTCCTTTAAGCATAAAAAATCCCGATGTACTGCAAGAGCACATCGGGACTGAAAAATTGAGATTACGGGTTAGAACATCGCATTACATGTAGCAATATGTTTTGCTACTGATTTGATGCTGTTGGGGTTAGGTGTCATTGTTGTGACCTTTTTATTGTTTAGGTACACATCAATCTTTTTGGCTTTAGAAATTCCGTGTGAGAACTCATACCAAGCATTTGCACCATTACGCCATTTTGTCGATTCTGATGGAGCAACTTTAGTTTTTCCATCCAATAAGAAAGTTAATGGATATTTGGAATCAGAATTGGCATAGCTATTCTTTGGAGTTTGGAAGCGTGCAGAATGATCAAACATATCTCCAGCTTCCTCATTACAGGTTACCCAAAGCGTATTGCCTTTACCATCTTGAATTGAATATTCAGAAAAGCCTTGAGCATAGCCCGATTGCCATACATTCGGTGCTGCATGAGCGAATCCAGTCACGGCAAATAATGATGCTAATATCAGTTTTTTCATAAAGTAATCCTTTCGTTGCTTATTTCTTTTTTGCACATGGGCGAATACTTTGGATGTATTGACCATCGTTGGTATCTTTGAAAAATCCATTCTGGGATTGGATTTGTAGGCATTGACCTTTTTTAAAGGACGTCATTTGCTTGGCTACTTTTTCAGGTAGCATAGAAGCATTCAAAATGACTTCACCTTTTGTCGTTGAGAAGATAATCGCTTCACCACTCAAGATCAGATTCTTTTTAAGGGTGACTTGTTCAGTCTTTGCTAAAGCTGCATTTGAAAGTGTCAGAGCAGCCAAAAAGCAGAATAGGGGGTTAAAAAATTTCATAATGATCTCACGATTTAATTAATTTACCAGACGATAAATACAGTCATTCCAAGGTTGGGTGTTTTCACGATATTTAGAACATGCTATTACAGCACGCTCTAATCCACCCAATGTCTGACCATAGGCATCAATATCGGAGATAGATACGTCACCTTGTTTCTTGGTCTGTTGAGTTGCATACTTACGTTGAGCTTCCGCTTGTTCAGCTTGAAGTTGTTGCTGTCTCAATTGCTGAGCTTTGAGCTCTTGTTGCTTTAACAATAAATATTCCTCTTTGCTGTTAAAGTCAGAAAAGCCAACAACTTCACCATTTCCGTTATATTGCAATGCTCGCCAAACAGTGACTCCCTTTTCTGTAATAGGAATAATCCCATCAGGGGAGTTCAAGATACGTTCAGCCATTGCTTGCTGTTGCTGCGTTTGATAAGACACAACTAGATCATTGGCAGAGTTTGCTGCACGTTGTACATCAGGATTCCCTGATAAGGTCGCTGCCGCTGTCAAAGCGGAGCTAAGTAGATTAGAAAACCCCATACAATTTCCTTTTAAATATGATTATAAAGTAATAGCTTAAGCTCAACTTCTGAGTCTAAATCAAAGTAGTGTACCTATGTTGGGTACATTGCGCATTGTATCGATAATAAGTGCATGACAGCAAGTATCAATACGAAAGAGATGCAGGCTTTGACGAACTGGTTGAAGCAAGCACGACAGGACCAAAACTGTTCTATGCGCGCATTAGCAGAACGCATGGATAAACCTCACTCGTTTGTTCAAAAGGTTGAACAAGGTGAGCGACGTTTAGATGTGGTTGAATATGTTTGGTATTGTCGTAAGCTAGGCGTTAATCCACAAGATGGATTGCTTTTGATTGAGCAGGTGCTCTTAGCGTCTAAAGACTGATAGTCTTCATTTGATGACCTAGATTGAGGTCAGATTTGATTGAATAAGTTCAAGACCCTGATTGGGGTTAACATCTAAAGCTTTACAGTAGAATAAATATTCCACAACATCTAACTGATATTGTCCGCTTTCAATATCCTGAACATAGGAAAATGGTTTATTTAACCGATCTGCCAACTGTTCCAAACTTAGGTTTTTTGCTTGACGTTGCTCAGTCAGCCATTGTTGCAAGATAATCATCGATTTCCCCATTCAAATAAACACAAGAGCAACAGCACAAAGCTTTGCTGTTAGGTCTGTCTTTTTATCATTACAGACTCGAATTGCTTTGGCTATAGATTTGCATTGAGGGTGGGGGATAACTTCGATTACTTTGGACACAGTATCAAGTTCTGGATAGTATTTTTTCATGGTCACTCCTTTATTGGTTAAAGACCATGAAAATAATATGTCTACAAAATCTTTTTCAATACATTCCAAGCATTGTCAGAATTCTATGTATTTACTAGATTTGCTTTTGGTTGACTCTTTTTGATAATTCTTCAGCACTTTCAACACGCTCAGAATAACGATTAGTTAAATATGCTGATTGTCCTCGGGTCAAAAGCGTAAATTTATACAGCTCTTCCATGACATCTACAATTCGAGTGTAGTAAGAAGAGGACTTCATGCATCCATTTTCTTCAAACTCTAGAAATGCTTTGGGAATAGATGATTGGTTTGGAATAGTGATCATTCGCATCCAACGACCTAAAATACGCATCTGATTTAAGCTGTTAAATGACTGCGAACCACCACTGACCTGCATCAAGGCTAAAGTCTTTCCTTGTGTTGTACGAATTGCACCGCCAGCCAATGGAATCCAGTCAATTTGCGATTTAAAAATAGAACTCATCGAACCATGACGTTCAGGTGAACACCACACCATACCTTCTGACCAAGCTAATAAATCATGCAACTCTTTGACTTTAGGATGTTCAGTATCGGCATCTTCAGGTAAAGGCAGCCCCTTTGGGTGGAATATTTTTACTTCAGCACCAAAATACTCCAAGATCCGTCCTGCTTCCATCACTGCAAATCTGCTGTATGAGCGTTCACGGTTTGAGCCGTAAAGCAATAAAATACGAGGTGGATGATCAAGTGCTTTGGCTTGAACTTTATCTAAAGTTGGTTGTTCAAGAAGATTTAAATCTACATTTGGGAGAGTCATAGCGTTATACCTCTTTAAAAACTTTCTTTCTAAGCCACAGTGAAACACTCACTAAAGCAATCAGTACGGGAACTTCAACCAATGGCCCAATGACTGTTGTAAAAGCAACAGGGGATGCCAAGCCAAAGGTTGCAATAGCAACCGCTAAAGCCAATTCAAAGTTATTCCCTGCCGCAGTAAATGAAATAGCAGCAGTTTTTGGGTAATCATTCCCCATCCACTTACTCATAAAGAAACTAATGAAAAACATTAGGACAAAGTAAATCGTGAGTGGAATTGCAATTCTAAGTACATCTAGTGGCAAACTGACCACTTCACCGCCTTTCAGGCTAAACATAGCCACGATGGTAAATAACAGGGCAAGGAGGCTTAGTGGACTAATTTTAGGAATAAATTTGGTTTGATACCAAAGCAATCCTTTTTGTTTAACAAGAATAAAGCGAGTCAAGAAACCCAGTAAAAAGGGAATCCCTAAATAAACTAGAACTGCATGGGTAATTGTCCAAAAGCTGACATTAATGATTTGCGCTTCCACACCAAAATAAGGTGGTAAAAAAGTCAAAAATAGCCAAGCATAGGTACTAAAAAACAGGATTTGGAAAATACTATTAAATGCTACCAATCCTGCAACATACTGATTATCACCACATGCCAAGCCATTCCAAACCAAGACCATTGCAATACATCGAGCCAATCCAATCAAAATCACACCTGTCATATATTCAGGATAAGACTGTAAAAAAATGAGGGCTAAAGCAAACATTAAACACGGTGCAATCAACCAGTTTTGGACCAAAGATAAGGTAAGTGTTCGTTTATCTTTAAACACTTGTGGCAAAGTTGCATAGTCCACTTTGGCAAGTGGTGGGTACATCATCAAGATCAAACCAATCGCAATCGGGATATTGACCGAATCAATACTCATCTGGTCTAAAGAAACCGATACTTGAGGAAAGAACACTCCAATCCCAACACCTAATGTCATCGCAATGAAAATCCATAGCGTTAAGTTACGGTCTAAAAATGAAAGTTTTGAAGTAGACATCTTTTTACTCAATATTTGAAATTTTATTGATTTCTGCAATAAGCTCAGAACGAGAGAGTTTATTTACATTCAATGCAAATAAAGCATCTAAACGTTTATTGATATGGTCTACAGTTACTAAAAAGGCTTTTAGTTTTTCTTCTTCAGGCAGTTCTAAGTGAGAAGGGTCAGATAATCCCCAATGCGCCTTAATTGCACCGCCTAAGTAAAGTGGGCAAGCTTCTTGAGCAGCTTGATCACAAACAGTAATAACTACATCAGGTTGGTATTGCTCACAGTTATCAATGGTCTTACTTGATAAACCATCAGTAGATAAGCCTAAATTCTGTAAAGTCTTAATCGTTAATGGATGAACCTGACCTGAAGGCTTACTACCAGCACTATAGGCTTTCCAACCTTCAGGCACACGGCTATTGAACAAAACTTCTGAAAGAATGCTACGGCAACTATTACCTGTACATAAAAATAAGAATTTCATAAGGATTACTCGCAATGGATAGGGATAGACGAATTGATAGGATTAGAGTTAATTATTTCATTATGTTGATTTGAGATGATATTCAAAACTGATTTTGCCCATTCAGGAAGATCAGGGTTCAGGCGGTAATACACCCATTGTCCTTGTCTTTGATCAAGCAAGATTGAAAGATTTCTAAGTAGTGCTAGATGTCGGGAAATCTTAGGTTGGCTAAGTTCAAGTTGCTCTGTAAGCTCACAAACACATATATTTTGTTTTGCAATCACAAGCTTCAAAATGTCTAAACGAGTTGGGTCAGAAAGACATTTGAAAAAATCTGTTTGATCCATTTTTAATGCTCTATATATTCACTAATATAAATATACGAATATCCATATATTTGTGCAATTATTTTTTGTTAATATCTTCAAAGAAAATAAAGCAGCATATCTTTGAGGTAAAAGTTTTCTCATAACAAAACTCCCCATAGAAGAATCCGCATTCCCCTATACGAATAGGGGAAAAAGGTCAAACAGCAGAAAGTCCAAATCCCCCCAAGCCTAATCGTTTTCCACTCGCTTTACGCCTTGATGACCTAGATCGTAGAAGATTCATCTTCCTCGTATATCGAGTGGAAAGCCGAAGTGCTAGGAAACGTTGAATGGGGGGAATTGATTAAAAGAGGGAAATAGACCATCGGACTATTGAACGGATGGACCACAAAATAGACCGAAAAATCCGATGGTCTAAAAATAGCAGACATTAAAAAACCTCATAACTCAAAGAGTTACGAGGTCGAATTTGGTGGGCCCAGACAGACTTGAACTGTCGACCAACGGATTATGAGCGGAGACAAGTTGTAATTATTTTATTATATAAAACAATACCTTGAATTCTTTTGAAATGATCAGAACGAATAGAATCAATGAGACCGCTGATAAATTTATAAGTGTAAGAAAAGTAAGGCTTTTGACCTTTTTAATATAAAGATGACCCAAATGTCAGTTTTTCTAGGTATAAGAATAATAAGCTATTTTTTGTTCAAAAAACTCACGAAAACCGCAAAAAGACCGCTGTCTACTGCGGTCCCGCAAAGATAGACCGCAGAAATACAAGGATTTTTTTATAGACCGTAAAGACCATGCTTGCTTTGCAGACAAAGTGTTAGACCGCAAAACAATATTTTACAAACAAAAAGTTCTATCTTTTGGAAGCTGTTAAAAATGATGTAAGATTATTCAGGCTTACCAATAAAAATTAAATGTTTCCCCAACCACGCCAATTATGTACTATTAGGTTCTTGGGAAGCCTTTGGTTCGGATATCCTAAACTTGCTGTCAGTATCGAGGCACAATTCATTGCTATAAACAAATTTTGCCAAAAACCATAGAAACCTGAATCAGCTAATTGAATATGTAAAACAGGAAAAAACTGAGAGAATCTTTGACAAAAAATATCAGTGATTGAACGTGTTTCTGGATGACTTATAACGATATAAACAACGTTTTTTGTTCGCACAGCTGATAAATGATCACCATGTGTATAGTCTTTAATATCGCTACAAGCTGGTGTAAATAATCCAGCCTCACTCATAATAGATTGCCATGTTTGGCATAGTGCAGAAGGAACACCATCTGATAAAATAATAAACTGCTTTTCAGACCAATCTTGTCTATTAGCTAGTTTATTTACAAAATCATTTGCAATTATTTTAGAATCCTCAAATAATTTCTCCAACAGCTGCACTTCTATCTTTAGAATATTTGAATTTTCAAGTGAATTTGCGATTAATTGATGGGCTAAGGATGTCAAAATAAATATTGAATTAAAGTTAACCGTACGCTGGTCTCTTGCTGGTAATTTTGTATCAATAACAGTTTCAGCGAGCCCATGTTCCTGTAATATACGAGCTGCATTTCCCATATTATCAGCAGTCAAGAAGATCGATTCACTTATGTGCTTTTGTGCAAAGAAATCTGCAACTGCTATGCTATCAGGATGTTTACCTCGAAGTGATATTAAAACAGGTATATTTTGACTAGTTGGATTTTGTAAATAGCGTAGAGGAGTAGAAAAGTAACTAGGTCTTTGGGCATACTTTTCCATAAGAAATGCACCATATATAGCTGATATTTTTGCAAGACCAGATGCTATCCATATAGAAACTGGCTGCTGATTCAATTTTTTTGCTACTGGAAAAATTTTAGGGTAACGAATTTCTTCAGTTATTAAATCGAGATCGTTGTATGTGAGCATATTTTCAGTCCATAACGTATTGCCGTAAATCTTGCCAATTATGTACTGCAAGACCAATATTGTATTCAAGTGGCTCACCTTGATGTTGACGTACTGCATCAACTAAATACATTGCAGATAATTGATAATAGACAAGACACATACGAGTAGGAATGGTTAAAATACCATTTATCATTTTGTAGTCACGTTCTATTGCTTGACGCTGCAACTCAGTTCTTTGTTTTGAGGGTATTATTCGAATATCAATAAGTGTATTCCATTTAGTATCAGCACCCTCCCCAATCCATTCTATATCTTCATTGGCATCTTTAATTTTTATAATACGATTGGGCACAATATCACCAAACTCTTTTTTTTCTAGCTGCCATGCACGTATATGTGGACGAATATTAGTGTCTACAATACTATGCGGGCAAATGGTGCGCCATACAGGAAGCTCATTTCTCCTGGATTGGTACAATATAGAAATAGGCTTTCGTTTATGGTATGCACGAGATATATGCATTAATACATTTGCTTGAATATCTGGTTTAACCACATCAATTGTGACACGTTGAATAGTTCGTAAAGCTGATGACTCTCCACTAGAGGAATATAGCCAAGTTTCGGGGGATTGCTCAAATAAAGGACTTGCAAGCTCTGCTTTAAGATAGCGTTTTATACTTCCATCATACTGTAGATTATTTGGTGCGAGCTCTTGATACAAACGAATATCACTAGAAGCTTGCTGAATGGAAATACCAAAACGCTCTATTAAATCTGCTCTTTTTAGTTCCCCAACCCAAAAAATACGTCCTTCCAACCACTCTAAACGCTGAGTAATAGCAGCACCATTTCGAATGAGTTTAAGCTCATCTAATTTTTTAATTGACATAAGACTATTCACCCACTTATCATCAGTCTAGTGAATAGATTCATCTTACATGGGATTACCATAATGAACCAGTGTTTTATTGAAAAGCAAGAAAGAAGTCTATCAGAAAGTAAGTCACATTTAAAAATTGCTGCTTTGCAGAGTGAGAAATCTATTAATAATGTATCAATATATGATCAAATTCAGCGTCAGAATTTAGTTGAACAGCTACGTCAAATTCCACATGAAGCCCTAGATAATTTAAGACATTTTCAAGCACAAATTGGATGCCTCAATCGATGCAGCTTTTGTAGCCAAAGCGCTGGCACAACTTTGTGGAATATGTCACGTGAAGCATTAGCCAACTTTATTGCAGCCTTAAAAACTGTATGTCTTGAATGGGCGCTTAAGCATGAAAGAATATCTGGTCAACCTTTAAATAATGAGCATGTTTTCTCTAATACTTTCCAAATGCCTAAGTTTGGATTACTTGGAGCACGTAGAAATGATCGTCCAGGTGTAATTTACTGCTATTTAGATAACGATCCTTCAAATTATCCCCATCTTGATGATTTGATACAATGGTTGCATGAAGATCTAGGTGTACAAGTACGTATTGCCACGGTTGGATATAGCAGACGCAACATTATTATGCAAAATATGCATCAAAAAATTAGCAACCATTTTATGCATGCTATTGCTGGACTTCGTCTCTCATTCTCCGCATATACACATGGTTATACAGACGCTTTAAATACTTCACGAGATGAGTTTGAACGTGATACTGCAGGGTTTCTTACAACTTATAAAAATACTTTCTTATCTCAAAAAAGAGGGCGTAAAACAGCATGTATAGAATTAAGATTTAAACCACTTGTGGTTTCACAACCAGTAACCGTCTTAAATTATAATGGACATCTAGTAATATATTCTGGTTCATACTTAGTGATTCAACAAAATTCTAGTGATATGCAGAAAAATGCTTTAATTTGCGATCCGCATGACCACGGTAAAAAATTGTCAGTAGATGGAACTCCCTGTTTTATTATTAGAGCAAAATTTGATGTTTTAGAGGATGCGTGGGAAAGTGCTGTTAAATGTGTAATAACAGGACAAAAACTCCCATCAAACTTCTCAACTCAACAGATAGGGGTATTACATCATCTGAATAATGAAGATGGTGATTATTACGCTATCAATGCAGAACGAACTTCCCAAGGTGTTCATGCAAAATTTTTCTACCCCTTAACAGGATGTAGACCTAGCTCGGGCATGATAGATGGAGAAAGATATCATCTTAATACATTGCTTGCCCTTTCTTCACAGGGTTTAAATCAGAGTTGGAATGATTTTGAAAAGTTAATTGATATGCTTACTATAACTGCGAATAATCTTGAAATATATGACAGTATTGAAGCTAAATATGTACGAAAAGAAGTTATTGAACTTGTTCAAAGCTATGCCCGAGTACTTCAGTATGCCAACTATCCTGTTAGTGCTTACTTTGATAAAAACCTATCTGTAGATACAGGACATATTTGTAATTTAGGTCGAGCGTATTATGAATATAAAGCAATTGCCTCACGTCCTGATCTACCACTGACACCCGATCATGAGCGGGCTTTTGGTCAAATGGGCGAGTTAGCAGAAGAAGGTATAGCATGGCGAATAGCTATTACGCCAAATTCCACAATTTCATCTAGATCTAATGCTCGAGGAAAACGTAACATTTATCAAGACAAACCTATGATTATGATTGAAAAACTTGATTTATCCATGACTGCTACAAGTCACGGGCAGGCTCAGGATAGATACTTTATATCTAGTGAATCGAGTTCACATTTTACTTTGAAAGATATGCTACATTTTCCGTTAATACCAGGTACTAAACAATAGGAGTTCACATGCAAGGTAAATTAGTTGTTATAACTGGTTTGGATGGCTCTGGTACAACTACACTCGCTCAAAAACTTCATGACTTAGATAAAGGTTCGCACTTGTTGAGAACACCTGATCATCCGTTTGAATTAGTGCGTGAGCATATAGATAGTATTGTTCGAATAGAGTCACAACCTGCACATTACTTATACTACTTAAGTAGTGTGGTTCATGCCTCAACGCGCATTAAAGAAATGCTTAAATCAGGTAATGTTTACTGTGTCCGTTATTTAATCGATACTGTTGTATCACATCGTGTCGCTGGACTTGATATTGATATTAAGTATGACGGTGAATTTTATAATGTTCAAAAACCTGATTTGACAATATTTATTTCAGTAAATGAAGATGTTCGTCAGAAACGTATTACTTCACGTGGTAAAGGTTTATTAGACAAAGTATTAGATGATGATGATATTCGTAAAAAGTTTGAATTAGAATTTGATCGCTTATCAAATCACTATGTTGTTATTGAAAATAGTACAGCCATAATCGAAAATTTAGTTAGCCAAGCGACTAAATATATGCCATGGATTAAAGAATATGAGTAAGTTTTTTTTTGTTTCACAAAAAGGTCTGAGCACATTATTAGAAACTAGAGAAAATCTACAAAACGAATTGTATAAAGCAACAAAGGAAATGGGAGATTCTGTTAAACGTGATAATGATTTAAGAGAAAATCCAGAATATATGCAACTTCAGACAAAAATTAGTTATGAACTTCCAAGTAAAATAGCAGATGTTGGAAATGTAATTGAAAATCATATTTTAATTGAAGAAACAGATTCAGTAAAAAATGATGAATTTGATGAGGTTGTTCCTGGCTGTCAAGTAAAAATTGAGGATGAATACGGTAATCAACGTGTTTTTTCAATTATGGGATATGATGAAAGTGATCCATCTATAGGCGTAATTTCTTATTTAACACCGATTGCACAGGAATTACTCTATAAAGTAGTTGGAGAAGAAGTTCAATTAATATCAAATGGAAAGAATGTATTTTATGAAATAATAGCCATTGGAAGAAGTCCTGAATTATAATTTAAACGTAATTCTATTTATTTTAATGAGGTCATTTATATTTCTACTTAGCTATTGTTAAGAAAAAAACTTATACTTTGACCTCATAATTTTTTAAAATTATATTGATATATAAAGTATATTAAAAATAAAATTCATTTTTTAATGGAGTTGATTTTATGAAATCTTTGCTTATAAGAAAATTAGGAAATTCGATTGACTCTTTAGTTGATACCAAAAAATCTACTATTATACGGAATGAAGTTCATGAAAAATCTAGAGATTACTTTAACGATATTCTAAACTTAAATGGAATTAACTCTGGTGAATTATTTGATAGCATATACAAAGAATTTCTAAGTCAATATAATAAAAAACAAAAATATCATGATTGGTACCATATTTGCCTTGTTATTAATAATTTATGTGAAGGAATAAAATTTAATCAAAAAAATGGCACATTGAATATGAAGAAAAATCAAATCAATGCTATTTTGATAGCAGCTGCATTTCATGATGTAGGACATAGAGGAGTCCTAGTACCTGATAGCGTTAATATTTCAAAATCAGTTGTTATTTCAGAAGAATTTATTAGTAAGCATAAACTAAATAAAAATGAAGATATTGATGAATTTTTCTTATACGATTGCATACAAAGCACACAATATCCTTATTCAAAAGAGCCTAATTGTGAACTTCACGCTATTCTGCGTGATGCGGACTTATTACAAATTTTAGAAAAAACATGGTTTGAAGATATATATATACATATGTATGAAGAGTTCTTAGATAAGAACCCTAAACTTGATTTCAAAGAGTTTTGCGTAAATGAAAAAAAATTTATATTAAATGCTAAATTTTATTCAATATGGTGGCATGAATGTATAAAATTTAATTTTTATAAAATAGTAGGTGATCGTGTGGATAAAGTAATAGCTGCAGTCAATTCTTATTAAACTTAATTCAATATATAAAAATATAAACTTAGGAAGCTAAAGACGGTTTTCATGGAGTATGCAAATTACGATGCCTATGATCAAACCTTAAATCTCAATCAAAGTTTAAGATGTATTAATTTCGACTTGATCTGACACAGGTCTTGAAAAAGAAGAAGTTACCGATTTTGATTAAAGGTGTCAAATCTCAATCAATAAAGGTAACTTTTCATTTTGCATACTAACAATCAAATCATCAAAAACAAAGTCGGCCTGCTGAATTTGGCAGAAGAACTTCAGAACGTATCCAAAGCTTGTAAAGTTATGGGAGTATCTAGAGATATTTTCTATCGCTACCAAGAACTTGTGAATACAGGCAATATGGATGCACTCATTAACCAAAGTCGCAGAACTCCAAATTTTAAAAATCGAGTGGATGAACAAACAGAACAAGCTGTAATTGATTTTGCAATCCAATATCCAGCATAGAACCAGTAATGAGTTACGTCAGATTGGCATCTTCTTATTTGGCAGTGGTGTACGTTCTATTTAGCTTAGGTACAATCTTGAGAATTTCAAAAAACGATTAAAGGCGCTTGAAATGAAAGTTGCTCAAGAAGGCATTCAGTTGAATGATCAACAAATTGTAGCATTAGAGCGTAAATATGAAGATGATATTGTTTGTGGTGAAATTGAAACACATCATCCAGGCTACCTTGGAGCACAAGATACTTTCTATGTTGGCAATCTAATTTGAAACATTACTTGATGGAAAACATATTTGGGCTGAAAAGAATTTAGCTCAAATTTAACCTGACAGTCTCAATCAAATATCGGTAACTGTTAGATTAGGTTTGAGCTACTACATCTAAAAAATATAAAACTCCCCCTAGACATCTCCACACAATCTGATGCAACGTAACATACTCCCAAAATTTTCCCTCATCAGAAAAAACTCCCCCCACAAAAATTCTGCTACATCGTGCAGAAATAAGTTACTTTCAGATAGAGCTTCCTATGAAAGCGCGAGAGCTGAAAGTAACTTATTTGTGGACATTGGCCTATGCGATAGTTTGAATCAAGCTAAGAAGTTGATTTGGCCAACTTAACCAAACAGTTCATCAATCTCTTCCTGAGTAGCTTTACGGGTGGTGTTTCAAAAAGTATGCTGAAAAAAAGCAGGTTGAATTTTGATAAAAT
>CAXYZD010000034.1:0-19654 GCA_964293455.1 uncultured Acinetobacter sp. | reverse complement strand
CTATTTTATCAAAATTCAACCTGCTTTTTTTCAGCATACTTTTTGAAACACCACCAGATTTTAAACCTCTTTTTTCGTAAAAAATTTATGGCGAATATAGCCAATAATACCCGGTAAAATACTGAGGAAAATAATCCCGAAAATTAAATGAGTAAAATTATCTTTAACAATTGGCATATTGCCAAACAAATAACCCAAAGTAATAAATGAACCGACCCAACAAATGGCACCAATGACATTAAAGGTGAGGAAAAATTTATAATTCATGCTTCCTGCACCAGCAACGAAGGGTGCAAAAGTACGAGCAAAAGGAATAAAACGCGCAAAAATAATGGTTTTACCACCGTGGCTTTCAAAAAACTCAGATGTTTTAATTAAATGTTGTTTGTTGATCCACCGAGATTCGATTTCAAACACCCGAGGTCCAATATATTTACTAATGTGATAATTAAGCGTGTCACCCAGTACGGCAGCTATAAACAGTAAAATAATCAAGACCACTGGGTCCATTGCACCTGTCGATGCCGCCAATGCACCAGCTGCAAATAATAGGCTATCACCCGGTAAGAATGGCATAACGACCAAACCAGTTTCCACAAAAATAATCAAAAATAAAATGCCGTAGATCCATACGCCATAATTTCTAATAAATTCAAAGAGGTGTTCATCTACGTGTAAGATAAAATCAATTAAATCCATGGGACTAAAACTATGTGAAATTGTGCACAAAGCCTAGCAGTACGAAGGCGGAAAGTCAGTATTAAAAGATAAATAATTATTCAAGCAATTGTTTAATATTTGATACGATGAATACCAAATTCATATATTTATAATTTTTTTAGTCGGATTAAAATAGCTTCAATTCTTAAATAATGAAAAGAGTTTTACCATGTTTAATCCCAATATTGTTGTTAAAAATATAGTCAATCAACCGACGACTCAAGCCTCTCTGGCATTACTTGCACGTATTCTTATGGCGTACATTTTTATTGTTGCAGGCTATGGAAAACTTACGGCATACAGTGCAACGGTTGGTTATATGGAAGCAATGGGCGTTCCTAGTGCAATGTTGCCATTGACCATTTTTGTTGAATTAGGCGGTGGCTTGGCGTTGCTGTTTGGTTTCCAAGCGCGTTTTGCCGCATTAGGTTTAGGTGTTTTTAGCATTATCACAGCATTTTTATTTCATGGTGGGGTAGATGATGCCAATAATTTTATGAAAAATATTGCAATGGCGGGTGGTTTGTTCTACTTGATGTTATATGGCGCAGGTCAGTTCAGTATTGACCATGCAATTGAGAAATAATTTGTAAAATAAGTAGTGAATAAAAAGCGCAATTTGGCGCTTTTATTTATTTGAAATGAATCATCTTTTTCCTCCCAAATGGGCGAGTGATGAATACAGTGCGTCTTGCGCTGAAAAATGTTAGAATATGGCGCTTAAATCCATTTGCCTGCATAGTTGTATAGCCATGACGACCAATACTCAAATTACTGAAGATCGTATCCTGATTTTGGATTTCGGTTCTCAATATAGCCAGCTGATTGCACGCCGTGTACGTGAAGCGGGTGTATATTCAGAAATGTACGCATTCGATATGTCAGAAGATGACATTCGTGCATTTAACCCAAACGGGATTATCCTTTCAGGTGGTCCAGAAAGTGTTTATGAAGCTGGTAGTCCACGTGCTCCTGAAGTTGTTTTCAACTTAGGTGTACCTGTGTTGGGTATTTGCTATGGTTTGCAAACCATGTCAGAACAGCTTGGCGGTAAAGTAGGGCCAGGTGATGTTCATGAGTTTGGTTATGCAGAAGTCGACATTCAAGTTCGTGACAAACTGATTGGCGACCTTGAAGATGGTAAAGATCAATTAAAAGTATGGATGAGCCACGGCGATAAAGTGACTGCGATTCCAGCTGGTTTCCAAGTGACTGCAAGTACGCCAAGCTGCCCATTTGCAATGGTGTCTGATGAAGAACGTCGTTTTTACGGTATTCAATTCCACCCTGAAGTGACGCACACAGCAAAAGGTGAGCAAATCATTTCTAACTTCGTTCACAACATTTGTGGTGCTAGAAATCTTTGGAATTCTGAAAACATCATCGATTTACGTGTTGAACAATTACGTAAACAAATTGGTGATCAAAAAGTTCTTTTAGGTCTTTCAGGTGGTGTAGATTCATCTGTAGTGGCTGCACTTTTACACCGTGCGATTGGCGATCAATTGACATGTGTATTTGTAGATAACGGGTTACTTCGTTTGAACGAAGGCGAACAAGTGATGGACATGTTTGCAAAAAACATGGGTATCCGTGTGATTCGTGCCGATGCTGAAGAGCGTTTCTTAACTGCGCTTAAAGGCGAAGTTGATCCTGAAGCGAAACGTAAAATCATCGGTCGTGAGTTCATTAACGTATTTGCTGAAGAAGCACGTAAGCTTGATGGCGTAAACTTCCTTGCTCAAGGGACAATTTACCCTGACGTAATCGAATCTGCTGCCACTAAAAATGGTAAAGCACATGTGATTAAATCGCACCATAATGTGGGCGGTTTACCAGCAGATTTAGCATTTGAATTGGTTGAGCCAATCCGTGATTTGTTCAAAGATGAAGTTCGCCGTTTAGGTACAACTTTAGGTCTTCCTTTCGAAATGCTTTATCGTCATCCATTCCCAGGTCCAGGTTTGGGCGTGCGTATTTTGGGGGAAGTGAAAAAAGAATATGCTGATATTTTACGTTTAGCAGATGACATCTTCATGCAAGAGTTACGTGCAAGTGGTTGGTATGACAAAACTGCTCAAGCATTTGCTGTATTCCAACCTGTTAAGTCTGTTGGTGTAGTCGGTGATGGTCGTCGTTATGCATGGGTCATTGCGCTTCGTGCTGTTGAAACGGTTGACTTTATGACCGCTCGTTTTGCGCATCTTCCATACGACTTAGTAGACAAGATTTCTACACGTATCATGAATGAAATTGCTGAAGTTTCTCGTGTTGTTTATGACGTATCAAGTAAACCACCTGCTACGATTGAATGGGAGTAAAACTGGAATTTCAAGTAGCACTGCTACTTGCCAGTTTTACGCCAAGAGCTGTGCTCGCGCGGCAGTGAAGGATTTCAAGAAGCAACGCTTCTTGCTGATTTTACGCCATGAGCAAAATTTAAAGCACTGCTTTTAATTTTGTGCAAGATGCTCGCGGCAGTGAAGGAAATTATTGAGTAAAAAGAGCGCTTAGGCGCTCTTTTTTGTTATCTTAATTTTCAAATACATATTGAAATGGAAAAAATGAATTTCGTAAATTGGCTAATTCATCAAAAAAAGATTTCTGAATATTCTGCTAAACGATACTCAGCGGTACTTGAAAAAAGAATTTTGGAATGGCTTCCTAGTTATGAATTACCTAAAAATAGTATTGAGTTTGAAGCATTAAAAAGAATGATTCTTTCTCTTGATATTTATCAGGAAAGAAATCGTATTGGGAATAATATGTATTCTTCTGCGCTGAATCATTATGGTCATTATCTTAAAGAAAATAATATACATGATTCCGAAGTTTTTAATAAAGATCAAAGTTTTACAACAGAGGCTGAAAAACGAGTTAAAGTCAGACTTTTACAAAATAAATTTAGAAAGGGATTGTTTGATCTACATCAATCTTGTGTTGTCACAGGATTTAGTAATAGTCAATTTTTGATTGCATCACATATTAAGCCATGGGCTAAAAGTACAAATGAAGAAAAAATTGATCCTTATAATGGTCTACTGTTAACTCCCAACTTTGATAAACTTTTTGATAAAAATTTAATTTCCATTGATTTTAAGGGTAATGTTTTAAAATCTAAAATATTACAGCCAAGTGACATTCAATTTTTTAAACTCCCTAAAAAAGTATCTTTTATATTTGATTCTAGACATAAAAAATACTTGGATTATCACAATACTTTGGTTGAAGTGGGATGAATTTTTACTAGAGATGAGTATGAAGCTAAATAAAACCAAAGAAATCCTACAAATCAAAACTGCTCCATAGCTCAAACTATTTACAATAAAAACAAAACTGTTATTGTCCTATAAACAGGTTTCAGCGTATTAACATACGAGTAGGTCGATGCGGATTGAACCGCTAAGATAAAGTGAAATAGGATGATGCACGACTCAACATCCTGAGCTCATGAACAACTTTAGGATAATAATATGACCAATACCCATGATACTGAAATTTCCCATTCGGATGACTGTGAAAAGTATGTGAATAAATTTATTCAAGACTTTCAAATTCGTTCTGCGGAAATTGGCAAAGGCACAGTCATTAAACGTGCATTACCAAGCCGTGAAAAACGTATGATCGGCGCATGGTGTTTCCTTGATCATGCAGGACCAGTTCACTTTGAAGCAGGTGAAGGTTTAGATGTAGGACCACATCCACATATTGGTTTGCAAACATTTACATGGATGATTGAAGGGACAATGTTGCATAGCGACAGCCTTGGAACAGTAGATCAGCTGATTCGTCCAAAACAAGTCAATTTGATGACGGCAGGGCATGGTATTTCACATACTGAAGTTGCACCTGCAACTGAAACTAAAATGCATGCTGCTCAGCTTTGGATTGCATTGCCAGACTCTAAAATCAATATGGCACCGCAGTTTGATCACTATCCAGAATTGCCTGTAGTAGAAAAAGATGGTGTTGAATTTACCATTCTTGTCGGTGAGTTTTTAAATACAACATCACCTGTAAAAGTACATACAGAATTGTTGGGTGTTGATTTAACAGTGAAGACTGCGACAAAAACACGTTTAAATTTAAATCCAAAATTTGAATATGCATTTATGGCGTTGGAAGGTACAGCAGTGGTCAATTGTCATGAACTTGATCAAGATAATCTTGTAGTGCTTGAGCCTGGTTTAACTGAACTTGATATTGAAATTCATGCGGGTGGTCGAATCTTATTGCTCGGTGGTGAGCCGTTTGAATCACCAATTTTACTGTGGTGGAACTTTGTTGGTCGTACCCAAGAAGAATTACGCATTGCACGTGAACAATGGATTAATCAAGATCCTCGCTTTGGCAGCATTCCAAGTTATAAGGGTGCAAGTCTAAAAGCACCAGTATTCCCTGATAGTATGCGCCCATCAAAATAAGTCATCTATTTCAATAGGCTATGTTTAAAAATCGGTGGCTTTGTTTTGAATGAAAGCCACTGATTTTCAATAATTAAAAATAAAGGATAATGATCATGGGTACCATTGCTACTGCAAAAGTAAAAAGTTTGCCTGAACCATGGGCAGGTGAAATCACCAGTCATAAACATCAATTTATGACCGATAAACCTGAATCATTTGGTGGTCAAGACAAAGGTCCTGCACCGTATGATTTTATCTGTTCAGGTCTAATTTCATGCACAATGATCACCTTGCGGATGTATGCACAGCACAAAGGTTTTGATTTGGGTGAGTTCACTGTAGAAGCTGATTTTAAAGCCAATAAAGAAGGACAAGAGTGGATTGAGCGTCGTTTATCTTTTGTCAGCCCTTTAAATGAAGAGTTGAGTGCTAAAGTGTTGGCAGTTTGTCAAAAAACGCCTGTAACCAAGACTTTACTGCGTAGTGTGGAAATTAATACGTCTATCGTATAAATAAGTGCTGAAATAAAATATTGAGATGACATTTTGTACAAAACAAAGTGTCATTTTTTATGTAAGCCGACACAAATCCGTTATATTGAGTGCAAACCCTTCAACTGAAAAGAGATAACAATAATGATTACACTGCATCATCTAGAACAGTCACGTTCCTTGCGTATTCTTTGGGCACTCGAAGAACTTGGCATTGAATATCAAGTTAAATATTACAAACGTTTGCCGAATCTTTCTGCTCCTCCTGAGTTGAAAGCAGTCCATCCTTTAGGTAAAGCACCTGTATTAACCGATGGTGATCTAGTTATTGCAGAATCTGCGGTTATTTTGGATTATCTACAAGCGACTTACGATACAGAAAATAAATTTAAGCCTCAAAATTCGAAAGATTTAATGCAATATAATTATTGGATGCATTATGCAGAGGGCTCGCTCATGCCACTTTTGGTTTTCAATTTAGTTTTGACCAGTGTACCTAAGCATGTGCCTTTTATTATTAAGCCAATTGCCAAAAAAATTGCTGAAGGGATTAAAGGCGGGTTTATCAAACCACGCTTGTCTGACCATATTCCGTTTCTTGAAAATTATGTAAGTGAGCATGAATATTTTGCTGGAGATTTTTCATTTGCAGATATTCAGATGAGTTTTCCAATTGTTGCTTTACAGGAACGCATCGGTGGAAAGTATCCTAAAATGAAGGCTTATGCTGAACGTATTCAGCAACGTCCAGCCTTTCAAAAAGCCAAAGCCAAAAGTGATTTTTAAGTTTAAATGAATTTTATCTTTTTACCCGGTGCATCGGGTAATACTGAATTTTGGCAACCGCTAATGGCTTTATTGCCTGAGCAGGATGATAAAACTGTTATTGCTTATCCAAGTTTTGGTGGTTATGGCGATCATGTGGATGTAAATAATTTTTTAGATTTACAGCACTATGTTTTAGATCAAATTTCACAACCGTCAATTATTGTTGCACAGTCGATGGGTGGCATATTTGCTGTTCAGGCAGTATTGCAAAAGCCTGAACAAGTTGAAGCCTTAGTTTTGATTGCGACATCGGGCGGAATTGATTTAAGTTCTTTTAACGTTGCCGATTGGCGACAGGACTACCAACAAACATTTGATGTACCTGATTGGTTTGTACAACCTCAGGTCTATTTAGATGATTTACTGTATAAAATTGAATGCCCAGTATTGTTGATTTGGGGCGATGCCGATCCTATTAGTCCTGTTGCAGTTGGTCAGTATTTACATGGAAAAATTATTTTGTCTGAGTTGCATGTGATCAGGCAGGGGCAACATGATTTAGCACAGGTATACGCAGGTCAAGTTACAGTTTTACTTCAAGCGTTTATTAAAAAAACTCTGCCAATCCAATAGAAACAGCGATAAAAAAAGATGCAGAAGCATCTTTTTTATTTTATATCGGTATTTAGAAGAAAATTAGCGTTTTACCACAATCGAGTCGATACCACTATGCTGTAAAGTTTGTTGTGCAATCACAGCCGCATTTTGTGAATCATACGGACCTGAAATCACACGATACCAAATTTTATTGCCTTCAGTACTTTGCACAACATCGGCAGACAAACCATTTAAAATAATTTCTGCACGGCGAGCATCGGCAGCATCAGGATCATCATAGCTTTTCACCTGTAAAATAAACTCAGGTTGTTGGGCTACAGGTGCTTGCTCGTTCGTATCTGCACCAACATTGAGCTCTTCAGTGGTCGAAGGAGCTTCAATAATTAAAGGCTGTTGCTGTGTTTTGGTTTCAGGCACAGCTTGTTCAGGAATAGGCGTCACTTGTTGCTGCGGAAGCAGATCATAAAAACGGTAGTCTTTATTGGTGTCTTCCTGATAATGCGGTGAAGTCACGGTATTGTTACGTGGCTGTACAGGTGCCCAAGGTTTCCACAGGAGCAATGCCACTGCAAAACTTAACACGATTAAAATGACCACGAGCATGCCTAACCATTTTGGTATAAGTGGCTTTTTCGGTTTATTCGGTCTTTCTGATACACCGCGTTGCGTTTTTCCAAACACGAGGAACCTCTAATAATTGATTTTCAAACATTGGGCTAAAGTAAGTTTTAACTTTAGCCCAAAATAAAATAACGATTTATTGTGTTGCTGACGTATCAAATAGTGCTTTGCTTACATGCTTTCAGGTGCAGATACACCGAGCAATGTTAAACCATTACGAAGCACTTGCTGTACATTTGATGATAACAGTAAACGTGCTTGCGATAATGTAACATTTTGATCATCAATAAATTTAATGCCATCTTGCGCATACCAACCATGGAACAGGGCAGCCAATTCTTTCAGGTAATTACCAATCTGATGTGGCTCGTAACTATTGGCTGCGCGAATTAGAACTTCAGGATAAGCCGCAAGTTTGGCTAAAATTTCAGTTTCAGTGCCCAAAGTTAATAAGTTTGCATGTTCACGAGCAGCAATTACATTTAACTCAAGACCTGCCGTTTGTGCTTTTTGCAAAATACGTTGAATACGTGCATGTGCATATTGAATGTAATACACAGCATTATCTTTACTTTGCGACACAGCAAGGTCTAAATCAAAGTCAATGTGTTGTTCAGACTTACGCATCACATAATAGAAACGTGCAGCATCAATGCCGACTTCTTTACGTAAATCACGCAAAGTCACAAATTGACCTGAACGAGATGACATTTGTACCATCACACCACTGCGCCATAAGCTAACAAACTGAACCAATAATACGGTCAATTTTTTAGAGTCATAACCCATCGCATCAATTGCTGCTTTTACACGAGCAATATAACCGTGGTGATCTGAACCCCAAATATCAATGATATCGGTATAGCCACGTTGTAATTTATTCAAATGGTATGCAATGTCAGAGGCGAAATACGTAGTTTGACCATTACGGCGTTTTACGACACGGTCTTTTTCATCGCCAAATTCAGTCGATTTAAACCAAATATTGCCATCTTTTTCATATAGGAAGCCACGTTGATCAAGCGTTTGTAATGCTTCATCAATTTTTTCAGTCAAAGATGCTTCACTGAACCATTTGTCAAAGGTTACGCCAAATTCACCAAGGTCATCTTTAATGTCATCTAAAATGGCATGTAAAGCAGCTTGATGGAATACACGGTAACCTGCATTTAAATGGTTTTGAGCATTATGAATCAAACCATCAATATGTTTTTCTTTGTCACCTGAAAGGACAACTTTATTGCCTTCAGCATCAAGCTCAGTAGCATACTGAATATCTTCAGGCACATCTTTATAAATGTCAGCGACAGGGCGGACATATACATCACCGTCTTTATCGATAATGCTTTGTGCGATTTCTTTAACGTAATCACCTTGATAGGCATTTTTCGGGAAAACCAGTTCCTGACCTGTCAATTCTAGGTAACGTAAATAGGTTGAAGTTGCAAGAATATCCATTTGACGACCTGCGTCATTGACATAATACTCACGATCAACTGTTGCACCTGTTGCTTCAAGTAAGTTGGCAACCGTCATACCGTAGGCCGCACCACGACCATGTCCTACGTGTAGGCTTGAAGTCGGATTTGCAGAGACAAATTCAACTTGAATGCGTTTTGCTGCGTTTACAGTCGTTTGACCAAACTGATCTTTCTGTGCTTGAATTTGGTCAAGTACAGCAAAGCGCTGATCTGCATTTAAGAAGAAATTGATAAAACCTGGACCTGCAATTTCTGCTTTAGAAATGTCAGCGACTTCTGGTAAATTTGCGAGAATTTTATCAGCCAAATCACGAGGTTTCATACCCGCAGCTTTAGATGCAATCATGGCAATATTGGATGCAAAGTCACCATGACTTCGATCTTTCGTTCGTGTCAGGATGCTTGTATTGTTCCAATCGGATGGAAGTGTCCCCTCAGCTTTTAGGGACTGTACTGCATGATCAAGAGCTGCTTGTATGGCCGTATTCATAATCTATCGAGAAATAAACGTCGCAGAAAAACGGTAAATATAGCAAATTTCGAGGTCTTTAGGTAAATGCATTTTACAGAATAAAACTTATCCGATAGATAAGTGTGATGATTTAAGCATAATGGGTCAGCATCCTGTAAAATACTGCTTAAATGAGCGACTGATAATAGAGTGTTTTATGGCTGAAGACCGCCCGATGATTGTGGGGAATATCCCTAAACTTCCTGCAAAATATGCCATGTGGATTATGCCATTATTTTTATCTTGCTTGATGAGTGGCATGGTCTCCCTCATTAACTTGTTATTGAATGTTGGGTTAATTGACCATTTTTTTACGAAATGGTTGTCAGCATGGATAATTTCTTGGATTGTGGCTTATCCTGTGGTTTTAGTTGTGCTGCCTTTGGTGCGAAAATTGACAGGTATGCTTGTTGATATGCGTGATTAAAGGCATCAAGCTTCAGAAAATAAAATAATTGATTATAAAGCGTACAATTTTAAAAATATGATGGATTTATCATTCTGTGAAATATATGGCATATCATTATCACGTATCTAAATACCACTTTACCTCAAAATAGGCTTAAGCTTATCTGAAATTAAAGTTGTACTTGGATTAAATCCTAAACGTGTAGAAATGTTTTAGGTTGATGAGAATGGAAATGACCACAGAAAATTTAAATAAATATCCTTTATATATTCACTATGCAGGCAATGCTTTGCTTGAGCTTCCATTGTTGAATAAAGGATCGGCTTTTACTGAAAATGAACGTACTTCATTTAACTTACATGGCTTGATTCCACATGTCATTGAAAGTATTGAAGAGCAGAGTCAGCGTTCATATCAGCAATTTTGTTCATTTAATGAAGCGATCAATCAGCATATTTATTTGCGTAATATTCAAGACACCAATGAAACACTGTTTTATCACCTGTTAGAAAATCATCTCAGTGAAATGATGCCGATTATTTACACACCAACAGTGGGTGAGGCATGTCAGCGTTTCTCAGATATTTATCGCCGTCATCGTGGTGTGTTTATTTCTTATCCTGACCGCCAGCACATTGATGAAATCATTCACAATGTTAATCGTAAAAACGTCAAAGTGATTGTGATCACCGATGGTGAACGTATTTTAGGTTTGGGTGATCAAGGTATTGGTGGTATGGGGATCCCAATTGGGAAACTGTCACTGTATACCGCATGTGGGGGGATTAGCCCTGCGTATACATTACCCATTACGCTTGATGTTGGGACAAACAATCCTCATTTACTCAATGATCCTATTTATATGGGTTGGGCTCAGCCACGTATTAGTGGTGATGAGTACTATGAATTTGTTGATGAGGTCATTCAAGCTGTAAAACGCCGTTGGCCAAAAGCGCTCATTCAGTTTGAAGATTTTGCACAAAAAAATGCGATGCCTTTACTACAGAAGTACCGTGATAAAATTTGTTGTTTTAATGATGATATTCAAGGTACGGCAGCAGTTTCAGTCGGTACGCTGATTGCGGCAAGTCGAGCAGCAGGTAAGCAACTAAAAGACCAAGTGATTGCCTTTTTAGGTGCAGGTTCAGCAGGTTGTGGTATTGCAGAACAGATTATTGCGCAAATGGTGGCGGAAGGCTTAACCGATGCACAGGCACGCTCACAAGTGTATATGGTCGATCGTTTTGGTTTGCTCACTGAAAATCAACCGAATTTACTCGATTTTCAAAGCCGCCTTGTACAAAAACTTGCTGTAGTCGATGGTTGGGCGAGTGCGGACAATATTATTTCATTGCTCGATGTGGTGAAAAATGCCAAGCCAACCGTGTTAATTGGTGTATCAGGTCAACCAGGTTTATTCACTGAAGAAATTATCAAGACCATGGCAGCGCATTGTATTAATCCGATTGTCTTGCCATTGTCGAATCCAACATCACAAGTGGAAGCTGTACCTGCTGATATTATTCAATGGACAGAAGGTCGTGCGCTCATAGCAACAGGTAGTCCATTCTTGCCTGTGACTTATCAAGGTCACACCTACAATATTTCGCAGTGCAATAACTCATATATTTTCCCAGGTATTGGTTTGGGTGTGGTTGCTGTTGGTGCGACTCGTGTCACCGATAAAATGTTGATGGTATCAAGTACTGCATTGGCAGATTGTTCGCCAAAATTGACCGATCTTTCTGCGGACTTATTGCCTGATTTAAATGAGTTACAAGCGGTTTCTCGTATCATTGCCTTTAAAGTTGCAAAAGCTGCGATTGAAGATGGTGTTGCACCTCAAATCAGTGATGAGCAAATTCAGGAAAGTATTGAACAGAATTTCTGGAAACCTGAATATCGTAGTTATCGCCGTGTGCCGTTTTAAGCGGCATCATTGATGTTTTCACTGTTCATGTGGAAACGTTGTTTAAAAAGCAGTATCGAAAGGTACTGCTTTTTATTTTGAGTTTTAAACGTGTTATAAAAACAATATTGAAAAATGCTGAATAAATTTATCTAGGTTGCTTATGTTAAAAAGAATAAGTGCAGTTGTTTTGGTTACCGTTGGTTTAGTTGCTTGTGATGCATCCGAGCAAAAACAATCGAATGAACAAAAAATGAATGTGAGTCAAATAGCATCTCAAACTGAACAGCCGAAGCCAACTCATAGTTCAAAAACATTGTGCGATACTGTCAATGTTGAGCAATGGTCAGGTTTTGATGAGGCAAAAAAAGAACCGAAGTGTCAAGTGATCAAGGCTTATCAGTTGTCATCCTATCATTGTGATGTGTCTAAAAATGCGTTTGGCTTTGAGCAAGACGCAGCATTGATTGAAAGTGGTGAACAACGTATTTTCGCCTATGCAAATAATGACATCTGCCTCAAAGCACTGGATATTCGGAATTCAAATGCACCTTAATCAAATATTTCAGATATAAAAAAGCCCGATCAGGATGATGTGAAAGGGCATAAATCTAATTTTTAGATGATTTAGGCTTGAGCCAAAACCACAGTCAGTAATTCTTCGCTCGGTGCAAAGTAATATGCACCATCAACCGCTGTAGTGAAATGCAACAAACGATCGTGGACACCATCACCTGTTGTACCAAACATATGCTTTAGCATGTCATCAATAATACTGAGATTTTTGGTATAGGCAATAAAGAATAAGCCTTGATCGCCCTGACCATCACCATAAGGTAAAGAGTGGCGCAAAATTTCTTGCTCTTCACCTTTTTCATCTTCAATGACAACACGGGCAATGTGGGCATTCTCAGGTTTAACATCATCGTCCATTTCAATACTTTCAAGTTTAGAACGCCCAATAACATGTTCTTGCGCATCTACTTTTAGACGTTTCCATTTATCTAAAGCATGAATGTAGCGTTGTGCAAAAACAAATGAGCCATCGGCAAAAATACCTGTATCTTCACCTAAAAGTGTAGTTTCCGCACGGTCATCATGGAATTGTGGGTTTTCACTGCCATCAATAAAACCTGTTAAATCACGTCCATCTAAATAGCGGAAACAAACACGTTCATCCAGAACTTCGACTTGATCTTGAATGCCTTCAAAAAAAGCTTGGCTGAGCGCAAAACATAAATCTACACGAGCAGAAGCGATATGAATGATGACATCAGCAGGAACGACGGGCATATTAAATGCACCGTTGACAGGGTCAAGTTGCTTGAAGCCTGCTGGTGTTTGTGGGTGAAGTTGTGCCCAAAGTGTGGGACCAAAAGCAACGGCTGTTTTCACTTCTGCATGCGGGTGTTGTCCAATGAGGCGGTCACGAGTGGAAAATAAAATATTCAGTTGTTGTTTAAGGTCTTCAATCGATAAACTTTTTAAATTTAAAACAATAAAACGTGCATGGTTTGAAGGTAAGGGCAAAATGACAGATTGTGCGGTCATATGAAAATGATTCCTTGAATTTATAAGCAATATTTTTAATCTATTGTGCATGATGTAAGCAAAGTTGCACAGATTTTTTAAATCAAATTAATCGAAAAATACAACAATATCGGCATATACTAAATTGTTTTTCATTCTATTAAAAAAGTATTTATGTCGTTTCAAATTTGGCTTGCATATATGGCTGCATGTTGGGTGATCAGTGTCTCACCGGGTGCGGGTGCGATTGCTTCAATGTCGAGTGGTTTAAATTATGGTTTCCGCCGAGGATATTGGAATGTCATTGGGTTACAACTCGCACTGCTCGTGCAAATTGCGATTGTTGCTGCTGGGGTAGGCGTATTGTTTGCCACTACGCCTTGGGCTTTTTTAGTGGTGAAATGGTTTGGCGTGTTGTATTTATTGTATTTGGCGTATTTACAGTGGTCTGCACCTGTACAATCGATAGAAATTCAATCTGAACAAAATTTAAAATCTATTCCAAAGCTTATTTTACATGGCTTTGTGGTCAACATGAGCAATCCAAAAGCGATTGTTTTTTTGTTGGCGGTTTTGCCCCAATTTTTAGATTTATCGAAACCACAGTGGATTCAGTATGTGATTATGGCGGCAACAATGGTCATCATTGATATGATTGTGATGGCGGGTTATACAGGTTTAGCGGCGAAAGTTTTGCGTTTATTGAAGTCGCCAAAACAGCAAAAAGTCATGAATCGGACTTTTGCTGTGCTATTTAGTTGTGCGGCAGGCTTACTGAGTTTAGTGCATCAGTAAAAGTGAAGAATGGATTTGTGAAATAGATATAGGTTTTAAAACGCATAAAAAAGACCAAGCTATCTACAGACTCGGTCTTTTTTATATTAATTGTTTAAGCCATTTTTTTAAATTTTTGTACAATGAAAATAATGGCAAATAACAAAGACATGGTTAGGACAATGGTTAAGCCTGTAGAAGTATCTAAGCCAGCACTTGACCATAATCCAATCGTAATACCGAGCTGTGCAATAATGAATGAGCCAATCACCATTTGTTTAGGTGAATGCGAGAGTAAACGTGCAGTTAAGGCAGGAATCACCAATAATGCACCCATCAACAATGAACCGACTGCACGTAAAGCCAATACTGTAAATAAAGCCAAGAGTAGCATGAAAACAAGGCGTTGCCATTTGGCATTCACGCCTTCACTGACCGCAATATCAGGGTCAATGGCAATTTGAATTTGTGCTTGCCAATTTTTATAAAGAATCAATAACGCAACAATAATAACTGTGGCAAATATGGGTAAATCAGCCCATTCAATGGTCAGTAAGTCACCAAATAAATAACTCAGTAATTCAGAACGCAGCTCAGGTAAGTGCTGCATCAGCAGTAATCCTGAACAGAGTAGTGTGGCTGAACAGAGTGCAAGTAAAGCATCATTGGGTAGGCGGGGGTCGTGTAAAACCCATAAAACAGCAACGAGTAAAATGGCTGTAAAAGATACGCCAACCCATAACGGCAAACTTAACATTGCAGCTAAAGCGACACCAAGCAAGGTGCCGTGTGCCATAGTATCTGCAAAAAAAGACATTCTACGCCATAACATTAAACAGCCGAGAGGGGCGGTTAAAAACACCAACAACGTGCCCATAATCCATGCAGGTAAGAGTAATTCTAACCATTCCATCATGGTTTAAGCTTCCGGTTCTGGGTGAATATGAGGGTGATCGCCATGCTCACAGGTTTTAAGCGAATCGCCATGCGCACAATGATCATGATGGTGTTGATAAAAAGCACGTTGTTTGCCATAAGTATCGCCAAACAAAGCCAAATATTCAGGATGTTGCTGAATGCGATCAGGTAAACCACTACAGCAAATATGCTTATTGAGGCAAACTACACGCTGCGTACCTTGCATCACCCATTGCAAATCATGTGAAACAATTAAAATAGAGCAGTTGTAACGCTCAGGCAGACTACGTACATAATCGTACAATTCAGCTTCAGATTGAATGTCTAAGCCTTGCATAGGTTCATCAAGCACTAAAATTTGAGGTTGGCGAAGTAGCGCACGAGCCAATAAAACCCGTTGACGTTCACCGCCAGATAGTTGTTGCACTTTAGCTTCAAACAATTTGGCAATACCTGTATCTTGCACGATTTCAGCTTTAATAGATGGATCGCACTTTTCAAGATCAAGTAAGTCTTTTACTCGTAAGGGTAAGCTGTGTGATGGATTAAATTTTTGTGGCACATAAGCTAATTTTAGCGATTTTTTATTATGAATTTGACCCGAAGATGGCTTAGTAATGCCTAAAATAACTTTAATCAGCGTAGATTTACCTGCACCATTGGGACCAATGAGTGTGACAATTTCATTTTCATGAATTGAAAAATCGATATTTTTTAAAATGTCACGTTCGTCAATGCGGACGTTGATCTGATTCAATTGAACCAGAGGTGGCATTAAGCCTTGTTCGAGCATTGCTGACAAATTCCAGAAATTTCAATAATACTGTGACGTGCATTAAATTGATCAGATGCCGCCAAGTGATCTAACTCTTGAATCAGCCCTTTAGCAGATGCCTCTTTGACAATGTGGCATTCGCTACAAATCAAAAATGCAGCCTGATGTCCTTCACGAGGATGACAACACGGAATATACGAATTAATTGAGGTTAGACGGTGAATCAGACCTTTTTCAAGTAAAAAATCCAAAGTACGATAGACCGTTGGTGGGGCAGCAGGGCGGTCAGATGTACCTTTAAGTTTAGCCAGTAAATCATAAGCACCGACAGGACCTGATGCATTTAAGATCAGTTCAAGGACTTCTTTACGTAATGGTGTAAGACGAGCACCTGTTGTTGTGCATAAGGTTTCTGCTTCATCTAGGCGAGCTTCAGTATTATGATGATCATGAACGCCGTGCAAAGTATCAGGATGTTCGTGTGAACATAAGCTCATAATAGACCCTCTGGATTTCTTTTAAATGAAGAGACAATCGAATATCTTAACATGAAGGTAGAACTTCTTACGAACGGCATAGGTATTTTTTCGTATTTGTTATATTATAACATGAAAATATTTTGGTAATTTCTCGTCATGAAACGCGTGTTGGCTTTCCTGCTGTGTGCTGTTCTAAGTGGTATGGCATGGTCTCAATCTCCTTTGGTTATATCTATACATCCTATTTATTTGATTGCTCAGAAAATTACACAAGGTGTCGAAACACCTGAACTGTTATTGGAAAATCAATCTGGACATGATGTACAACTCACACCTGCACACCGTAAAGCGATTCAAGATGCGGGTTTGGTGATTTGGTTGGGTAAAGCACATGAAGCGCCACTTGAAAAAGTATTGGGTGGAAATCCAAATGCTATTTCGATTCTCGACTCAGGCATTATTCAAGCACTTCCTTTGCGCAGCACGCGTGGAGTGGCAATCAAAAACACGATTGATACCCATGTTTGGCTTGATCCCAATAATGCCGTTCGTATTGGCTTTTTTATTGCAGCATTGCGTTCTCAGCAGTATCCTGAACATAAAGCCATGTATTGGAATAATGCGAAAAGTTTTGCTCGTGAGATGATTTCGGCATCACAGAAATTGAGTAGCTCAGGTAATCCTAAATCGTATTGGGCATTTCATGATGCGTATCAATATTTAGAACGCCCATTAAACTTGAAATTTGCAGGTGCTTTGACCGATGACCCGCATGTTGCACCCACCGCAGCTCAAATTAAATATTTGAATGATATACGTCCAGTTACAAAAATGTGTCTACTTGCAGAAGGTAGTGCAACCCCTGCGCAATACAGTAAATTGGGCAATATTGCTTTTCAGGCGGTTGATGAAACTTTAGCAAAATATCAAGATTTTGTGGTTGCATGGCAAAGTTTGGCAAAAGAAACACAAGCCTGTATATATAGTGCACGGAAATGATGCAAAAAATAAGCATCAATTGTACAGATCGAAAGCAATGCCGAGTTTAAAAAAACACGACTAAGGTCGGGAAAAGATTGCATGTTCAGGGGTGTAACCCTATAATGCCTGCGATTAAAAACGATCATCAGCTAAACTTGTCAAGCATTTATGCTGTGAGTGAGTAAAAAATGAGCCGAGCCAATCGCATGATTGACCGACGATTAGCGAAAGCTTTGGTCCTTTTACAAGCGCTAATGATTCCTGTTTCAGCCCTGATTGCTTGGGTTCTCAAAGATACGACAGCCGCACTCAGTGCAGCTTTAGGAGCTTTGGTCTGCTGGCTTGCCTGCAGTTACTTTTCATGGCAATCATTTCGGGCAGCGGGAGCACGTGCATCCAAGCAGGTTCTGATGAACATGTATCAGGGCATGATGGGCAAATTTGCAATAGTGATCGTTGGTTTCATTTTGATTTTAAGCAATGTTAAGCCGTTGTCAGCGGTTGCATTGTTTTGTGGTTTCATTCTTGTTCAGTGTATGTCGTGGTTTGCGCCTTTGTTGGCTGCACGATTACAAAAATAAGCGTAGAAACAACAAAAATGAAGTTTTTTTAGAACTTTAACGAGATATCAAGCAGCACGCGATGTTCGTTAAAGTTCTAATTTAGTATTTGACATTAACCAGGTGTGATTTATGGCTGCTGAAGAACATACCCTTACCTCGTCTGAGTACATTCAGCATCACTTGACCAACATGACTTATGGCAAAATGCCAGACGGTTCGTGGAAATTGGCTGAGACTGCTGCTGAAGCCAAAGAGATGGGGTTCACTGCTATTCACTTGGATTCGATGGGTTGGTCAATCGGCCTTGGTGTGATTTTCTGTTTGTTGTTCTGGATGGTGGCGAAAGCTGCAAATGCTGATATCCCTAGCAAATTCCAGTCTGCAATTGAAATGATTATCGAGTTTGTTGATTCAAGCGTTCGCGATACATTCCATGGCAAATCACGCGTAATTGCACCCCTTGCATTAACCATTTTTGTGTGGATTTTCCTCATGAACTTAATGGATTTAGTGCCAGTTGACTTTATTCCGTATACAGCTCAATTGATCGGTGTACACGTATTTGGTATGGATCCTCATCATGTTTACTTTAAAATTGTTCCAACTACTGACCCTAACGTAACTTTGGGTATGGCATTGTCAGTATTTGCATTAACTATTTTCTATAGTATTCGTGAAAAAGGACTTGTAGGCTTTGGTGCAGAATTTGCACTTAACCCATTTAACCCAAGTAACCCAGTATTAAAAGCAATTTTAATTCCTGTAAATATTTTACTTGAATTGGTTACTTTTATTGCACGTCCAATCTCATTGGCACTTCGATTGTTCGGTAACATGTATGCAGGTGAGTTAATCTTCATCTTAATCGCGTTACTACCTTTCTGGGTACAATGGGCGTTGTCTGTGCCTTGGGCGATCTTCCATATTCTAATTATTACGTTACAAGCATTCATTTTCATGATGCTGACTATCGTATATATGAGTATGGCTACCGAAAAGCATTAATAAATATGGCTCAGCTGCACTAAGGTAGTTGAGCTACAGTTTTTTTGTTTGATTTAAACTCAACCTCTGAGGATTTTTTCATGGATTTAGTAGTTGGCTTATCTGCTGTTGCAGCTGCTCTTTTAATCGCGTTTGGCGCATTAGGTACTGCAATTGGTTTTGGTCTTTTGGGCGGTCGCTTCCTTGAAGCTGTAGCTCGTCAACCAGAACTTGCTCCACAACTTCAAACTCGTATGTTCTTAATCGCGGGTCTTCTTGATGCTGTGCCTATGATCGGTGTTGGTATTGGCTTGTTCTTCATCTTCGCTAATCCATTTGTAGGTTAATCAGCTTAATTCCTAAATTAAACTATTGAGGAATAGCAATGAATATCAACCTCACATTGATTGGCCAAGCGATTGCATTTGCGATGTTTGTCGCATTCTGCATGAAGTTTGTATGGCCACCACTAATCAGTGCGATTAGTGAACGTCAGCGTAAAATCGCTGATGGCTTAAATGCTGCTGAAAAAGCGAAAGCTGATCTTGCCGATGCGCAAGCTCAAGTGAAAGCTGAAATTGATGCAGCAAAAGCACAAGCAGCTCAGTTAATCGAGCAAGCGAACCGTCGCGGTGCGCAATTGGTAGAAGAAGCGCGTACCCAAGCATCTGCTGAAGGTGAGCGTATTCGTCAACAAGCGAAAGATGTTGTTGATC
>CAXYZD010000033.1:0-20395 GCA_964293455.1 uncultured Acinetobacter sp. | reverse complement strand
TGGATGCTGTGCAAAAAGCAAACTCTGGACATCCAGGTGCGCCAATGGGGATGGCAGATATCGCTGATGTAGTATGGCGTGAGTTTATGAACCATAACCCGAACAATCCACAATGGGCAAATCGTGACCGTTTTGTATTGTCGAATGGTCATGGTTCAATGTTGCAATATGCATTGCTACATTTGACAGGTTATGATCTTTCAATCGAAGATTTGAAATCTTTCCGTCAATTACATTCTAAAACACCAGGTCACCCAGAATTGGGTTATGCACCGGGTATTGAAACAACAACTGGTCCATTGGGTCAGGGTGTTGCCAATGCAGTTGGTTTTGCACTTGCTGAAAAAACTTTAGCGGCACAATTTAACAAAGATGATATCGCTGTTGTAGATCACTTCACTTACTGTTTCTTGGGTGATGGCTGTTTGATGGAAGGTATTTCCCATGAAGCATGTTCATTGGCTGGAACTTTAAACCTAGGCAAACTTGTCGTTTATTATGATGACAATGGCATTTCAATTGATGGTGAAGTAGAAGGCTGGTTCTCTGACGATACAGAAGCTCGTTTCCACGCTTACGGTTGGCAAGTGCTTAAAGTTGATGGTCACGATGCAGATGCAATTCGTGCCGCAACAGTTGCTGCACAAGCTGAAACTGTTAAACCAACACTCATTATGTGTAAAACCATTATCGGTTTAGGTTCACCAAATAAACAAGGCAAAGAAGATTGTCATGGTGCGCCACTGGGTAATGATGAAATTGCATTGACTCGTCAAGCTTTAGGCTGGACAGATGAGCCATTTGTTATTCCTGCTGATATTTATGCAGCTTGGGATGCCAAAGCGAAAGGTACAGCTTCAGAAGCAGCTTGGGATGAAACTTTTGCTGCCTATGCTGCAAAATATCCGACTGAAGCGGCTGAACTTAAACGTCGTTCTTCAGGTGACTTACCTGCTGACTTCGTTGCAAATGCAGATGCGTATATTGCCGAAGTGAATGCAAAAGCTGAAACTATTGCAAGCCGTAAAGCAAGCCAAAATGCGATTCAAGCATTTGCCCCACAACTTTCTGAAATTTTAGGCGGTTCTGCGGATCTTGCAGGTTCTAACCTAACACTTTGGAAAGGTGCAAAAGGCGTTGAATCTGATCCTGCGGGTAATTATGTGCATTACGGTGTGCGTGAGTTTGGTATGACAGCCATTGCCAATGGCGTTGCACTTCACGGTGGTTTCATTCCTTATGTTGCAACATTCCTGATGTTTATGGAATATGCACGTAATGCAGTGCGTATGTCTGCATTAATGAAACAACGTGTGATTCATGTCTATACCCATGACTCAATTGGTTTGGGTGAAGATGGTCCTACGCATCAACCCGTTGAACAAATTGCATCTTTACGTGGTACACCAAACTTAAATACTTGGCGTCCATGTGACACTGTAGAAGCTTCAATTTCTTGGAAATCTGCATTGTTACGTTCTGAAGGTCCAACTGCGTTGATCTTCTCTCGTCAAAACTTACCATTCCAAACGCGTACAGATGCACAAATTGCTGATGTTGCGAAAGGTGGTTATGTACTTGCGAAAGAAAAAGGTGAATTGAAAGCCATCATTATTGCAACTGGTTCAGAAGTTTCATTGGCAATGGAAGCATATGCACAACTTGAAGGTGTGCGTGTTGTATCTATGCCATGTGCAGAAGAGTTTGTTAAGCAAGATATGGCTTACCGTGAAGCGGTTCTTCCTGCAAATATCCGTGCACGTGTTGCAGTTGAAGCGGCACATGTCGATTACTGGTGGAAATTTGTGGGTCTAGACGGCAAAGTGATCGGTATGAGCACTTATGGTGAGTCTGCACCTGCGAAAGATTTATATCAACACTTCGGTATTACCACTGAAGCGGTTGTTGCAGCAGTGAAAGAAATTACCGCTTAATCTTTATTTTTAAAATAAATTGTTCAAAGACGCTCCTATTTTAGGGGCGTTTTTTATTGCATTTAGAATGTGTCAGGTGATGGATTTTTTAAATCTGCCAATTATTATGACCTCGAAAGATATGATGAATAATTTCTGAAAAAAATGGGAAAAAGCTAGTAGTTTTTATGAAAAGGTATATAGTGTGCAATCGATTTAGTTTTCATAAGATATGGCTGTTTTATCTGCCATAAGTGAGGAAAATATGAGCCTTTATGATCAGGTGAATGAAGAAATCGTTCTCATGGATGCTGGTGAGCAAAAGTGGATTGGACAAGACCTACCGCTTGAAGCGATGGTTGCGGTTGATTTGTTACTTCAAGATTTAGCTGAAGAGAAGCAAATTAAAATTCGCCGTAAAAACCATGAAAAGCAAACAGGTTTAAAGCAAATTGACCGTATTTTGGTTGAAAAGCTGTAAATTTAAAAGCCTCCGAAAGGGGGTTTTGTTATTTTAAATATTTATTATTATAAAATACTTTAAAAGCATTAATTTTTGTAAATGAGGTTTCTTTAATCTCCAAAATAACATAATATAAAAACATATAATGTCTTAGGCGTCGGGCATGCACGATTTTTTAATCGCCTTTTTAGGTGGATTACTTTTAGGTATCGCCGTGATTGGCTATCTTTTTGTCAATGGTCGTATCACGGGCATTAGTGGCATGGTGGCTCAGGTTTTAAGCTTTAAATCGTTAAGCCAAAACCCTGCAACGTGGTTTATCTTCGGGCTGATTGTGACGCCATTTATTTATGGATTGTTTGTACAGCCAGACATCATTATGACCTCTAATCCGTGGTTACTGATTATTGCTGGGTTATTGGTCGGTTTCGGTACACGCTTAGGTTCAGGCTGTACCAGTGGACATGGGATTTGTGGTATGAGCCGTTTATCGACACGCTCGATTGTGGCAACTTGTACATTCATGTTCGCAGGCTTTATCACGGTGTATGTTATGCGCCATGTGTTGGGAGCAATGTCATGAAAAATGTATTTGCTTTTATTTTTGGTTCGATTTTTTCTGTAGGATTAATGCTGTCAGGTATGTCGAATCCTGAAAAAGTCTTGAGCTTTTTAGATTTATTTGGTAACTGGGATCCAAGCCTTACATTTGTGATGATAGGTGCCATTGTCGTGGCTTTTATTCCATTTCAAAAAGCCATTAAGAAACCAGTAACACTGTTTAACGAACCGATTGATTTACCGATCAGTACTCAAATAGATCGTCGTCTAGTGATAGGTGCATTTATTTTTGGGATCGGATGGGGTATTGCAGGGATTTGTCCTGCACCTGCATTCACCTTGATTGGTTTAGGACATTATGAAGGATTGTATTTCATTATCTCGATGCTTATGGGTATGCTGATTTACCGTAAATGGCAGAGTTAATCATGAATCCACACGTTCAGTCATTTTTTGATGAAAATACCAATACCTTCAGTTATGTCGTAGCTGATCCAATCAGCCGCCACTGTGCAATTATTGATAGCATATTGGATTATGATGCAGCCTCGGCAACGACCAAGACGCAACATGCTGATGCCATGATTGCATATATTCAACACCAACAGTTGACGGTGCAATGGATTCTTGAAACGCATGTACATGCAGACCACCTGACTGCATCGCAATATTTAAAACAACAACTCGGTGGTAAAATTGCCATTAGTGACAAAATTAAGGACGTTCAACAAACTTTTGCTGATATTTACCATCTTGATTTGAAGTCGATCAATGCCCATCAGGCTTTTGATCATTTTTTTCAAGATAGTGAACATTTTAAGATTGGTGAAATGGATGCCTATAATATTGCCACGCCCGGTCATACACCTGCATGTTTGAGCTATGTGATTGGTGATGCAGTCTTTGTCGGTGATACCTTATTTATGCCCGATTATGGTACTGCACGCTGTGACTTCCCTAAAGGTAGTGCCTCACAATTATTTGATTCAGTGCAGAAGTTGTATAAATTGCCTGATGAAACACGAGTATTTTTGTGTCACGATTATTTACCCGGAAGTCGTACGCAGTATATTGAGCAGGCGGATATTGAAACGCAAAAATCGGAAAATATTCACATTCATCAGGGTGTAAATAAAGCTGATTTTGTCAGCATGCGTGAAAAACGTGATGCGACATTATCAATGCCTAAATTAATTTTACCTGCCATTCAAATCAATATGAATGCAGGGCAATTTCCTGAAGCCGAAAGTAATGGGATTCGCTATTTAAAATTGCCATTGAATTATTTTAAATAGTTGTTTTTCAGTCGTACGATTTAATATGATTAAGTTGTCAAAAGAGTTTTTAAATCAAATTTTTTATTAGTATTTAAAAAATAAGTACAGCCACACTTACAGTAAAAAATTTAAGTTGATTCACGTAGGCGTTGCTTTACTTTTCACGGATAAAAAGTAACAAAAATCCTTTGTTAGGCAAAGGGCACATCCTTGATGCCCTTGCCCAACAGCGACATCCATGTCGCTTCACGATAGAGATATCTTGTATGAGTTAAATTAAAAAAAATATTTATATTAAGTTGATTTTAAAGAATAATATTAGTTAAGAAGTTTATTGATATCTTTAGGCAAGCCTTGCATGCTCTCAATTTCACCTTTATTGTTTTTCCATACCAAAGCGGGGGTCGCATAGAAACCATATTTGTCTAATAGGGCGGTGTTGGCATCCAATTGATCAGACAAATTTTTCGGAATATTGGTCATTTCCTTAATTTTATTTTTACCATTCGATTGATTAAATATTTTGAAGGCTTCAACAGGATTAGTGCTTTGCAATAAAGTTGCAGCTTGTCCCTTACTACTCGGACGAATCACACCCACCATAATATGACGTAGTTGAACTTTACCTGATTCGACTAGTGGGCGAGCATTCTGCCACACGGTATGACAATACGGACAATTGGCATCATTAAACACATAAATGATTTTTTCAGCATTGTCCTGACCATCTTGAATCCATGTCGATTTTTCTAAAGACTTCCAAATTTCATCAAGAACTGCACCTTTGACATGGGTATTGATGGCTTCTTCGCTGAGATTTTTACCTGTGGCATTGTACAGATCACCGACGACATAATATTTTTGATCTTTAGAAATAAATACAGTCGATGGATATTCATCTTTATAGCCCGTCCAACCAATCAAACCCTCAGGTGCATCTATTTGTTTAACAAAGGTATAACCTTCTTTGGTAAGGTGCTCTTTAATTGGGTTGGCATCAACAGCAAAGCTCATCTGTGTCGCAGACAATGCCATTGTCGTTAAGCAAAGCATTTTGATTTTGGTCATCAACATGGTGTTATTCCTTTTCATTTACTTGGATTTGTTTAATCTTTTGATTCAGTGATGCGTGCGTCAATTCACCCATATGTGAGGCAATGAGTTTACCTTGAGCATCAAAAAATAAGGTCGATGGCAAACCAAACATTCCTGTTTTTTCGGCAGTTTGACCTTGGGGATCAAGCAAGACATTGTTTAGGCCTTGCACATGCTGTTGTAGATATTTCTCGATTGTAGCGGCATCTTCACCTTGATTAATCAAAATAAATTTAACAGCAGGATGATTTTTCTGAGCCTCTAATAGCACTGGCATTTCACGTCGACATGGCGGACACCATGTCGCCCATAAATTAATTACGGTTGGCTTTCCTGTAAATTGACTCAATGCAATCGGTTGCTTATTCAACGTTTGTAGATTGAGATCAGGATATTGTTGATATTGCATTTGGACTTGATGTAACAGTGCAAACCCACCAAGATTGAGCATGCTAAAACTGAACATCAAAATAGACAGAAACTTTTTTGATAATGGTTTATTTTTCCAAATAATCCACGCAAAAGCAGCGACAATTCCAGTATATAGATGAAAACCTTTGTCTTGGATCTTCATCATTTCTATTGGGTGCACAAGATAACTGTCTAAATTTAATAAAATAAAACTTACTCTTGCGGATAACAGCGCAATTAAAATAGCATTCCAAATACTGTCTTTAAAATCTTGCCATTGTGCATCTGTGACTTTAAATCTAGGAAGTAGAAATTTTCCTATCAATAAGCTGAACACTAAAGCGATGAGGGGGATGGCGAGTCCCCACGGCAACATGATCGGTCCTAAATGGATCGCCTGCACAGTCAGCATTAGTTTTTTTGTGCCGACTTTAACTGTTTGATTAATTTTTCAGCACTGAATGTACCTGTTAAACGTAAAGCACGTTGCTCAGCGCCATCTGCTTGTAAAATAAGTAAAGTTGGAGGTCCTAAGATTTCCCATTCTTTTAAAATTAGGTCTTGTGATTCATTGTAGTTGGTCAAATCAAGTTTAATGAGGGTAAAATCCTTGAGTGCAGATTGTACATCTGTGCGAGGAAAGACTTCTTTTTCAATGGGTTGACATGCCACACACCAATCGGCATAAGTATCAATAATGATTGGGCGGTTGAGTGCGGATGCTTGTATAAGTGCTTGTTTTAACTCGGCTTGAGTGGTGACTTTTGTCCATTCTAAGTGCGTTGCATCACTGTGTTGAACTTGGTATGCCTGAATGCTTTCTCGAATATTCCATCCTGAAGCGATTAAACAAATTGCAACGACGGCTAAAAGTAAAGCTTTATGGCTTGCTTGAATGACTTGACGTAAATTGACGATTAAATACATGCCAAGCGCTAAGCAGAGCAAAGCCAATAGCGCAAAATAGATAGTAGATGGCAACATTGGACGAATGAAATAGACCGCGAGCATCAGCATCAAAAAGCCGAAAGCGACTTTGACACGATCCATCCACATGCCCGGTTTAGGCAACCAACGAGAGCCAAAGACACTTGCAACAAAAAGTGGTAAGCCAATGCCTAAGCCTAAGATAAATAAGTAAAGCCCACCCAAAAAAGCATTGTGCGACTGAGAAACAAACAGGAGTGCACCTGCAAGTGGCGCACTCATACATGGCCCGACAATCAAGGCAGACAATGCGCCCATGAAACCTGCACCAATAATTGTGCCACCTTGTTGTTTATCTTGTAGTTTGCCAAGTTTATTCATTAAACCTTGTGGTAAATTGATTTGATATAAACCAAATAAATTCAATGCCAAAGCGACAAACATAATAGCGAAAATTGAAATGATGATCGGGCTTTGGAAAATACGCTGGAAACTATAACCAATTTCAGCCACCACAATGCCCATGATGCTATATACCAATGCCATGCTGATCACAAAACTTAATGCAATGGCAATGGTTTTATAACCTGTTGCTCGTTGTACTAAAATGCCCGATAGAATTGGAATGAGAGGCAGTGAACAAGGTAGAAATGCCAATAAAATACCGAGTAAGAAAAATACCAATAAATTTAAAAATAAAGAATCTTGCGATAAAAGTTTTAAAAAGGCTTGATCGTCATTCAATTGTAATGACGTTGTAGGTTTAGGTTGAATGTTTTTCGTATTTGATTCAGTTGTTATATCCGTTGTTATGACCGTGTTTGCTGCATTGACCGTAGAACTTGGAATTGCATCATTCATACCTGAACTGACTGCTGTTTCATCAACTTCTGATGCTGCTGAGCTTTGTACAGGTGTTTCAGGTTTTAATACATTCTTTTGCTCAAGATTTTTTTCAGGCGTTGCAACAGCATCATCTTGTGCTGTTGCAGGCGTCGTGATGATTTTTTTATTAGTTGATTGATTTAGGCTCAGTAACCCACCACGTTGTTGAGTAGCCTGTTGTGGAAATAACCCATCTGCATCACTTTGAATAGTTTTATGTTGTAAGGGATAGCATAGTCCGTCTTCGGAACATCCTTGCCAAGATACTTTATAATTCGCATTCGGTTTGACTGCAATTTGAGTCAATACTTGATTGTAGTGAACATTGGTCACGCCAAACGTGGGATCATCTTTTTCATGTCCCGCAGGCAATTTCAATTTTATGGGTGTATTATTAACTGTGACTTTGAATTGATCGTGGTACAGGTAATAGTGTGGTGCAATGCTCCATTTTAGCTGTGCATTTTGACCATCGATTGATTCTGCTGAAAATTGAAAGGCTTGATCAGGTGGTAAAAAGCTTTCATTGGCAAATACAGACGTATTCAAACTCAGGACAGAAAATAGACATAGACTTAAAAATACACGCAAAGCATTCTTCCTAACAGTTTCACTTTTCATATTATGATCAAAGTGCTTCAATATGAGAACCGTATAAATAGTTTTGTTTGTAATATTATGTAGATAGATAAAAAATGTATTGATGAAGATGGCTTTAAATCTATTCAGAGAGCCGTAACACGCTGAATAGATATGCTTATCTTAAAATACAGGTACGGTATAGGTGAGTGTGCGACCTAAAATCCATAATAAGAACAAGACAAGTGGAAGATGAAAAACTAATTGGGTCACTGTAAATCCAATCACATCTTTGGCTTTTAATTTCAAAATACCAAGCATAGGTAACATGAAAAATGGGTTGATTAAATTGGGTAACGCTTCTGCTGCATTATAAATTTGTACTGACCATCCCAAATGGACTTTCAAATCATGTGCTGCCTGCATGACATAAGGCGCCTCAATAATCCATTTTCCACCACCCGATGGAATGAAGAAACCAAGGATAGCCGAGTAAAGCCCCATCACAATTGCAAAGGTTTCTTTCGATGCAATCGAAACAAAAAATTCTGCAATATAATGCGATAATGATAAATCTTGGCTGTTTAAAGCATGCGTCATCATAAAAGCGATACTGCCATACAATGGAAATTGGATCAGTACACCTGAAACAGCAGGAACGGCTTTAGATACTGCATTGAGAAAATTACGTGGCGTACCGTGTAGCGCAATGCCTAAAATCAGGAAAATAAAGTTATAGGTATTTAAACTTGAAATGGCAAGAATTGGATTACTTTTACTAAATTCATTGAACATCCAAACGACACCCAAAACCACGATGATGATGCTGAGAATAGGTGAGTTTTCTAACCAATCACCCGGACGTTTTACTTTTTGCGCCTGATCTTCAGTTTTTTCTTCATCAAAGTGAATTGGAAACTGATCAAGCGTTTTAATATTGTTGCCACGTGGCGCAGACCAAAATGCAATCGCAATTGAAGCGACAATTAGAACAGCCGTCATAATCATCGACTGTGGAAGAAAAATAGTTTCTGTAAATGGAATAACACCCGTCAAATTGTAAATAGACTCAGGTAGGCTGCCTTTATTGGCTTGTAGTTGTGCCGCTGATGAGCTAATGCCGAGTGCCCATGTTGCTCCCATACCAATAATAGAACCTGCCGCCGCCGCACGGTAATCCATATTGAGTTCTTTGCGTTTTGCTAATGCAATAACGAGTAAAGCCGTCAATACAGTACTCATCGCCCAATTAATGAGGGATATACTGAGACTGACACTCGTCACTAAAACAATTGCACCACGTCCAGTCGATGGAATAAGTGCCATTTTTTGAATAAGGATTTCAACAGGTTTAGACACTGAAACGACATAACCCACGACAATGAGCATACACATTTGCATGGTGAATGGAATGAGGCTCCAAAAACCATCACCAAAAGAAATAGCAACATCTTTGACAGGTGCACCAATACTGATAGAAGCAATGGCAACAATAATCACACCCAATAAGGCAAAGATATAAGAATCGGGGAACCATTTTTCAGACCAATCACTGACCCGAAGCGCAAAGCGTTGTAAAATATTTTGTGAATTGTCCATAAAAAATCCATTTTCATAAAGGATTGAAAATAATTTGTATTTATTTGAAAAATAAAATTTTTAAAAATATTTTGAGGCGGGCTAAACAACCAAAAACAAGAATATTCATCTATTTATAGTTGAATATTTTAGAAAATTAAAGAAAATTGTTTTGTCTTTTGATGACAGTAAATTGCTATTTTTGTAGCTGATGCTGTTCTAAAAAGAATTAATGTTTAAATGATTAATCCTTTTATGAGTTTAATTTAAGGGTTTTAGGCGCTATACTGTTGCCAATATGCATTGGCATAGTTCGATGGATTGTTTCGCTGTAAGATTTGTCCAATATTGTGGCTCGCTTGCATTAATGCGGAGAGATCAATGCCTGTTTCATAACCCATTTTTGACAATAAATAATATAAGTCTTCTGTTGAAATATTGCCCGAAGCGCCTTTAGCATAAGGGCAACCGCCAAGCCCTGCAATGGACGAATCGAAAATACGAATGCCTTGTTGTAAAGACTGATAAATATTAGCAATTGCCATACCATAGGTATTGTGAAAATGCCCCGCAAGTACAGTATGGTCTATCTCAGCAAGGCAGGCATCCCAAACCGCTTTTACGCGGTCAGGTGTGGCTGTGCCAATGGTTTCACCCAAAGAAACTTCATAACAACCTAAGTCAAGTAAGCGTTTAGCGACACTCGCAACTTGCGTAGGATCAATTGCACCTTCATAAGGGCAATCGACCATACATGAAACGTAACCACGAACTTTGATGCCATGTGCTTTGGCAGCGTTCATCAAATCGGTAAATTTTTCAAAGCTTTCATCAATACTGCAATTGATATTTTTGTGTGTAAAACTTTCAGATGCTGCGGTAAAAACGGCAACTTCTTTGCAACCCACGGCGAGCGCAGATTCAAAACCTTTCAAGTTTGGCGTTAGTAAACTAAAGCTGACATCCGTATCTTTCGGCAATTGGGCAAATAGTTCATCACTATGTGCCATTTGCGGTACCCATTTTGCAGAGACACATGAGCCGACTTCAATATTTTTGAGACCGGTTTTGACTAAATCTAAAATTAAATTTTTACGATCATCAAGCGTGAGTGGTGTTTTTTCATTTTGCAGACCATCTCGTGGGCCAACTTCAACAATTTTGACAAACTCATTTGTTTTTAGATCACTCATGCAACTTCCTCCGTGAGCGCTTGAAACTCGACAAGTTCATCGCCTACTTTGACTTGGTCACCGACTTGGAAGTAGCTACTGATGACCATACCATCTTGTGGCGCACGAATGGCATATTCCATTTTCATCGCTTCAAGTGTCAGTAAAATATCATTCTTTTTCACTTGAGTATTGGCATTGACCAAGACTTGAGTAATCACACCCGGCATTGGAGCAATTAAATTGGCATCATTACTTTCTTGATCATCGGTATTGAAATTTTGTTGTGGATAAGCAAATTTAAAACTTTGACCCTTTTGGAATAGCGTCAAAGCTGTAGTGCTTGGGCTAAATGCAACTTTACTTTGCTGACCGTCAATATTGATATGTATAGTATTTTGATCTAAAAGCTGTCCTGAAACCGCAAATTGTTGTCCATTGAAATGGGCAGTGAAACTAGCTTGATGTGGACTAAAACTGACAGTATGAAGCTGTTCATTGATTTGAAGCTTGATCGGATAGCTTGTATTGACATTTAAACGCCATAAAGATTGCGTTTGCCATACTGGATTATTTGGCACTTGATTTTTGGCAAAGCGAGTTAATAGCTCGATGAATGTTGCTGAAATAATCAGTTCAGGTGTTGTTTTAATTTTGGGTTTCAGTAAAACCGCTTCTTCACGTTGAATGAGATTAGTATCTAATTGTGCATTTTTAAAAGAATCGCATAAAATAATACGGTCTAAAAAGGCAATATTATTGCCCAAACCATCCACGTGGAATTGACCGAGTGCATGATGCATTTGTACCAATGCTGCTTCACGGTTTTCGCCCCAAACAATCAGTTTTGCAATCATCGGGTCATAGTAGGTGGTGATTTCATCGCCTTCAATAATGCCACTATCGACACGAACATATTGATTTTGCTCAGGATAATGTAAATAGTTGATTTGACCAATGGCAGGTAAAAAGCCTTTTTCAGGTTCTTCAGCATAAACACGGGCTTCGATGGCATGACCGTAAATTTTTAATTCGTGTTGTGGTTTTGGTAAGGGTTCACCATAAGCGACACGCAGTTGCCATTCGACTAAATCTTGTCCGGTAATCATTTCCGTTACAGGATGTTCAACTTGTAGTCGAGTATTCATTTCCATGAAATACGCTGTACCATCTTGTTCTACAATGAATTCGACTGTGCCTGCACCGACATAATCAACTGCTCGTGCCGCATCAATTGCAGCTTGGCGCATTGCTTCAAGTTTTACTTCAGACATCAGCGGCGCAGGGGCTTCTTCTAATACTTTTTGATGGCGGCGTTGTACAGAGCAATCACGTTCAAATAAATGTACATAGTTGCCATGTGTATCGCCAAAAACTTGTACTTCAATATGACGTGGCTGTGTTACGTAGCGTTCAACCAAAACATCATCATTGCCAAAGCTCGATTTTGCTTCACTTTTACATGATGCCAAAAGACTCAAAAAGTCATCTGCATGTTCCACTAAGCGCATGCCTTTACCACCACCACCTGCACTCGCTTTAATTAAAACAGGGTAGCCAATGTCATCGGCTTGTTGTTTTAAAAATGCAGGGTCTTGGTTGGTGCCATGATAACCCGGTGTTAAAGGCACACCAGCTTTTTCCATTAAAACTTTGGAGGTGGCTTTTAAACCCATGGCTAAAATAGCAGCCACAGGGGGACCAATAAATATAATGTTGTTGTCTAAACAGCTTTGAGCAAATTGATCATTTTCAGATAAAAAACCATAACCGGGATGAATTGCTTGAGCGCCTGTAGACAGTGCTGCTTGAATAATACGATCTGCTTGTAAATAGCTTTGCGTTGCAGGTGATTCACCAATATAAATGGCTTCATCGGCAAGTTTGACATGCTGTGATTGTGCATCAGCATCTGAATATACTGCCACTGTGGCAATACCAAGTTTTTTTGCAGTACGAATGACACGACACGCAATTTCGCCACGGTTAGCAATTAAAATCTTTTCAAACATAGTCTTGTCCTTATTCTTGTGTTGCCGATGTCTTGATCCATGACGGGCTGTGCTTATTTAAAAATGCAGTTAAGCCATCTTTGGCTTCTAAGCCTTGACGGACATGGGCAATGTGCTGAGCCGTTTGTTGTAACAGCTCTTCGTTCAGTTCTTGCTGATCGACCATTTGAATTAGTTGTTTTGATGATGCCTGAGCCTGTGGTCCACCGAGTAAAATCGCTTGTGCAATTTCATCAATTTTCACATCAAGTTGATCTTCCGGAACCACCTCATGTGCAAGTCCAATATTTAAAGCTTGCTGTGCTGAAATACGTTCTGCAGTCAAAAAGTAACGTGAAGCTTGACGAGCGCCAATGGCACGAATGACATAAGGGCTAATGGTAGAAGGGGCTAAACCGAGTCGCACTTCGGAAGTGGCAAATTTAGCTTCCTCACTTGCCACACAAATATCACATGCTGAAGCTAAACCCATGCCACCACCAAAGGCAATACCGTGTACACGGGCAATGGTGGGTTGTTTCAGTGTTGCAAGGGCCTGTAACATTTTTGCAAGCTTTAAAGCATCTGCTTGGTTGTCTGACGCTGATGCTTCACTTTGCGCTTTCATCCAATTGAGGTCTGCACCTGCACAGAAGCTTTTGCCTCGTCCTGCCAAAATTACTACACGAATATCATCACGTACATTGAGTGCATCAAAAGCAGCATGCAGTTCTGAAATGACTTGGGTATTGAACGCATTATGTAATTCAGCACGATTGATCCATACCGTTGCAATTTGATCACGTTGTTCAAGTTCAATAAATTGATAAGACATGATGTCTGACTCCTACATGCGGAATACGCCAAATTTGGTTTCTTTGATGGGTGCATTCATGGCTGCAGCAAGACTTAAACCTAGCACTTGACGAGATTGAGCTGGGTCAATGACACCGTCATCCCAAAGTCGAGCAGAGGCATAATAAGGATGCCCTTGAAGCTCATATTGATCACGAATTGGTTGTTTAAATTGATCTTCTTGTTCCGCAGACCACTGTTCACCTTTTGCCTCAATCTGATCACGTTTTAATGTAGACAGTACACTTGCAGCTTGCTCACCGCCCATGACGGAAATACGTGAATTCGGCCAAGTCCATAAAAAACGTGGTGAATATGCACGACCACACATACCATAGTTGCCTGCGCCAAAAGAGCCACCAATCACCAAAGTCAATTTGGGTACATTCGCTGTGGCAACTGCCATGACCAATTTGGCACCATTTTTGGCAATACCTTCATTTTCATACTGACGACCGACCATAAAGCCGGTGATATTTTGTAGAAAAAGCAGGGGAATATTGCGCTGTGTACACAGTTCAATAAAATGTGAGCCTTTCTGCGATGACTCGGAAAATAAAATACCATTATTGGCAATAATCCCGACCTGCATACCATACAGTTTGGCAAAACCTGTAATGAGTGTCGTACCAAAACGGGCTTTAAATTCATCAAAGCGTGAACCATCGACAATACGAGCAATCACTTCACGAATATCAAAGGGTTTACGTGAGTCGCTTGGCACAACGCCATACAATTCTTGTGTATCGAACAATGGTTCTTCAATATTATGATTCGCTTGATGCGGTGTCTTATTTAAATTGGCCACAATATTACGGGCAATGGCAATGGCATGTTCATCATTTTCAGCCAAATGATCGGCTACACCTGAAAGACGAGTATGGACATCACCACCACCCAAATCTTCGGCTGTCACAATTTCACCAGTTGCTGCTTTAACAAGGGGTGGACCGCCTAAAAAGATCGTTCCTTGATTACGAACAATAATGGTTTCATCTGACATGGCAGGGACATAAGCACCGCCTGCGGTACAGCTACCCATCACCACGGCAATTTGAGCAATACCCATGCTTGACATACGCGCTTGATTGTAAAAAATACGCCCAAAATGGTCACGATCCGGAAAGACTTCATCTTGCATTGGTAAATAGGCACCGCCTGAATCGACCATATAGATACACGGTAAATGGTTTTGTTCAGCAATTTCTTGTGCACGTAAATGTTTTTTTACCGTCAAAGGGTAGTATGTTCCACCTTTGACCGTTGCATCATTCGCTACGATCATACAGGTGATGCCATTGACCTGACCAATGCCTGCAACCACGCCAGCAGCAGGCACGTCATCGCTATAGACATTATAAGCAGCCAATTGTCCAATTTCTAAAAAAGCAGTACCAGCATCGACCAATTGATCAACACGATCACGCGCCAAGAGTTTGCCACGTGAAAGGTGTTTTTGACGCGCACTTTCACCACCGCCAAGGGCAATATGTTGTGCTTTTTGTTTTAAATCATCGACCAATTGTTGCATAGCGGTTTGATTAATTTTGAAGTCTTCACTTCGAATATTGATTTTGCTGTGCAGTTGGTTCATACAAAATATCCCTGTTATTCTGCGTTTTATAGTGCTTTATCACTATGTTTTGTAGATATAAATCCCTTCTCCCTGAGGGAGAGGGAAGATTTAACTTAAAATTTAAACTATGATAAATGTTCAGTTTTTGACTTTTACAAAAATTCTTTTTATTTCGTTTAGATTTATCGAGTTTCGTTAAACAGTTCACGACCAATCAACATACGACGAATTTCTGAAGTTCCTGCGCCAATTTCATATAATTTAGCATCACGCCAAAAACGACCTGTGTCATATTCATTGATATAACCATTACCACCTAAGGTTTGAATGGCTTCACCTGCCATCCAAGTGGCTTTTTCTGCAGCATATAAAATGGCACTTGCTGCATCTTTACGTAAGCTACGTGCATGATTGCCTTTGTCACAGGCTGCACCTACGGCATAGACCAAGGCTTTGCATGCCAACCAAGTCGAATACATATCTGCAACTTTGCCTTGCATCAGTTGGAATTCACCCAATGATTGTCCAAATTGTTTACGATCATGAAGGTAAGGAATGACCACATCAAGACAGGCATCCATAATCCCCAAAGGACCTGCGCTTAAAACAGCACGTTCATAATCGAGTCCACTCATAAGGACTTTCGTACCATTGCCAACACCACCTAATACGTTTTCCTTTGGGACTTTGACGTTATCAAAAAATAGGGGATAGGTATTTGAACCACGCATACCGAGTTTGTCGAGGTGTGAACCATGACTAAAGCCAACCATGTCTTTTTCAACTAAAAATGCAGTCATACCTTGAGCGCCTGCGGCTAAATCAGTTTTGGCATAGACCACCAAAACATCTGCATCACCGCCATTGGTAATCCACATTTTTGAGCCGTTGAGAACGAAATGATCGCCGTGATCATCGGCACGTAATTTCATACTGACCACATCTGAGCCTGCATTGGGTTCAGACATTGCCAATGCACCCACAAACTCACCTGAAATTAGTTTCGGTAAAAAGCGTTGTTTTTGTTCTTCGTTACCGTTGCGGTTAATTTGATTGACACATAAATTTGAATGCGCACCATAAGATAAACCAATGGCAGCAGATGCTCGTGAAATTTCTTGCATGACAATGATATGCGCCAAATAGCCCATATTGGTGCCGCCATACTGTTCGCTGACAGTCATGCCCAATAAACCCATGTCACCAAATTTTTGCCAAAGTTGTTTTGGAAAGAAATTGTCTTGTTCGACTTGGCGTGCAATGGGTAAAATTTCTTTACTACAAAAATTTCCAACTGAATCACGTAGTGCAATTAGTGTATCATCTAGTCCAAAATCAATACTTTGTAGATTCATTTATACTTCATCCTTGAGTTTATATTTGTTGTGTCATGCACGATTTTTGTTGTGCTTGAAACTACCATACCGATATTTTTCAAAAAAGTGAATAGAAATTCAAAAATTGATTTACAATTCATTTTAATTGTTTGAGAATGTAAATATGAGTTATAAACGATCAACCTTGATGGAAGAGCGCATGCAACAAAATCGTCAAACGATTTTGTTATCGGCACGAGAGCTGATTGCTCAAGGTGGTTTTAAAGATGCACAAATCCAAGCCATTGCGGATCGAGCAGGTGTGTCGAGTGGTTTGGTTTATCGGTACTTTGACAGTAAAAGTCAGGTGTTGGTTGAAGTATTGTCTGCGGCAATTTTGCTTGAGGTGGAGATTTTAAATCACATTGCAGCAGGGTCGCTCAGTCCCGTACAGAAGCTACATAAGGCGGTTACGACTTTTGTAAAGCGTGCAATGAATAGCCCACAGCTTGCGTATTCGCTGATGTTTGAACCTGTAGATCCATCGATTGAACATGAGCGTTTTCGTAGTAAGCAACTGATTAAACAAAGCATTAAAGAAATTTTAGCCGAAGGAAAGGTAAGTGGTGAGTTTGGTTTTGAAGATTTAAATACCGCAGCACTGTGCGTGGTTGGCGCAATGACTTTTGTCGTAATTGAACCTTTAAATCCCTCACGCAATGTGATGTTTGATGAGGCTTATAAAGATTATTTTGTGAAACAGATTGCTGATTTTTGTCTAAATGCGGTCAAAATTGAGGAGGGAAAATAAAAGTTGAGTGTCACAAAGACCGTTTAAGCAGTTTGGATACGTTGAATAAAAACGAGTGAAACAGAGTAATCGCGAAAAAATACGAAAAGTGAAACAACAATTATATTGAAATGAACAATCAGAATTACAAAGAATCAAGGAGTATGATTCAATGTCGCAATTACGGTTAAGCTATGCCTATGGTGCAAGCAGTCAACCCCTTGTCGGTATGACAATTGGTGCAAAATTTGATGAAGCCTGTCGGCAATATGCTGAAAAAGATGCAGTGGTGAGTCTGCATCAAAATATACGCCTGAATTATCGGGAGTTACAGGCTCAAGTAGATGCTTTTGCATGCCATTTAATTAAACTCGGCTTAAAAAAGGGTGATCGTTTAGCGATTTGGTCGCCAAATTGTGTGGAATGGACGATCACCCAATTTGCTGCATTTAAGGCAGGGGTTATTTTAGTCAATTTAAACCCAGCCTATAAAAGCAATGAACTTGAATACGTCTTAAATAAAGTATCTTGTAAAGCGTTGGTGATCGCCTCAACCTTTAAAACTACCGATTATCAAGAGATCCTCTATAAAATTGCTCCTGAACTTGCTGAAAATAGCTCGTCTAAAGTACTCAATTCAGCGCGTTTACCGCATTTAAAATTTGTGATTAAAATTGATGAGCACGTGCAAAATGGCATGCATCGATTTAGTGATTTACTCACGACACCCACAGCACAGCAATTGGCTGAATTACAAAGTATTTCAGCAAGTTTGCAGTTTGATGAAACCATTAATATCCAATTTACTTCAGGCACAACGGGTAGCCCAAAAGGCACGATGCTGACACACAATAACATTTTAAATAATGGTTATTTTGTCGGTGAAGCAATGCATTTAACTTCGCAAGATCGAGTCTGTATTTCTGTGCCATTGTTCCATTGTTTTGGTATGGTGATGGGCAATTTAGCCTGTATTACCCATGGTTCAGTGATGGTTTATCCTGCGGCAGTTTTTAATCCTCTAGAGAGTTTAAAAGCCATTGAGCAGGAAAAATGTACTGCAGCCTATGGTGTTCCGACCATGTTTATTGCCATGCTTGAGCAGGAAGAGTTTGATTCCTTTGATTTAAGTAGTTTACGTACAGGTATTATGGCGGGCAGTCCGTGTCCAAAAGAAATTATGCAACGTGTGATTGATCGTATGCATATGCATGAAATCACCATCTGCTATGGCATGACCGAAACAGCACCTGTGAGTGCGCAAAGTTCAACAGAAGACCCTGTCGATTGTCGTGTTGGGACGGTTGGGCGAGTGCATCCGCATTTAGAAATTAAAATTGTCGATGAAGAAGGCAAGGTTCTACCTCGAGGAAAATTCGGTGAATTATGTGTGCGTGGTTATTCGGTCATGCTTGGTTATTGGGAAGATGAAGATAAAACTCGTGAAGTGATTGATGTTGCCAAATGGATGCATACGGGTGACATTGCTGAAATGGATGATGAGGGATTTATTAAAATTAAAGGACGTATCAAAGATGTCGTAATTCGGGGTGGTGAAAATCTTTTTCCGAAAGAAATTGAAGATTTTCTCTATACCCATCCTGATGTGTCAGACGTACAAGTGGTTGGCTTGCCCGATGCGCGTTATGGCGAGGAGTTGTGTGCGTGTATTATTTTACATGAACATTCGAGCGACCAACTTCAGGCAATTGAGGATAGTATTCGTCAATACTGTAAAGCGCATATTTCACATAATAAAGTGCCACGTTATGTACGCTTTTTTACAGAATTTCCAATGACTGCTTCAGGTAAAGCGCAAAAATTCAAACTACAAGAATTTATGCGCCATGAATTAAATTTATCTGAAATTGCTTAGTGATGAATTGGCAATGAAATATAGATAAATTTGCAATACGGACGCTTTAATTTGTGATGTACATGAGATTAATTTGGCTTATGTAAATTATGAGTTAAAGCGTTTATTTTTAAAGCAACTATTTTGGATATCAACATGGCAAAAGACTTTAATCAACCCTTTGTTGTCGATGGTTATGATGCGCATATTCGTAAATTAATTCCGGGTTATGAGTTGGTACATTTACAAATTAGTGCCTTACTCAAAACGTATTTGCCTGAACAAGCGCATATTTTGGTGGTCGGCTGTGGTACAGGCTATGAGTTGCGCTATTTGACGCAACAATTTCCACAGTGGCAATTTACTGCGATTGACCCTGCGGAAAATATGCTGCATAAAGCCAAACAATTATTACAAGAATCAGGTGCCGCAGATCGAGTCAATTTTATTTTAGGAGATACGTCAGTCTTGGCCGAAATACAGCCTAATGATCAATTTAATAGTCAATCTGTACAGTTTGATGCAGCATTGTCTATTTTAGTGGCACATTTTATTGATAAGTCGAACAAAATACATTTTTTTCAGGATATTTATCAGGTTTTAAAGCCACAAGGTTTTTGTTTAAGTTATGACCTGATGCAGTTTGAACAGAGCTTTGATTTGACGACTTTAAAATATTTAGCGCAATCGACAGGGTTGTCAGATCAACAAAGTCAGGTGATGATTGAACGGTTAGAGCAAGATTTTCATTTGGTTTCTATGGCAAAAATGCATCAAATTTATGAAAAATCAGGCTTTACCAATATACGCACATTTACGCAAATGTTTACTTATTATGGTTTTATTGCCTTTAAAGCTTAGAAAATCGCATATATGAACTTAATGTTAGTCAGATAAAAGTTTTTTAAATTCTTCCCCCTTGCGGAACAAGTTCTTTAGCTTTAAGAAAGGAGGGAGTTTTCATTAATGAAAACTTATTGAAATTGATAGTTTCCCCCTCTTTTATAAAGAGGGGTTACAGAAGAAGTTTAGGATTTTACGCCATTATTGGCTTAACTAATTAGCATTGAAGAATAAATCAACTCGATTTTTTCTAGGATTTTTCTTCAGTTTGTACTTCAACATTTAACTCATACAAATGTGCCAATGCT
>CAXYZD010000032.1:0-20881 GCA_964293455.1 uncultured Acinetobacter sp. | reverse complement strand
ATAACTCTTCATGCAAAGTATATTGCCCCGATTTAAATCCCTCAAAGGCAACCTCATTATTACGATAATATATATAGCTCAATGTATCGAAATTATAACGCCCCATATTGACTGGCAAAGTACGCCCCCAATAATTGGGATTACGCTTATAGCGAATGCTGCGTCCTGCATCAATACGATCAATCACATAAGGGCCTGAACCTAAAATCGGTTGTAGAGTCGCTTTGCTAAAATCACGCTTTTTCCACTCTGCACTCGAATAAATCGGTAAAGTTGCAACAATACGTGGCATTTCGACATTTTTATTATTTTTAAAGGTCATTTTCACAGCATATTTTGAGATAACTTCTGTTTTCACTAAGTCAGATAAATACATCTGCAAACCCAAATTAGATTTTTGCTGATATAAATCAAAAGTATATTTCACATCTTCAGCGGTCAATGCTGTGCCATTGCTAAACCGTGCTTGAGGATTTAAATGAAAAATAATGTCTTTCGGTTGATTGACATCAAAAGTTACCCGCTCCGCCAACAACGGATACAACACACCCGATTCATCTAGCGATGGATCCATCAAAGTATCAAACAAATAATTAACACCCTGTGTTTCCGTGCCTCGTCCATTCATACTGTTTAAATTGTCAAAAGTTCCCTGACTCGCTCGACTCAGCGCTCCACCTTTTGGTGCAGTTACATTGGCATAAGGCATGGCGTGGAGCTGTGTATATTTCGGCTGCGTATGCATAGCAATATAAGGTGTTGTTTGTACGACTGACCATGTCGATGGACTCAATAACGCAAGCGACAATACTCCTACTGTATATTTGATATGCTTTTGCCTTAAATCACACTGTTGTATCAATTGACTTTCCTTATGCAAATACAGCGCATTTAAAATGCGCTGTATTTTAAGCTTGGTTAAAGTTGCACTATCTAAATGAACTCTTCAATCAATTCGGTACTTTAATCACAGTACCCAAACGTAATGGCGAGTTTGGCTTCAAGTCATTCATTTCAGCCAAAGCACTTGCTTCCATATTATATTTTGCAGCAAGACGAATCAGTGAATCACCACTGCGGACTTTATATTCAGTTATAGTTTTTGGCACTAAAATTTGCTGTCCACGCTGTAAGCCTGCTTTGGCATTAAGATCATTCATCTGTGCAAGTTGTTGTAAAGATACACCCGTGCGGCTTGCAATCGCATTCAATGAGTCTCCTGCTTTTACTGTATACGCTTCAGTATTTTTACCTGCAACTTTTGAACTACTTTTTACATTGGTTGGTGCTTCTTCTTTGTCTTTAGCCACTGAGGATTTACTGGGTAATTCCCCATCTGTTTTCAGACGTTGTCCAACCTGAATCTGCGCTGTACGAGATAGACCATTTAAATCAGCGAGAAAACTTAACTGTAAACGGTACTTTTTCGCCACACTTGCCAGCGTATCACCCGATTTCACTACATAAATATCGCTCAGTTTTTCTTGCTTCGCTTTATCTTGTTTTGCGCTGTCTTGTGTCGTCTTATCTTGTGTAACTTTTTCCTGTTTTACGGCTGTTTTAGAATAACCTTCATCATTCAATTTAAGCTTTTGCCCAACAAATAAGCCTGCATTGGTATTGATATCATTCCAATCGGCAACTTGGCTCACAGACAGATTATACTTTGCGGCAACGGCAATCAAACTATCACCCGATTGCACAGTATAGCTACTCGGTGTCACACTACCTGCTGGAATCTTCAATGTTTGACCCGCCATCAAACCTTTAGAGGTTGATAGATTGTTCAAATCGGCAAAATCAGATAAAGTCATTTTAGATTGCATCGCAATACTTGAAAGCGTGTCGCCACTTTGAACTTTATAACTTTCTGTTTTTAACAATGTGGTTTTATATTCAGTATCAGCTTTGACATCTTTGAACTTGGTTTGATCAACCACTTTAGATTCAAGTTTAGTTACAGTATTGTCTTTCGCTGCTTCATTTAAAGGCACATTAATTTTTTGCCCAACCATCAAACTGCTACCTGCAGACAAACCATTGGTTAGATCTGCAAGTTCTTGATTGGATAATGCATAACGGTCTGCTATCAGTTTTAAATATTCACCACGTTGTACGGTGTAGGTCTTGGTTTTTACTTTAGACTCATGTTTTATTGGCGTGTCGACAGCTTTCTTGCCTGTTGAAATAAGGCTCAATTTTTGCCCAACCAATAAATTACTATTGACTGTTAAATTATTCATTGAAGCAAGTTCAGATATACTAAAACCAAACTGCTCAGCAACACCAGTCAAAGTATCACTTGGCTTAACCACATATGAGGTCGCTTTGGGTTCAGCTTTTTTAATGACTTCTGAAGTATCTACTTGTGGTTTTGCATCATACAAATACAGCGTTGTACCCACATATAAAGTCATATTTGGATCGACTTGGTTCCATTTTGCAACATCGCGCCAATTCACACCATTTTTTAATGCAATCACCGCCAAAGTATCACCGGGTAAAACGGTATAGGTACTGCGCTTTCCTTTTGGTGGTACAAACACCACATCACTGTCTGTTTTAGTAAAAATTTTGCCTTGATTCAGTTTCGCTTCTTCAGGTGTCACCACATTTGCTTCAGCTAAACCTTTTGGATACGCAAAGCCAACCGTGACTTCCTTCCCCGTTTGTTGTGCAACTGACTGACTGGTTTGAATCGCTGTCAGCTTAATCTTACCATCGAGTGGATCAACAACTTCTGTTCCCTTTGGTGCAATTGCAGTCAACTCACGAACAACAGCCTCTCTTTCCGCTTGTGTCGGCTGTGGTTCAAGGACTTGCTTAACGGACTCTTTTAATCCTTCTGCTTTCACTGCTGCCTGAATTTGCTGAGCTTCTTTACTCGAAATAGCGGGTTCAATGCGTACAGGTTGAATATTTGTCGCCTGTGTCACTGCAACTGGAATACGTGGCGCACTCGGAATATCGGCATTTGAAGCAAAAGCTGCTAATGCATTGGCACCTTGAGGTGTATTTTTATTGGCAGTCGTTGTCGTATTTGCAACGATAGGATTAGGCGCTGTTGTTGTCGCAGGTCTTGTCGTTACTGTACTTTGAGTCGATGTATTCAATGACGGTGGAATGACTTTTGACGGTGTAATCATTTGTGTCAATCCACTTGATGACTGTGTCGTCGCTGTCGGTACAGACGTTGCCCATAAACCACCTGATGATGCCGATAAATTACGTAACTTAGCATCAATTGCTGGATTAACATCGGCAGGAATTAAAATACGCATGGTACTTGATGCATCGACCACTTCCCCACGATGACCAGGGTTTAACTGATACAACTCAGCACGGCTTAAACCGACACTTGCAGCAATCTGATTCAAAGATGAACCTGGTGCAACCGCCACTTCACGAAAATGCGGACGATTGGCGATCGGAGGCAAACTCACCCCATAATTTGAGGGGGTTTTAATAATCTGTGCAACCGCCAAGAAACGTGGCACATAGTTCATGGTTTCTTGTGGCAATTTTAAAGACCAATAATCGGTTGGCAAACCTGCTGCTTGATTTCGATTAATGGCTTGTTGAATACGTCCCGGACCTGCATTATAGGCTGCAAGTGCAAGCTCCCATGAACCAAACTGATTATATAAACTACCTAAAAATTCATAGGCTGCACGTGTCGATTCAACCACATCACGGCGACCATCATAAGCACTGTTTTGCTTTAAGCCGTAAATTTTCCCTGTACTTGGAATAAACTGCCACATACCCGCAGCAGCAGCACTACTTGTTGCTGCAGGATCATATGAACTTTCAATAACAGGAAGTAATGCAAGCTCAGTCGGTAAACCACGACGCTCTGCTTCTTTTACTGTGTGATACAAATAACGACTTGCTCGTGCACTTAAACGATCAATATAAGGCTGACGTGATGTAAACCAACTGCGCTGTGCTTCAATACGAGAATCCCAACGATTCTCATCCATTTTGAAGCCAACTGTCATGCGCTTCCACACATCACCGTGTTTTAAAACCAATAAGCGATCACCTTCTACTGCACGCATATCGGTTGCAGAGAGTAAATCTTCAAGTGAATCTAAACTATTGGCGTCTAACAGACCCATCTGTTTAGACGTTTGGACTTTGCCTGTACTTGGGGTTGAGGAACAACCTGTCGTTAAACCCAATGCTGCCAATGCAGACGTTAAAAGTGAAAATTTAAAAACATTTGAAGCAGAGGGCTGCCACACTGCTGTGGTTGGTTTAGACATACAGGATTCCGAACAACGCATAGTAAATTATTTTATAAAAGCCATTTTAATGAAGCACCCAATACAAACAAGGCACGAAGTGCATGCAATTTGCATATAAATGTTACAAGAAATTAAAAAAAACCGAGATCAGGCACTGAAATTACCGATTTGCGTATACAATAAATTCTTCAACCCCGATGTTCAACTCTTAAATTTAATTCGTTGGTCCAAACTATGTCTGAAACAATTACGCTTTATGTCGATGGTGCATGTAAAGGCAATCCTGGTTTAGGGGGTTGGGGTGCGTATATCATTACCGAAACAGCAGAGCATAAATTGTGTGGTGGTGAAGTTGAAACCACCAATAATCGTATGGAGTTGACCGCAGCCATTGAAGGCATTGCATTTTGCCCAACCGATGCCAAACTCATTATCTGGACAGATTCGATCTACGTAAAACGAGGCATTACCGAATGGATTCAAGGATGGAAAAAGAAAAATTGGAAAGATGTTAAAAATCCTGATCTTTGGAAAAAATTAGATCAAACCTGCCAAGGACGTGAAATTGAATGGAACTGGATTAAAGGTCACTCAGGTCATCCCGGCAATGAAATGGCAGATCAACTGGCAAATTTAGGCGTAGAAAAAACTGTAGAACAAATGAAAAATGGTGGTTTAACGCAATCGATCTTGCCAAGTACATTGGTTTCAAGCATCCAAACGACCCCATCTGAGCAATCGAGTGTCGACACTAAAAAAAAAGCTGAACAAGATTGGTTGCTCGATGACCCCTTCGGATTCGATTTGATGGAATCGGAAACTGAGGAGGACTCACTAAATAATGACAGTATAGAGCAAACAACAATGAACATTGATCCTGTGGTTAATGTCACCAAAACAATTGATAGCGATACAATCGCACCAGAACATCATGCGTCAAATACTCAACATGATATGACTGACATTCAACCCACAACGACAATAAAGAATATGAACGATTTACATCCTCAAATTATGATTACACCTGCGACAAAAAAATTACAAGGACCGCGCCAACTCATTTTAGATACGGAAACCACTGGTTTCTATTTCCAAAATACTGACCGTATTATTGAGGTTGGTGCAATTGAAATGATCAATCGTAAACTCACGGGTAGCTCAATTCATATTTATATCAACCCTGAAAAAGAAGTCGGTGACTCTGAACGAATCCATGGTATTACCGATGAATTTTTAAAAGACAAACCCAAATATGATGAAATTGCACAGGTTCTATTTGACTACTTAAAGGGTGCAGAAATCATCGCCCATAATGCAAACTTCGACATGAACTTCCTTAATATGGAATTCAAACGCAGTGGTTTTCAAGCGTTGTCTGAGGTTTGTGCCGTCACAGATACCCTTGCGATGGCTAAAAGTAAGCACCCTGGACAAAAAAATTCCTTAGATGCCTTGGTACGACGTTATGAGATTCCACAACGTGATCGTACTTTTCATGGTGCATTACTCGATGCTGAAATTTTAGCGGATGTTTACCTTGCAATGACGGGTGGGCAAGTATCACTGGACATTGATGCGCTTTCGTCACAGACCAGTCAGCTTGCACTTCAAGGTCAGCGTCAAAATATTGATGTTTCACTTTCTGTCATTACACCATCGACCGAAGAACTTGAAGCACATGAGAACTGGATCAAAGAATTTCAAGAAAAACAGAGTGAACCTTGCCTTTTTGCCAAATAAAATTTATTTTAGCTGAGTATTTTTTCTGTAAAAGCTACAGACTTCAGTTATATTGGAACATAGAACAAATCCGTCTCACTTTGAGACTACAACAGAACACTTAAAGACTTAGGAAAGGTGCAGATCGATGTCTTACCAAACCTCAATACATTTTGACCCGACAGCATTATTAATAATTAAAAAGGAAGTCGATAATTCAATCCAATTGGTTGAATCTGCAGTCAGCAGTTTGGTCGAAGATCAAGCGCTGCCTTTTGGAATTGATGATGCATTGGCACAGTTTGAACAATGCGCTCAAGTACTCCTGCTCATTGATATGCCGAGTCTTACACAAATTACAACGTACTGTGCGGAACTCATGCGTAAAATCATGAAAGATCCACGTAATATTCAAACACCTGATGTTATTGCGCTGAGCGAAGGCACGACCATGCTGAAGCGTTATATCGAATTTAGCAGTTTACGTGAAGTTAAAGTTCCACAATTTTTAATCGATACCCTTAACCGTTTAGAAGTCTGTTTAGGCAAACCGCTGACCCAAGAAGGTCAAGCGATTGTTCCACTACTTGACCGTGTTAACCCTGAATTTAATTTACCTCAAGCACCGATACTTGAAAAATCAGGGTATGTGCATAAACTCTACAAAATCAGCCTTAAGCACTTACTCAAGCAAACTGAAACAGAACTTGATTTACAAGGCATTAAATTGGTTGGTACTTACTTAGCCAATCTTTCTGTTTCAACACCATCAGCACAGTATTGGAATTTGGTTTACGTTGCATTCAACCAAATTGATGAATTGTTTATCAATGAAGCTCGTTTAAGAACATTGATTTCGATAGAAACACAAATGTCGAATTTTTTCAAAGATTCAGCACAGTACAAACCAGAACTGCATGATGTTGCCAATATTTTAAGTCTGTGCATTAGCCAAGATGATGAAATATCACAATATATCCGAGAAAAAGTTAATGTCGGCGAAGATATCTTGTCCGATGCTCAACTCCAAGTTTTTAGCCGTCATTTATATGGCCCAGATCAAAACACCATCCACAGTGTGAGCAGTTTAGTCACTGAAGAAATGGCTCAGATCAGAAATGATATTGAATACAATTATCAAAATATGACTGAAGAAAAAGCACAAGAATTGAAAACCAAACTCATTGATCTTGCACATGTGTTTAAAGTTTTAAATCTCAATGAAGCCTATGTAGAACTGAAACAACAAGCAGAATTGCTGACTCAGTCCAATATGATTCAAAATGAAAATTATGCACAGCAGTTGATGAATAGTATTTTATCAGCCATGAACTCGATTGGTATTTTAGAGCGTAATTACAGTTCTAGCCGTTTACAACTTCGTGTCAACAATATGAATATCTCACTTGATCGCCTCGATGAAGCACATGGCGTTCTTTTGACAGAATCAAAAGCATTGATTGATTTAAGTAGCCAAGCCTTGGTTACACAAATCAAAGATACTGAAAATGCCAACCTAGAAATGATCCCATCGCAACTCAAAGAAATCAGTGGCGCATTACTTTTCTTAGGTCAAAAAGAAGGTTATAAAGCTTTGTTGCAAAGTGCTGAATTTTTACAGCAACAACTGCAAAGCGAGAAAGTACCCAATATTGAACAAATTAATATCATTCTAGACGTTCTTGCGAGTGCTGACATGATGATTGATAATTTGCAAAACAAACAACCAGTCCTTCAATCTATGTTTGATGTCGCGTTGCGTGGCAGTGAACAACTCAAATTGGTGGCGTAAATGTCAGAACTCTCACTTGCCTATATTTTCCATCGTCAACAACTATTAGTCGATGCAAATTTTCAACTGCCTCAAGTTGAGAAAATGGCAAGTGATTTACTTTTTAATGCGGGTGATCAAGTAATTGCCCGTGACTTACGTGCAGATGAAAGCATTCCTGAAGGTTTTCAATTGGTTTCTATTCGACAACTCATCAGTCAATGGACGAAAAGCCAATTTGAATCGGCAAGCCGTGCTGTGCAACTTTTAGAATGGCGTCGCAACCATAAATTTTGCAGTCACTGCGGGCATAGCACTGAAATTCATCCAACTGAATATGCGATGGTTTGCCCTGCCTGTGGTTATCATCAATATCCACGAGTACAACCGTGTGTCATCACAGTAATTACTCGCGGCAATGATGAAGTCCTACTCGCAAAAAATGCAAAAAACACCAGCAATATGTATGGTCTGATTGCAGGTTTTGTTGAAGTCGGTGAAACACTAGAAGAAGCTGTACAGCGTGAAACTTTAGAAGAAGTCGGCATCAAAGTTAAAAATGTGCAGTATTTGGCGAGTCAACCGTGGCCATTTCCAAGCAATCTGATGCTTGCCTTTAAAGCAGAATATGAAAGCGGTGACATTGTATTACAAGAAGAAGAAATCAGTGATGCTGAGTTTTTCAAATTTGACCAACTGCCTGAAATACCTTTTGCAGGCAGTATTGCACACGCAATGATTCAGCATGTCATTCACGGCAATCAAATGCCTGATAAGTAACACAAATATTTATCATATCAACATGATAATAAAAAAGATGCTAAGGCATCTTTTTTATTTTAAAATTTAAAGTCCAAGCTTTTTTTAAATCACATATCTTTTAAAAGTACGCCACTTAATCATTCTTCATTGCGCTATCAAGCGCTTTAACCACAGCAGAGCGTGTTTGGAAGAAACGACTGAAGATGCTCGAAACGCTACCCATAATCAACACATGCCCTGTTTTTGGGATAATCTGCACAACACAATGATTACCTTGCTCTAACAGTTTTTGTTGCAAATCATAGCTATTTTGCGGCTTGACCACTTGATCATTTTCTGCCAAAAACAAATAGTGTTGAATATTATTTTTTTCCACAAAATAATAAGGCATCACTTGTTGATACGGTATTTGCTGATCAAATGCGGGTTCAGCCAACGGGTCACCTTTGTAATCAAAATGATATGGCCCTGCAACTCCAATCACTACTTTAATTTTTTGCCGAACATCACTTGCAAAATTTTGTGGATTATAAAGCAAAGAGGTAATATTAAACGCTCCTGCTGAGTGTCCCATTAAAGCAATTTTCGCAGTTGAAATAGCTAATTTCTTTTGTTGCTGATCAAGAAACTCAAGTGCCAAAGCTAAATCATCGACATAACGTGGAAACTTATGCTGTGGTGCAAGATGGTAGTTGATTACGGCAACATTATAGCCAAACCGAGCAAATGCCTCACCGACAAAGCGATAATCTCGTTTATCACCATGACTCCATGCACCGCCGTGTACAAAGACAATCAATGGGCAATCTTGCCCTTGTTCAGACAGATATAAATCCAAACGCTGACGCGCTTTTAATCCATAAGCAATATTGTGCTGAATCCGATAGCCTTTACTCGGGGTAAATCGATTGATGGCGATACTGCCGAAATCATAAATACGAAATCCCTGATAAACACTTCGTAAATGTGTATATTTTCGACCCATTGTTTGCTGTAACTGCTGTATTTTTTGATTCAACATAACGTTATTGGACATTCGCTTCAGGTTCAACTGCATCAGGATCAATCGCTACAGGCGTTTGAACCATAGGTTGTGCAATAACGCCTCCTGTTGGTGATACAAATGATGACGCTTGGTTAGCATTATTTTCATCTACATTATCAATGAGCGTTACAATTTTTGTCACATTGCCGACTTTTTGTAGTACATCGTTTAAATCATTCGATTCAGCAGTATTTAAACGACCTAACACATATAACACGCCATCTTCCGTATGAATCATGACTTTATTGTCAGAAACAATTGGCGCTTTCATAATTAAACCACGTGTATTTGCTGTGACAGTCGTGTCTTGCATAATAGTGTTGTAGCTAATTTGATTACCGACTGTAATATAGTTATGTACAGTTTTTACATCACTCATTGAGCGTACATTGTCTTCGGCAAGTTGTTTCAAATGCGCATCAGGCACCTGACCTGTCAGCAGAACATTACTGTGAAAACTATTGATATTTACACGTGACTGTTTAAAACGACTGTCTAATTTATATAAATTAATTTTTGCCGTACGATCAATTGAAGAATCAATAAATACTTGTCCTAGTGACCTCACACCACTGTCTGTACCCACGGGTGCTGAGCCTGTACCACCCGAAATAAAGCTGGCACAACCCGATAAACTTGTAACACAAAGCATGATCATGACTATTTTATTCAACACTCAGCAAGACTCCTTCAATTCTATATCTCTTTGTTTTTAGACAACTGATCAATCATTAATCACAGATTAATAAACTCTGTGTCCATTGTAAATGCATTTTCTATCCATTGTAGATCATACGTGTATTTGGAAAAGTCATGCTGTACGTTTTTTGCAAATACTTGATGGAAATCAAAACAAAAAATATCAAAACGTAAATAAAATGCATGAAATTGCGGATTACGCTCCAAAAAATGCAAAACAGTCTTAATCATTTTCTGCTGTTTTGTCCATGTCACCGCCTCAACGGCAGTATCTCGTTGTGTTTGGGCACGCGCTTTTACTTCAACAAACAACATGTCGTGTTGTCTTAACGCAATAATATCAATTTCACCATAACGACTATGATAATTCTGCTCAATAATTTCAAAACCTGCTTGTCTTAATTCAAATACTGCCTGTTGCTCGCCCCACTGTCCCAATTGGTGTGAAATTGAGGCGATCTTTAGAACAACTTCATTTTGATTCTTTTGTTGCTGATTCTTATTTTGTGTATTCGTCACGCTTGTCATTAAAATACCTCTACATCCAACGCTATTGAAAACCCATCTCATGATGATAATCGGGTAAAATACTTGATCTATCGTCTAAATTTGTATTGTGCGAATTTGACTCCATTTTTATTTTTCTACATTTCCCACGGAGAAGTTTCATGAGTGCTCAATTATTTGTCGTTGCGACCCCCATTGGGCACATGGATGATATGACTTACCGTGCAATTGAAGTTTTAAAATCGGTGACGATTATTGCCGCAGAAGATACTCGCCAATCTGCACACTTAATGAAGCATTATAATATCGCAACGCCATTAACTGCGTGTCATGATCATAATGAAAGTAACAAAATTGATATATTGATTGAAACACTCAAAAGTGGCAAAAACATTGCCCTGATTAGTGATGCAGGAACACCGCTCATCAGCGATCCCGGCTTTAAATTGGTTCGTGCAGCGCAAGAACATGGCATTCGTGTCACACCTGTTCCAGGTGCATGTGCCGCGATTGCAGCACTAAGTGCAGTCGGTTTACCAAGCGACCGTTTTAGTTTTGAAGGCTTTCTCTCTTCAAAACAATCTCAACGTCTAATTCAGTTAGAAAAACTTAAACATGAAACACAAACCCTCATTATTTATGAAGCGCCGCATCGTATTTTAGACAGCGTCAAAGATATGGCGAATGTCTTTGGTGCAGATCGTCCTGTCGGTTTCGCTCGTGAAATTACCAAAACTTTTGAAACCATTAAAAAAATGACCTTAGGTGAATTGGTGAGCTTTATTGAAAGTGATCATCATCAGCAAAAAGGTGAAATTGTTTTAGTGATTGGTGGCTCACCTGAAGAAAAAGATATGGATCAGGAAAAACTCGATAAATTATTATTACGTTTACTTGAAGATTTATCGGTAAAAGCTGCATCACAGCTCGCAGCAGATTTGACCGGCATTAAGAAAAAAGTGGCGTATCAACGTGCTTTAGAACTGACCGATAAAATTTAAAATCGGCTCAATCAATCTTAAATTTTTTAAAAAAAAAGCACCGAAATTTCGGTGCTTTTTTGCAATCACGTATAAGTACTTCGCAATTAGTCTTTGGCAGATTCATCTGGTGGAACTTCTATAATACGTCCACCACGGGCTAAAAATGCAGCCACTTCATCTTCCAATGCAGTACGTTGCTTTAGCTTCGCTGTTACTGTTAAGGTTTCTGCTTCCGCTAAATCAGAGTCGCTTACCGTAGAGTCACTTGCAGCAGCGCCTTTTTCTGCCGCTTTTTCTTCATCATCATCGACAGCGCCACCTACAGAATCATCATCATAATCGTCATTTGCTTCAGTCATGTCTATTTTGACTCCCCAATAAATCAGTTCAATCCACTCACCAAAACATGGTGACCTTTTACAGAGAAATGTATCAAGCTCTTTGCATTTCGACTAGGGGCTAATGTTAAAAAAACGTATTTTTTTTAATCAAATTAGTGATTTTCTTTCAATGAGTGTTTAAAAAATATCACCCGTGGCATTAAATCGCATATTGTGTCTGTTTAAGACTCGATAATCCATTGGCTTGGGCTAAAAATAGCGCCTTCAATGTAGACTGATTTTCTACCTGCTTTAAGCCCCAATTACGTACCCAAATAAAAGGAAACAATTCGGATGTTTCGATAAAGCCGAGTGCAGACATACTGTGCATCATGGCATCATTTTGACCTTTACGTTGATGCTCATAACGCTTTAAAGTCTGCTCATATGCCCATACGCCACGCTGTTTATCTTTAAGTAAGACATCACAGAGTACAGCGGCATCAAGACAACCAATATTAACACCTTGTCCTGCCAGTGGATGAATCACATGTGCGGCATCACCAATCAAAGCCAAACCTGCTTTTACATAACGCTGAGCTGCACGAGCTTTGAGTGGAAATTTAGCACGTGGTGTCGTCTCCAACACTTCACCCAACATATGATGACTTTCGCGTGTCAAAAGTTGTGTAAATTGCGCATCATTCAACGCCGCATATTCATCGGCATAATCATCAGGCAATGTCCACACAATCGAAATCCAATATTCCGCTTGTTCCGCATTTAAACTCGCCATCGGCAAAAATGCCAACGGTCCTGTCGGTAGAAAAATTTGTCGTGCCATATATTGATGCGGTAATGCTGTACGAATTGCACAGCTCAAACCTGCTTGCCCATAATCAAGTACGTCTAATGCAATCATTGCCTGTTCACGAACAAATGAGTTTGCACCATCGGCACCAATCACTAACTTGGTTTTCAGTGTTGTTCCATCAGCAAGTTGAATAATCCAACAATTGATACCTTGCTCAACCCGTACCACTTTGACTTGGGTACGATAATCTTGAACTTGTTGTAACATTTGTTGTTGAATCGCAAGATTTAAAATACTTGGCTCAACCATTGAACCCAAACGCTGTTCGTCACTCGGTATTCTTTGCGAAGCTTGACCAAAATTGATTTCGCCATAGCCATTTTTATTCCACACTTGCATGCCTGTATAGGGCATTTGACGAGCTAGCTTATCCCACACATCCACCGTTTTAAGTAAATGAATAGTCGCCTGACTCAAAGCAAGAACACGAGGATTGGCTTCTGCTATGACTTTTTCAGCATTCAGAATTGGGGCTGCATCTAAAACGGTTGCTTGTACACCACCTTTGGCAAGCAGTAATGCAGTTAAACCACCGACCAAACCACCACCAATAATTACCACATCGAGCATATTTATAGGCGTATTCATGCTTTCAACCCCATCGCATAACTTGCAACCAAAGGTTTAAAGCCCGGAATGGTTTCAAAAGCCACTAAACCTGAATTGCGAATAAATTTCAGCACTGGATTTTGATTACTAAAACCACGAACCACTGAATCACAAAATTTAATTACACGTTTCTGATCGGTCAGGCGAGATTTCTCATAATCTTGCAACATGCTTACATCACCGACATCGGCATTTTGCTCAAGCTGTTCTTTTAAATAACGTACAAGGACATAAGCATCACGCATACACAGGTTAAAGCCTTGTCCTGCAACAGGATGAATAGTATGAGCTGCATTACCCATGAGTACCACACGCCCCACTGCCTGCTTTTCTGCAAGCACTTGTGACAAGGGGAAACTAAAACGCTTGCCAGTTTTTTGAAATTTTCCTGCACGATCACCATAGGTTTGTTGTAAAGCATCAAGGAAATGTTGGTCGTTTTCATCGCCTAGCCATTCGCCTTCTGTGCCTTTTTTGACTGGCCAAACCACTGAACGACGGTATTCACCCGGCAATGGCAACAATGCCAATGGTCCAAGCGGACTGAAGCGTTCAAAGCCAACATGCGCATGCGGTTTAGAGGTTTGTACCGTAGTGACAATTGCAACTTGATCATAGTCATGTACGGATGCACCAATGCCTAAGGCTTGACGGCAAAATGAATCTCGTCCGTCAGCTGCAATGACCAATTTCGATTGTAATTTATGTGTATAGTCGCCACGTTGAGCTTCAATATAGGCAAATTCTGCATCTTGCATCAGCGAAGTAACTTGTACGCCATCAATCAATTCAATTAAAGGTTGTTGTTTAACTTCGGTCAATAAAACACGCCCTAGCCATGCATTTTCAATGACTTGCCCAAAGCTTTCGACTTTTTCTTGATCTGCTTTGAGCCGTGCTTTACCAAAGCCACCTTGTTCTGTGATATTAACTTCTAAGATAGGTGTTGCATGTGCTTGCAAAGCATTCCAAAGCCCTAATTCTTGATAAATTTGTACACTGCGCCGTGACAATGCACTATTTCGTGCGTCAAAACTTGAATGGTAGGGTGCAAGATTTGCATCATCATAATTGGGATATTTGATTGCTTCGAGCAGCTTGACCGCAATATTGGTTTTTGCCAACATCAAAGCGAGGCTCAGCCCCACCATCCCACCACCAACAATGATGACTTCTTGTTGCATGTACTGATCCTTTCTATTTTGTATTGCATCACAATTTTTTGCGTCAATACGTATAATCTTGATTTATTTTATATTACATCAAGGCCACACGTTTTTATATTGAAATAGCTTTTTATCGCTAATTTTGCACTTAATTAATACACGCTTAAATTTAGAAATTATAGACAATTTAGCTCAATCAAAATTTACAGCATTCAAAGATGTAGCATACTTGATCAAACTTAAGCCCATAAAAAAGCCAACTTAAAAATAAGTCAGCTTTTTACTCAGTCTAAAAAATTAGATATTCAATGCCTGAATATACGCTAACATTTCTGTTTTTTCGATGTAGTCACCGTTGTATTTCATACCATTGATATAAAACACGGGCGTACCATTGAAGCCACTTTTCAATGCCCCTTCCATGTCTTTTTTCATTTTTGCGATATATTTTGAGTCAGGAAATAATGCTTCAAATTTTTTTGTATCTAAACCTAATCTTTCAACATAAACAATAATATGAGTATCATCTAACTGGCTTTGGTTTTCATACAAAGTATCGTGCATTTCCCAAAACTTACCTAAATCACCTACAACCTCGGCAGAAATGGCGGCATGTAAAGCATGTGGATGAAAACTCAACGGAAAGTTTCTAAATATAAATTTTAATTGGCTACCTAATACTTGCTGAACTTGTTTAATGACAGGATACGCTTTGCCACTATAAGGACATTCATAATCACCATACATCACAAGTTCAACAGGTGCATTGGCATCGCCTTGAATATGATCTTCAGCGGTGACAGGGACAAATAAAGTGGTCATTGTTATTCTCTGTTATATGTTTAGAAATTCTAAAATATCACAAAAAATTTAAGCCATTCATATCCTTTATTTATCGCTATGTAATTTTATTTACAAGAGATTCCATCACCACGTCAAAAACTTTTTTTTTAAGATTGAGCCATCAATGCCTCAATGTCATCAATTGATTTAACGACATTTTTAGTCAAAACGAGTGGACCATTTGCTGTTGCGACCACATCATCTTCAATACGAATGCCTATGCCACGCCATTTTTTATCTACTGATTCGTCATCAGGAGCAATATATAAACCTGGCTCAACCGTTACAACCATACCTTCTTGATAAGTACGATATTCACCGTCCAGTTTATACGATCCAACATCATGCACATCCATACCGAGCCAGTGCCCTGTGCCATGCATGTAAAATTGACGATAGCTATCATCGACAATAATATCTTCAAGTGTGCCCTGCATAATACCTAAATCGAGCAAGCCTTGAACCAAAATTTGAACTGCAACACGATGCGGCTCTTTGTAATTATTGCCAATACGTACAGCATCAATTGCAGCAATTTGTGAATCTAAAACCACTTGATATAAGGCTTTTTGCTCAGGACTAAACTTACCATTGACTGGAAATGTACGAGTAATGTCGGAGGCGTAAAGTTGATATTCACATGCCGCATCAATCAGTACTAAATCACCCTCTTTAAGCGGTTGATTATTTTCTACATAATGTAAAATACAGCCATTTTTACCACCACCAACAATGCTGTTATACGATGGTACACAGCCATTTTTACCAAACACATAATTGAGTTCAGCCTCTAATGCATATTCCATCATATTGGGTTGAACAGCTTGCATGGCACGTGTATGTGCTTCGGCTGAAATATCTGAGGCAATTTGCATAAGTTGAATTTCTTCAGCAGATTTATGCAAACGCATTTCATCAAGGATACGATCTAACTGCTGAATTTCCGATGGCACATCATCACCACCCCGACTTTGCTGTTCTGCTTTTTGAATCCAGCCTGTAATACGCGCATCAAAGTCTGTACGTTGCCCCAAGCGAGCATATAATTTTTGTTTATTCTTCAGCTTTTCTAAAATTTCTTCATCAAGCAGATCGATTGCACAGGCTTCATCTGCTTCATAGTCATCGATTGCACCATCAATACCTGCTCGATAACCATTCCAAATTTCCATTTCACGATCACGTTCACGGCAAAACAAGGTGTAGGTATATTCTTCACCACTTTCATCAGTTTCAATGGTTGCAACGGCTTCAGGTTCAGCAAATCCAGTCAGATAGAAAAAGCTACTGTCTGCGCGGAATTTATAATCGGCATCTCGATTGCGCATCACTTCGGGACTGGTTGCAATAATTGCAATACTGTTGGGACCCATTTGTTCAGCCAGGCGGTCACGACGTTCCTGAAAATCGGCTTGCGTTAATTTCATGCACTATTCAGCTTATTTTTAATGATCAATAAAATATATGGGGGAAATAGACGCACTCTAAAGCACGTCTATTTTTACTTTTGTTCTTTGATGTTTCAGATCCATTTAGCTTGGACGATTGGGCGTAAACATTTCAACAACTGTTTGAGCATCTGTTTCTGAAACCGCTTTAGTCGCTTTATTTTGAAAGTGCTGTAGCAGTGAACTTTCTAAAACAGGAATTTTTTTACGTCCCATTGACAATGAAACAGGAATCAAGCGTACAAATTCATACAATTCTTGGTAGCTTTCTTCGCCTTCTTCATCATTGTCATCTTCATCAAATTCAACTGAAGCAACATCTTGTAAACTTTCAATCAGCTCTTTTTCTTCCGCACGAATACGACCTGAAGCCAAACCAAAACCTAACACCACACCTGCACACCAATCGGCAAGGGCTTGCACACGTTCTGCGAGTGTGTGGCTATCGTCTGGAAGCATTGGTAAATAGTCGAGTTCATCGTCAGATAGTGAGTTTGCAATATCTTCAGCTTCTTCAGCGAGCATATTTACAGCATTTGCCTCTAATGTAGGTATATCAAGTGTCGATAAGATTTGTAACCATTCTTCACTGTTTGGTGCTTCTGTCACACAAACTATACCTGTAAGTAAACCATGTAACTCACTTGGGCTTGAAATTTCTTCAATCTCATCAAAATTTTGGTTCCAATCTAACCAACCTGAAATATCGTCTTGCATTCGCTTATCCAATCTCTATACTTCTCTCTATATTACCTTTGATTGCAGATCTGTGCGACCTCGTTATGTTAGAACAATTACAGCGTCTACAGACGCAAATTGGCGTTTTAAGAACACGCCTTGAAAAAACGGAAAATGACAATGCAGTATTGTTAAAAGATAAAACTAACAATGCCGAGCAAACTCATATCCAAATTAGCAATAAAAACAACATCATCACTCAAAAACAGGATGAAATTGATAGCCTAACTGAGCAATTAAGCACTTTAAAAGGTACACATACTCAGCTCAATACCGATGCAACTGCACTCGCTGAGCGTTATAGTCGTCTTGAAAAAAGTTGTACTGATCTTAAAAATCGTTTCCAAGAAATTTTGGCTGAACGTAATGAATTGCGTCTTTTGAAAGAAAAATTGCAAGCCGAGCAGCAGCAAACTCAACAAGACATTAAAAATTTGCAGTCTGAACGTGAAAGCCTCATACAAAAAAATGAACATGCAAAAAGTAAAGTTGAAGCCATTATTCAACGACTGTCTATTTTAGGTACAGAACAAGATCAGCATGCGCAAGAAATTCTGCAGCTTGCCAACCCATCTGACTCAAGTGAGGAAGTTTAATCATGTCTGAGAATGTGACTGTAGAATTACGCCTGATTGAACAAACATTCCGTCTTTCAACCACCACTGATCAAAAAGCCGATTTAGAACGTGCAGGTCAATTGCTCAATGAAAAATTTCAAGAGTTCCGCCGTAAAGCACCCAATATGGAACATAATAAATTGATGATTATGGTTGCATTAGAGCTTATGCAAGAAATTCTCAGCATGAATAAATCGTTACAAGAATATGCACAATGTGAACGCTTGCTTAACACCATTCTTGAAGATGTTGATAAAGCAGTATAAAACTGCTTTTTCTTTGTGCGATTGTTAAGAAAAAAGTATTTGTTTTATGCTTTTTTAAACATTGGTGATTTGCCTGAGTTGTAGGATTTGGTATACTAGTTGCAACTCTGAGATGTTCGCCAGTGAGTCTATATCCCTGCCGATACTTATATCTCCGGATGCGTTCTGCATATTTAGAGTGTATGCCCGTCTTCAAGCGGGAAACCCAGCAAGTATGCGTCGTGTCCACCTTGAACTCATCGGGTTCAGGGTAACGACTGTGCAGCGGCATCTTCGGAGCTTTTTATTTTAAATAATAACAACTTACAAAAATATTCAATTCAACTTTCATATATTTCTCCATTAAAACTATCTAAAAGTAGGCATATGGTAGGCAATAGAGATATTGTGTTATATTTTTTCATATCGAATCATATGAAAAATAAGACAAATAACTAATAGACACAAACTCACTAAATCACTTATAGATAGTATTCCTCTAGAAGAACCCGGGAGTAAAGTTTTTTATCGGGACTCTATTACGATTGGCTTTGGCCTTTCTGTCACTCAGTCAAAAACTTACTTTATTGAAACACGGATGCCTAATGGCCAAAATAAAAGAAAAACAATTGGTAAACATGGTGTATTTACTTTAGAACAAGCTCGGACTGAAGGAAAACGATTATTGTTATTAATTTCTCAAGGTGTTGACCCTGTAGCCGACAAAAAGAAAGTCAAAAATGATTTTAATTTAGAAAAAGAAATCAATCAGTTAATACCTAATTTAGATTCTGCGTATCAAAACTATAAATCCAATAAGAAATTAGCAACATCAACTATTGAAGCATACAATAGATGTTTAAATGACTATTTTAAAGATTGGAAAGAAATCAAAATAACCGAATTTTCTCAAAAAATGATTATCGAAAGACATATGGAATTATCTAAACGGAGTTTAGCTCAGGCCAATCTTGCGATGAAATTTTTATCTGCTGTCTACAACTTTACGGCTTCAATCTTATTTGACAGTAACGATCAAAAAGTTATTACCGAAAAAAGCCCTGTTGGAGTGATCTATCAAGAAAAAAAATGGAACAAAATTAAAAGACGCAAAGGCTATATCCGAGCAGATCAGTTACATGATTGGTCTGAAGGGGTTTGTAAATCTTATTGGAAAGGAAACCAAAGCAATGACTCACGTGCATATACAAACCAAGATTATCTCTTTTTACTGATTCTCACAGGTTTCCGTCGTGAAGAAGGTGAAACGCTAGAATGAACCGTACCAGGTTTGTCGGAGACCAAACTTTCTGAGAGAATGTCCAGATGAAAAAAGTAAAATATACCCCTGAAATCAGAGATAGAGCGGTTCAATTATTGATTGAATCCGAAAAAGATTATCCATCGAATTGGGCTGCGATCACGGCTATTGCACCTAAGATTGGTTGTACTCCTGAAACACTACGTGCCTGGCATCAGAAGCATTTAAATCAACAAAATCCAATCAAAGTACAGCAACTTTCAGATCAAGAACGTATTAAACAACTCGAACGTGAAAATAAAGAACTGCAACGTGCTAACGAAATTCTACGTAAAGCAGCCGCTTTTTTCGCCCAGGCGGAGCTCGACCGCCCACACAAATAATGGTGGATTTTATCCATAACAATAAGGCGTTATATGGTGTTGAGGCGATTTGTAGAATTTTACCGATCGCACCTTCAACCTATTACCGGACTTTAGATCTCGAGGAAAACCCAGAACATCGAGCGAAACGAGATCTACATGATGAGCATCACGCTGAGCAAATCAAACGAATTTGGAAAGAAAGTTCAGGTCGATATGGTGTACGTAAAGTCTGGCAAAAGTTGAAACAAGAAGGTTATATTATTGATGCAAAATCTAGGTATACAAGGTGTTTGGCGTGGTAAGAATAAACAAACCACTCGTAGCCGAGATGATCAAAAACGAGCAGATGATTTAGTGAAACGGAATTTTAGTGCTAATCAACCTGACCACCTGTGGGTCGCTGACTTCACGTATATTCAAACAAATTCAGGTTGGGTCTATACCGCATTTATTATTGATGTCTTCTCACGAGCAATTGTTGGGTGGAAAGTATCAACACGGATGAATACAGATATGGTGCTTGATGCATTGGAGCAAGCGTTGCATGACCGAGGTATGCCAAAGAATGTGATTCATCATTCCGATAGAGGTGTTCAATATCTTTCTATTCGCTATACCAATCGTTTAGAAGCAGCAAATTTACGAGCATCAGTCGGTAC
>CAXYZD010000031.1:0-21158 GCA_964293455.1 uncultured Acinetobacter sp. | reverse complement strand
TCACAGGTTGGGCTGCGCATGTGATGGAACAGCGTGCAGACAATCGTATTATTCGCCCAAGTGCCGATTATACCGGCCCTGAACTTCGTAAAGTTGTACCAATTACTGAGCGTTCGGCTGCGTAAGTTTTTGAGTTTTAAAAAACCTCAATGATGTAAATCGTTGAGGTTTTTTTATGTGTGTTGATTGATTTTATAGAAATAAAGTCTTATTCAGAAAGTGAAATCGGGTTTTCAGTGTATAGCCTGTAGCTTGCTGTAATGTATTTTTATATGCGTGCGATACTATACGATATGATGATAAGTACTGAAAATTTAATTCAATATCTAAGCAGATGATGTGCTATTTCAATTAAAAGCCAATCAATTTTAGAGATAATTGAAAGATTATAGGAAAAGGTAAATGGTCAATTCGTTTGTACAAACACTCTTTGATGCACCACTTGATATTGTCGGGGATATTCATGGTGAAATTGATGCCTTAAATCGTTTGCTTAATGTGCTTGGCTATGATGCACAAGGATATCATCCTGAGCAGCGTAAGCTGATTTTTGTTGGTGATTTATGTGATCGTGGGGTCGATAGTTTTGCAGTGATTCAGTATGTAAAAACATTGATTGAATACGGCAATGCCCAATGTGTTTTAGGAAATCACGAGTTAAATTTATTGATTGATGCAAAGCGTGAAGGCAATGGCTGGTTTTTTGGCTCACCGCATGAAGATGATCATAAAGCTTTTGCTTCACGGCAGGTGAATTTTCAAGAACGAGTGGAAATTATCGATTTTTTAGCGACATTGCCGATTGCACTAGCATCTGAAAAGTTAAGAGTTGTACATGCATGTTGGGATCAAAAATCAATTGATACCTTAAAGCAAGTACAAGGACTTGGGACGCGTCAGGCATATGATCAATTTGTGCAAATGACAGAAAGTCATGTTCGTGAAACGGGTGTTGCAGAACAGGCGAAACGTGAGTCGGCACAATATCAGTCAGAGATGAAAAATCCTCAAGCTGATATTCCATTTTTACCTTATTTGGCACAACAAGACCTTGTAGAGCAAATGCATAACCCGATGAAAGTGCTCACTTCAGGTGCTGAATTTTTGGTGGATCAGCCTTTTTATGTCGGTGGGAAATGGCGCATGATTGATCGCTCTGCATGGTGGGAACATTATCAGGATGATATTCCTGTGATCATTGGGCATTATTGGCGGAATTTTAAAAGCACTGATGAAAAAACAGGTTTTTTTAAATATATTGATGCGGTGCAATGGTTTGGTCAAAAGCGAAATGTATTTTGTGTCGATTATTCTGTAGGAAAACGCTACGTTGATCGTCAGAATCATCGTGCATTTACAAGTCAATTGATTGCTCTACGTTTCCCTGAAAATAGCTTGTTGTCAGAAACAGGCGAGGAATGGGAAACAAGGGTTTAATTTTTGTGGATGACCTATACATTCAGTTTACTTGAATATACTGAGTCTCTACATTAGATTGCCATGGTCAAATGTCAACAAACCCGAACGGAACAGTGATGTGAATGATCAATTACACTGATGGTCAATTGATCATTCACTCTTTTTATATGATATTCACATTTACTGAAGTTGTTTCACCATACCAAAAATAGAATTTTGGGCATTACAGGTTTCAATGGCTTTATCTTTTGGCATTTCTTGGACATTACGTTCAAATTCTTTCTTTTGTGTCTCAATCGCATCATCAGGAATACCACTTTTTTTTGCCATATCAGCAATATGCTCCCAAGATTGTTCACATTCTTTTGGTATTTTATTACATGCTGTAAGCATAATGCTTAAGCCAGTAAGAAGTATAATGGTAGGTTTTTTCATTTAGATTTCCTTATCTTAAGTGTTTATATCGTTTTAATCTTTGATTTCTTTTTGTGATAAACACACTCAAAGTATGCTTTGATCATAACAGAACATTTTAGCTATTTTTATGAATTTAATGAAAAAATTAAATTTAATCGGAAATCTATCATATTTTTATCGTTAATATTGTATTTCGGTACGTTTGGGTGAGTTTTAGGGTTATCGCTGATTTTTAAAAATGTATTTGCTTAACATACATCTAAATATTAAAAAGGCATTCAGTAAACTGAATGCCTTTTTTCATCGACTGTCGTCATCCATGACTATTGAATCGGTGGATGCTTTAGTTGATTTAACTCTTTTTTGCTATAGCCTCGAGAGACTAAAACTTTTTTAATTCCAGCAATGACATCTTCATCGTTGGCTTGGGTTAACAGAGATAACAGCTGATCATTTGTCTTACATGAACAATCATTTTCAATACAAGCAACTTGATTTTTATGTTCATTTTGTTGTTCATTTGGAGAGAACAACGTATGCCAAAAACTCATAGAGCATTCATTCGCAACCTAACATGATTCGAAATATAGCGTGTTTAAATATAAATGCAAGTTTGTAACTGAGCCATTCATCATAAATTAAAAAGAAAAAATGATGGAATCATTGTGACAGTTCAATGAAGATTGAAAGGAATTTTGTGGTCTTTAATTTATTATTATATTAATCAATTATTTAGGTCTAAAAAATAAAGGTGCTACCTACGTAACACCGATTTTTATAGCATTAAATTCTGAAATAAATTGTTTAAATTTTTTCGAGCAATACGCCAGATTCGACATGATGCGTATACGGAAATTGATCAAACATGGCAAATTTGCTGATTTTATGGGTTTGCGCCAAAGTCTTTAAATTGTCATGTAATGTATCAGGATTACATGAAATATAGATAATACGTTTAAAGCCTTGCAGTAATTTTAATGTGTCATCGTCAATACCCGCACGTGGTGGATCGACAAAAACAGTATCAAAATCATAACTTTGAATATTAATATTGGCTTGTTCTAAACGACGGAACTCACGTTCTGCATTGTAGGCTTGGGTAAACTCTTCCGCAGATAAACGTGCAACTTGAATATTATCAATGTTATTTTTTTCAATATTCCACTGTGCAGCATACACTGATGATTTAGCCAATTCGGTAGCAAGGACGCGGTTAAATTTGAGCGACATCGGCAGGGTGAAATTCCCATTGCCACAGTACAGCTCAAGGAGGTCTTTGCTTGAGCCTTCAGCGGCGGTACATGCCCATTGCAACATTTTTTGGCATACTTGCGCATTGGGCTGTGTGAAACTGCTTTCAATTTGTTGATATTGAAAAGTACGGTCAAAAACTTGAAGTTCTTCAACCACATATTCTTCAGTTAAAACACGTTTAACGCCACGGCTACGACCCACAATTTTCACATTGAGTTGATCTGCAAGTTGTTTAGCTGATGCTTCCCATTCGTCATTGAGTGGTGCGCGATAAACCAAAGATACCAACATTTCACCTTTGAGTGTCGCGAGGAAATGCACTTCAAATAATTTTTTAGATAAGATTGGGCTGGCTTTCAGATCTGCCAATAAAATCGGCATTAATGTGTTAATACTTAGATCTGCAATCGGAAACTCATCAATACGCACAACCATTTTTTGTTGATCATCGGCATTGCGCTCGAACATGGCATAAAACATATCATCATCAGTATGCCAAATGCGAAACTCGGCACGCATACGAAAATGTTGTTCAGGCGATTCAAATACCTCTAATGCAGGGGGATTAAACTCACTGAATTGATTACGGATACGGTCGATTTTGGCATCAAGCTGCTGCTGATAAACTGAAGTCATAAAAATCTAAATACATACTGAAAAAAGCAGTGACGATGGTATCAAAAAATGACTTCAATTTCCTTATATCCACTGCAAATAGTTGCAGTAGATGCATTTAAAAGATGGAGTGTGTTGATGACTTGGCTTAGCGTTTGGTCAAATGCTCAACCAAATAGTCGATAAATACACGTACGGCAGGGAGTTGTCCACGGCGTGATGGGTAAACTGCATGGAGAATACCATGTGAGGCTTTCCATTCAGGGAGAACACGAACGAGTTCGCCTGTGCGAATAAAATCTTCGGCAACTGCGTCGGGTAAAAGTGCAATACCACAATTTTGGCTTGCAAGTTTGGCAATCATAATTAAATCTGAACCCATTACAACAGGATTGATTTTGACTTTTTTCTGTTGATTGTCTTTATCATGCAGAGATAATTGTTGGTCTAAATGTTCTTCAACCATACTGAGAATACGGTGCTCTGACAGATCTTCAGGTTGTTTGAGCATGCCATATTCATTTAAGTAGGCTTGGCTGGCAAATAAATGTTGCTCAATATTCTCAAATTTACGAATAACCAGATTAGGGTCATCATCTAAACTTGCGCGTACACGTAAGGCAATATCAAAGCCTTCATTGATCACTTCTACACGGCGGTTGCTAACGAGAAATTGTATTTTAATTTCAGGATAGGTTTTCATGAAATCGGGCAATAATTTCGACATTTCATTTTGTGCAATGCTGACAGGAATACTGACTTTAATGACGCCACGGGGTTCTTCACTCAAATGATCGACTAAGTCATGTGCTGAACGTGCAGCATTAACCATCACTTGAGCATGACGAAAAATATTCATGCCAATTTCAGTCACTGCAAAATGGCGTGAACTGCGCTGAATGAGGCGGACACCTAAATTTTCTTCGAGATTATAGACACGTCTACTGAGTTTTGATTTGGGAATGTCCGTAGCACGTTCGGCTGCACTAAATCCGCCATGTTCAACAACAAGGGAAAAACAATAAAAATCATCTAAATCCGAGAGCATAAGAAGCATTCCATTTGTGCAACAATATGGCTATTTAAAAATATTTCGTTGCAAAAAGTCAATGTAAACCATCCTAGCTCTGTGCAAAAAATGTAAGTACTCATGCTTTGTCATATCAGTCAATGAGCTGAAAATGCTCGAATAATCACAGTTAAAAATGATCATGTGAATAAGTCCGTTCACTAATGGTTAAAAACACAGTATCCTTAGCTTTGAAATCAGGAGTTTTCATGTATCAAGTACTTGCACGTAAATATCGTCCACGTAATTTTAATGAGCTTGTCGGGCAAAATCATGTATCCCGTGCTTTGACGAGTGCGTTAGACCGAGGTCGTTTACACCATGCGTATTTGTTTACAGGAACACGTGGAGTCGGAAAAACCACGATTGCCCGTATTTTGGCAAAATGCCTAAATTGCGAAACAGGTGTGACATCAACGCCGTGTGAAGTATGTGCGACATGTAAAGCGGTCAATGAAGGGCGTTTTATTGATCTGATTGAGATTGATGCAGCATCACGTACCAAAGTAGAAGATACTCGTGAATTACTCGATAATGTACCTTACGCACCGACACAAGGGCGTTTTAAGGTTTATCTGATCGATGAAGTGCACATGCTGTCGACACATTCATTTAATGCTTTATTAAAAACGCTAGAAGAACCGCCTGAACACGTTAAATTCTTATTTGCAACGACTGATCCACAAAAATTACCGATTACAGTGATTTCACGTTGTTTACAATTTACTTTGCGTCCTCTGGTCATTGATGAAATTACTCATCATTTGACCGATATTTTGGGTAAAGAAGAGATTGAATCTGAGTCTGATGCTATTTGGCAAATTGCTGAATCTGCACAAGGTTCATTGCGTGATGCGTTATCACTGACCGATCAGGCGATTGCCTATGGTCAAGGTGCAGTTCATCACCAAGATGTTAAAGAAATGTTGGGGCTGATTGACCGCACGATTATTTATGATTTGATTTTGGTAATTCATCAAAATCAACGTGAACGCATGAGCCATTTACTCCGTCAGTTCCGTCAGCAAGCCTTAGATGTATCTTTGGTGCTTGATCAATTGATTTCGACTTTGCATGAATTGGCACTAATGCAATATCTACCTGATTTAAGCTTAAAATATAGTGCTGAAATCAATCAAAAAATTACTCAATTGGCGCAAGTGGTTTCTGCGCAAGATTTGCAGTTGTATTATCAAATTGCCTGTAAAGGTCGTGCTGATTTACAAATTGCCGTGACGCAAGAACAAGGTTTTGAAATGACTGTGTTGCGTTTACTTGCATTTAGACCTTTGCAAGCCAATGAAATAACAGTTAATACTAATCAATCTGTGCAGACACTACAGACACAGGCGATTGAGCAAAATCATTCACAAGCGAATCCACAACATGTAGAACAACGGAATCAATCTTCAACAATAATAGAAGAAACGTTAGAAACGCAAAATACACATCATGTGGATGAAGCTATTAATCAGCCTTTAGATGAAGTTGTATCTTTACAGCAGACTGAAACCGTTGATTCAGTTGAAGTACAGACGCATACAGTTGATGGTATTGTTGAGAATGTTGATATACAGACCACTGTAGAAACATCTAATGTTAAGTTAGAATCTGTCGCTCAGCAAAATCAGCTTTCAAAAGCATCAATATCGATACAAGAAGAACCTGATTTAACACTTTTTGGTGGTGAGCATATTTCAACAATTGCACCGCAAAACGTACAATCGACTGTGGATGCTGAAGATATTTTCTTTCTTGCACCTGAAACTGAGCAAATCGTAAAAAATATCAATATTGAGCCGGAATTAAGTAAAGTAACAACAGCTGTTTTCACTCAGTCGGAAATGGGTCAATCAAAGGTTGTTGCTGAACAATCACATGAGCCTATTGTTGCATCATCATCAACAACAGCTGCTCAATTGACTGGTTCAACGCAAACACCACAACAAATTTTACAATTGATACCACAAAATTTAGAAGGCGAGTGGGATGTTCATAAGTGGGAATATTGGTTCCGTAATAGCCAACTTTCACCTGCGGTTCAAGAACTTGCTCAGAATGGTGTGATGACAGGACATATTAATGGTCAATCTACGTTTTCTATTCCACAGCAATATGAAAATTTGTTGGTACAGTTTCAGCATACCCTTGAAAATGCTTTGAATGAACAGTGGTCACAAACACGGTTGAGTTTCGCTTATCGTGAAAGCCAAGAAATCACGCCTTTTGAACTACAAAATGAGCGTAAAATCAAAGCTTTTAACCGTGCAGCAGAAATGCTACAGGATGAATCCGTGGTTAAAAATTTAATGAATGCTTTCAATGGTGAAATTCAAAACATTCAACTTAAACCTTAAAATGAAAATGTCCTTGCATTAAGTTTGGATGATAAATTGTTCTAAAGCACTGCGCATTTCAGCTGAAATCGGAGTGCTTTTTTTAGTTTCACGTTCGACAAAAACATGTACGAAACTGCCTTGCGCGGCAGCTTGATCTTGCCCTTGTTTAAAAATGGCAAGATCGTAAGTAACAGAGCTATTGCCCAATTTACTGATGCCGACCGCAACCTCAATAATTTCAGGATACGTTAGCTCTTGCATAAAATGGCAGGAAGAGTTGACCACTAAACCAATATTGGGTGAGCGGTGAATGTCAAAACCTGCATGCTGAATCAGCAGTGAATTGGCAGCTGTGTCAAAGTAACTATAATAAGTAATATTATTGACATGCCCATAAATATCATTGTCAGCCCAACGAGTCTGAATGGGTAAAAAGAAAGTGTAATCTTGGCGTTGTTTGGTGATTGGTTTCATATCAGTTCTATTTTTAAATTGGGTAAATATTAAAAATGGAGCATTTAATGCTCCATTCGAGCCATCAGTAAATGGCTTGATAAATTTTCAATGCATGTTCATACGTCATTTTTCTTGGATTATTTTGCAATAATCGTGTTTGCAACATGGCATCGTGTGCGAGGGTTTCGAGCATATGTTCAGGAACACCTAAATCTCGCAATTTTAAAGTCAAGCCACTACCATCCAAATGTCGTTGAATATGATCAATAAATAAATCACACAAACCATCAACACTGCCTTTGCTATATGGATCAAGCCATTGCATCAGTTCAGCATATAAATGTTTAGCATCGGGTGCATTGAACTTTAAGACTTCGAGTAAAACGAGTGCATTGGTATGCCCATGGGATAAGTGAAAATGTCCACCGAGCGGATAGGCAAGCGCATGTACAGCACCAACAGGTGCATTGGCAAATGCCTGTCCTGCAAGCATTGAGCCGAGAAGCATATTTTGTCGTGCTTCAAGATCTTGTCCATTGACTAAAACTGGTTTTAGATTTTTATTGAGTAATTTTAAGGCTTGTTTTGCCAACATATCGGCATAAAAATTCTTTTTAATTTTGGAGGTGTAAGCTTCAATAGCATGCACCATCGCATCTATACCTGTGGCAGCAGTAATGTGTGCAGGTAAGCCTGTGGTAAATGTGGCATCTAAAATGGCAGTATCGGCATACAAAATTGGAGAAACAATGCCTGTTTTAGTGGTTTCACCTGTGGTGACAATCGAAATAGGGGTCACTTCTGAACCTGTACCCGCCGTGGTTGGAATTAAAATCAATGGCAAACGAGGGGCTTTGGCATTATTCACGCCATAAATATCTTGAATTGATTGGCTTTGACGAGGGTCTGCCAATAATGCAATCACTTTGGCAACATCGAGTGAGCTTCCTCCACCAAAACCAATAATGGCATCGACTTGATGTTGTTTGGAAAAAGCAACCGCTTCCAGCATGATGTGTTCAGGTGGGTCAGCTTGGACATCAGAATAAATGGCATATTCAACTGAAATTGCAGTAAAAATATTCAAAATAGGGGTGTGTAGTTGATGTTGCAGCATACCCGGATCGGTCACGAGTAAAATTTTTGTATATTGGGCATCTTTGAGCAGTGTTGCCAATTGTTGAATTGATCCAATTCCAGCAATAATATTTGCTGTGGTCTGAAACTGAAATTGGTTCATGCGCATTTTCCTTAATCTGTCATCATAAATTAAACATTATTGTTTTACGGTTCTATAGGATTCACCCTGTAAATAACTTAACATAGGCATCTATAAAATAAATGTATTTTTGAGGTTGTTATGTCGTTCAGAACGCCCTATAAGGTGTTATGTGTGTGTCTTGGAAATATCTGTCGTTCACCCACAGCAGAAGTGGTACTCAGACATTACTGTGACAGTGGACAACTGAATGTGATTATCGACTCAGCAGGAACGAGCAATTACCATCCGGGAAAAGCGCCGGATGTACGTAGTCAACAACATGCATTGAAGCGTGGCTATGACTTATCAAACGTACGTGCAAGACAATTATTAACGTCTGATTTTATTGAATTTGATTTAATTTTAGCCATGGATTCAGAAAACTATAATAATATTCAACGCTTAAAAAAATCTGCAATGACAGAATATGGCGCAGGACAAATTCGTGCAGAAGTTGCCTTGATGAGTGAACATGATACGACCTACAAAAAACAAGCTGTACCTGATCCATATTATGGTGATGCGAGCGATTTTGAACGTGTGCTTGATCAGTGTGAATCGAGTAGTCAGGCATGGGTAAACGTCTTGCAAAAGGCAAAAGCTAAAGTGCTGGGAGCAGTTTGATGAATATTCAATCTCAAATTCAGCTCAAGCCTTTTAATACGCTCAGTCTCAACTCAATCGCTTCACACTATGTTCAAATCAATGAGATGACTGATCTTGAGCAGGCACTTGCTTATGCGAAAGAACAGCAGTTGAATATTCTAGTTTTATCGGGTGGAAGCAATATGTTATTGCCTGAGCATATTCATGCATTGGTGATACATATCAATATTCAAGGCATTGATGTGTTGGCAGATGATCAAGATAGCCAAACGATTCGTGTCGGTGCAGGGCAAAATTGGCATGATTTTGTATTATGGACAACAACTCAAAAAATCTATGGTTTACAAAATTTAGCTTTAATCCCCGGTTTGGTGGGTGCGGCACCTGTGCAAAATATTGGTGCTTATGGTGTAGAGGTTGGTGATTTTATTCAATCGGTTGAAGTGTATGACCGTTTGCTTAATCAAACCACAAGCCTTTTGGCGCAAGATTGTGATTTTGCTTATCGTCATAGTATTTTTAAAGATGATCCTAATCGCTACATCATTACTCATGTCGTTTTTAAATTGCTTAAAAAGCCAAATTTAAAAATGGATTATGGTGATTTAAAAACTGCGATGAAAGATGATTTGACCCCTGAAAACTTGCAACAGCAAGTGATTCATATTCGTCAAAGTAAACTGCCTGATCCGAAAGATTATCCAAATGCAGGAAGTTTTTTTAAAAATCCGATGATTACACAGCAAGAATTTCTACCTTTGTTAGAAAAATTTCCGAATCTTCCACACTATCCACAAAAAAATGATCAGGTCAAAGTGGCTGCAGGTTGGTTGATTGATCAAACGGGATGGAAAGGTAAACAGCTTGGTCAGGTGGGTATGTTTGCCAAGCAAGCATTGGTTTTAGTGAACTATGCGAATGCTTCATTGACAGATGTTCGGGAAACGTATCGGGCGGTACAACATGACGTGTTGCAGAAATTTACTGTACGACTTGAACCTGAACCCGTAATGTTTAATGATCAGGGCTTAATTCAGCCACATGTGGGTTAATTGAAAACTATGCAGAAACAGCATTGGATGATCCGAATTGTACGTTATCTCTCGATATTTTTCGTGTTATTCGGCTGTTTCATGGTCTTCCTCTATACGCCATTTTATTCAAATATGATGGTTAAATTGCTCAATGTGATTGTACCTGTAGAAGTTAATCAGGTTGCAGCAAAAAGCCAACAACAAGCAAGCCTTTCAACCGATGAAACTTTAGAGCCGGGTTCTAGGCTTTGGGTTGCACGGCAGGTGTATTTAAAATTGGTTGAAACGGCATTAAAAAGCAAAGATCCACAAGATTTAAGTGTGTTACAAGCCCGTTATCAGCAGTTACAAAGTGAAATTCATCAAATGAATGAAGCTACTTCTGATCAAGAACAAAAAAATCAGCCGCAGATTCCATTGTTAATCTCCCATGAATCCTCAGCATCGGTCGTCGTGTCTGATTCAAAAAATACGGTAGATGAATTACTTGCACTCAATGACGAGAGTAATAAAGTGTTGAGGGCGCAGTATGAAAAATATTTGACCTCGCATGAAGTCAAAATTGAAACGGAAGCTGAGCAGCGAGCGGTGAATCATCAGGTGAATCAAGATATTGCTTATTTAAATATGCAAAATATTGAGGAGCAACAAGATAATACCAAGATAGATGCAACAGATCGACCGTATGCGATTGTAGTTTTAGGCGGAGGCTTAACCCTTGCCGATAATCAGAAAGATATTGTGATTAATAAATATACCCGCTTAAGATTGGAAACCACTTTAGCGGTTGAAAAACAATTTAGTTTGCCGATAGTGCTCAGTGGTGTAGAAGCGCCTTATATGCAAAGTTGGCTTGAACAGCGTGGTATTAAGGCAAAATTACTTGAAAACCGCAGTATGAACACCTGTGAAAATACCCGTTTTAGCTCATTATTATTACAAAAAAAAGGGGGCGCACCGACTGTGTTATTAATTACAGATCGTTATCATATGCCAAGAACACGACGCTTATTTGCATTAAATGGAATAGCCACTATTCCTGTTGAAGCACCCATGCCAACAATATTAACCCAATGGCGACCATCACAGCAGAATTATGATCATAGTCGCCGTGCCAATTATGAAATGTTGGCGACCATTCGAGATATGCTTTTTGGTTCAAGTGGTTGCAGGGAGGTTCCATAAATGTCTGATATGCCATTTTTAAATCCGACAGTATTAAAACAGCTTGATTTGCCTGTACCTAGTCGTGATGAAACGCCAAAACTATTAGAGCCACTCAATTTAAACCGTTCTTATCATCCATCACGTGAATTGCAGGCTTATAGTCGTTTATATGGCTTTGATCAGTTGAAGTGTGACTATTGGCAAGGTTATATTCAAATGCCCTTGTTTAAACTGCATGTTCAGGTTTTTAAGCCATTGATTGAGAATGTCAAAGGTACTGTATGTTTATTGCATGGTTACTTAGAACATAGCGGTATTTATCAACCGATTATTCGGGAGTTATTGGAACAAGGCTTTAGTGTTTTAACCTATGATTTACCAGGGCATGGTCTCAGCGATGGTTCACCTGCAAATATTAAAAATTTTGATCATTATCAAGATGTTTTACATGCAGTGTATAACTATGTTAAAAGTGCAGATCAGTTGCCAAAACCTTGGTTAGGCATTGGACAAAGTACAGGTGGTGCGATTTTGATGCATCACTTACTTGAGTATGCTGAACGCCGTGAAAATCCAATTGTGCAACGTGTTTTGTTATTGTCACCGTTAATTCGCCCTGCGAAGTCGGCATGGTGGCACAACTCGATTGGTTTGGGTATTATCCGCCGAATTAAACGTGAAGTACCTCGACATTTCCGTCGTAATAATCATAATCCTGAATTTTTGCGTTTTGTGCGTTTAAAAGACCCACTACAACCGCGTATGATGGGAATGGATTGGATTTTAGCCATGTCAAAATGGATGCAAGAAATGGAAGCTCGACCTGCGTGTCGTATTCCTGTTTGGCTAGCACAGGGTGCGCAAGACCAAACGGTAGATTGGCGTTATAATATTGAATTTATTCGCAGAAAGTTTCGTTTACAAACACTGTTGATGCTTGAAGAAGGTTCGCATCAGCTCATCAATGAACGTGCCAGTATTCGGGCTGCATTAACAGGGCTAATTCCTGCATTTTTACACGCACATTCGACTGCGGAAATTTATTAATTCGGTTGATTTATTTTTAGTTTGTATAAAAAACCAGTCATCAAGACTGGTTTTTTATAATGGAAATATTGCGATATTTAAAATGCGATTTAGAATTTATCGACCACAGCTAAATTCCACATTCTGAAATAGAAGTTTTCATCATCTTTATTTTCACAATTAAGTAATTCACCCTCTTTTAACCAAAAATGTAACTGTGCATAATTTTTAATTTCACGGTCACTAATGCGCTGTGCAAGATGGTGAGCTTTAATCTCATTTGGATGCTCTAAACCTGCAGCAGCAATCATTTCAGCGAGTGCTTTCATTGTATTTTGTTGGAAATGAAAAACACGGTCAGCTTTTGTTGGAACATCAAGTGCTTTTTGACGCTGTGCATCTTGCGTGGCAACACCCACAGGACATTGATTGGTATGGCAACTTTGCGCTTGGACACAGCCGACAGCAAACATAAAGCCACGCGCAGAATTAACCCAATCTGCACCAATTGCCATGATGCTCGCAATATCAAAAGCACTGATAATTTTACCACTTGCACCAATTTTAATTTGATCTCTTAAGCTTGTACCAACGAGCGTATTATGTACAAAGAGCAGGGCTTCACGTAGCGGTGTACCCATGTGGTCAATCAGCTCAATAGGTGCTGCGCCTGTACCACCTTCAGAACCATCAACTACAATAAAATCGGGTACAATTTTCGTTTCAAGTATTGCTTTAACAATACCCATAAATTGCCACGGTTGCCCGATACACAGCTTAAAACCAACAGGTTTTCCACCCGACAGCGTGCGCAGTTTTTGGATAAATTGCATCATTTCAATTGGTGTGCTGAATGCAGAATGACTCGCAGGTGATACACAGTCACGATCACGAGGAACACCACGAATCTGTGAAATTTCTTCAGTAATTTTATGTTTGGGTAAAATACCACCGTGTCCAGGTTTGGCACCTTGTGATAGCTTAATTTCAATCATTTTAATGGCATCGTTGTTGATTGCCTGTTGTTGAAATTTATCAGGGTCAAATTTACCCTCAAGTGTACGACAGCCAAAATAACCACTACCAATTTCCCAAACAATATCGCCACCATTTTCAAGATGATAGGGGCTTAAACTACCTTCACCTGTGTCGTGGTAGAAATTGCCCATTTTCGCACCTTTATTTAGCGCACGAATGGCATTGGCACTTAAGCTGCCAAAACTCATTGCTGAAATATTCATGATCGATGCACTATAGGGTTGTGAACATTGTTCATTACCAATTTGAATACGGAAAGTTTTAAAATCAGCGGGTGTACGGGGCGCAAGTGAATGGGTTAGAAAGCGGTAATCTTGTTGGTAAACATCAATAATTGAACCAAATGGTTTATCGGCATTTTCATTTTTTGCACGTTGGTACACTAGACTACGTTGTGAGCGTGAAAATGGTAACGCATCTTCATCCGATTCAATGAAGTATTGACGAATTTCAGGTCGGAAACTTTCGAAAAAAAAGCGGAAATGTCCCATAATTGGATAATTTCGTAAAATGGCATGCTTGCTTTGGATCACGTCATAGAAGCCAACAGCAGTCAGAAAAAGACTCATTACCCAAACGACATTGAGGAAAGTATCTGAAAAGAAATAATAAATTAAATGAGATTGTTGAAATAAAATGACCCAAGATAAGTAAATGGCTAAAAAAATACATAAAAACCAAATCGAATTGCGAGAAAAAAAAGTATTTAAAAGTTTGCTTCTTATTGCTTGAGCAGGGCTTGCCATTTTTATTAATAATCCAACGAATAATATAGGTCATAAGTTGCCTTTTTATAAGGGAAATCTCAAGTATACATTTGTTAGAGCCGAGAATAATTCTACTTTATTTGATATGTGATGATGCTCAAAATAAAAGCCTATGTAATAATTTATTACACAGGCTTTTATTGGTTAATAACGAAGATGACTTCAAATTTACTAGATGGATTTTAAAATTATCTCAGTCTAGATATGATTTATTCCTCAGTAGGAATAAGCATCAAAATTGATTCATTGAGTAAGCCCGCGATGTTTTCTAACACTTCATCATCTGCCAATTCAATATTTAACTCTACCGCTTGACCATCTGCAATTTTTTTCAGGGTAGGTGCAAACTGTGCTGAAATACAGATTGATTCTCCATTTGCCCAAAACAGTAATTGATTGTTTTGCTCAGTATAAATTAGGCGTGAAGCAGGCTCGATTTGCATTAAATAACCTTGCTCGAGTACCTCTTCCAAATCACCTGTACCAATCACTTCTGCTTCAGGAATATTTTCAGGGTATTTAGACTCAGCCATTAAACTCATAATGGCATCTTCTAAAAGAGTAGAATCATTCAATTTTGCCAATAATTCAGCTTTAAGATGATCCAATTCTACTTGTGTCACTTGCCCAATTGCATTTTGACGATTACGTAATATATCGACCAATGGATTACGAAGTGATTCATTAGACATGAACTTATCACTAACACGATCCATCATGTCCGCAACATTTGGCATGCGGAAACCGAATGAATAGGTTAGGCATTCATCTTCAGCAACACCATAATGCGACAAGCCCGGTGGTACATAGAGTAAATCGCCCGGTGCAAGCACTTCATCAAAATGTACATCAATTTCAGGCAGTAATTTTAGCGGTTGACCTTCGACAAATGTAGTTTCAGCATCACACATTTGCCCCAATTGCCAACGACGATGTCCATAACCTTGTACTAAAAATACATCATAAAAGTCAAAATGTTTCCCGACAGAACCACCTTGCTGTGCATAAGAGACCATGATGTCATCACGACGCCATTGTGGAATAAATGGGAATTTTTTCCAAAGTTCAGCCAAATCAAATGAATAATGATCGACTGCTTGAACGAGTAAAGTCCAAAGCTTCGGCATTTTTTGGAAATCACCTTTAATCAGTGGTGAGCTTTTTACTGTCCACTGATTTGGATCTTTGTCTTTTTGTTTAATTAAACGAGCGACGCTATTTTCATCGAGTGCCAGTTCCATCACATCATCAGGAACTAAAATTTCTGCGATTTCAGGTAAAGCCTTACGTACCAAAAGTGGTTTTTTTTGCCAATATTCTGAGAGGAATTGTTCTGCGGTAATTCCGCCTAAAACATCTAAAGGTTGGGACATGAAAATAGCCTAAGCAAATGTAAATCAAAAGTTAATACTATTGTCTTATGATCAAAGGGTATGGTGCAAGTTTATTTAGATTGTTACGATAAAGATTAAATTGATTTGAGCTTATTTAACTTTCAAGGCAATAAAATTCCTAACTTTCTCAAAATCCCACACAATTGAATCATTGGCATACCCATCAATGTCGTTTGATCCTTGCCAATCATCTGCTCGAACAAAGTAATACCCAAACTTTCACACTTAAAACTGCCCGCACAGTGCAACGGATCATCCAATTCAACATAGCGCTGAATTTCGTTTAAAGTTAAATCACGAAACTTGACATGATAATGTTCAACCAAGGTTTGCTCAAAACCCGATGCTAAATGTTGCACACTCAAAGCTGTACTGAAAAATACATTCTTTCCTGAATTGAGTTGCAATTGGGCAATCGCATTTTCAACGGTTAAAGGTTTACCTATAAAGTCTTGCGGTGCATGTTCACGCCAAGCGACTTGATCTGAGCCAATTACAATGGCGTTGGGATGAGCTTGTGAGATCACTTGCGCTTTATCAAAAGCCAATCGTTTGGCTAAATCATCAGCATGGTTTTCACCTTGAGGCGACTCATCAATATCAGGAGAAATACACAGATAATCTAAACGTAAACGGTTCATCAAGTCTTTGCGTGTCTGACTTGATGATGCCAAGATGATCTGAGTTTGGTTGTTGATTGAAGATGCTAAAGATGACATTAGATGGCATATTCCATCAGAACATCTAAGGGTACATAAGATAAAACCGCTTGATGACAGGCTTCCGCTTTAACACGAGGTGCATGACCATCTTGATAGGCTTGCACCCAACGGGTCACACAAAGACACCAAAAGTCACCTGGTTGTAATCCCGGAAAACCATGTTCAGGTAAAGGCGTGGTTAAATCATTACCGGCATTAAGTGAATAACTGAGAAATTCTGAAGTCATTTCTGCACATACAGTATGTTGCCCTAAATCAGATGGGGCAGTGTGGCAAAAGCCATTACGGAAATAACCTGTAATAGGAAGGAAACAACAGCTTGCCAAAGGCTCACCAAAAACATTTAAACCATTGATTTTTGGATCAGGATGAAAAGACATAAATTACTAATAAAATGCGAAGATAGCCTATAATAATCAAAACTGGGAATTTCTACAGCTTTTCTACAAAAGTATCTAACCTTTTTTTGCGTAATCATTTAGAATCTACGCGATTTTTAATATCTAATATAAGAGAGCTAGGCATGAATTTTCAGCGTATGACTGACCTTGATTTAACGGGCAAACGTGTTCTTATTCGTGAAGATTTGAACGTACCTGTTAAAAATGGGGTGATTACCAGTGATGCACGTTTACGTGCTGCGTTACCGACAATTAAACTTGCCCTTGAAAAAGGCGCAGCGGTAATGGTGTATTCACACTTAGGTCGTCCTGTTGAAGGTGAGCCAAAAGCTGAACAATCTTTAGCACCAGTTGCAGCTTATTTGACTGAAGCTTTGGGTCAAGATGTTCAATTATTTACTGATTATTTAGATGGCGTTGAAGTAGCAGCAGGTCAAGTGGTATTGCTTGAAAACTGTCGTTTTAACGTAGGTGAAAAGAAAAATAATTCTGAGCTTGCAGCAAAATATGCAGCGCTTTGTGATGTATTCGTGATGGATGCTTTTGGTACAGCACATCGTGCAGAAGCGTCAACAGAAGGCGTTGCTCGTTTAGCGAAAGTTGCAGCGGCAGGTCCTTTACTTGCAGCAGAATTGGATGCTTTAGGTCGCGCGCTTCAAACACCTGAAAAACCAATGGTTGCAATTGTTGCAGGTTCAAAAGTATCGACTAAACTTGATGTTTTAACGTCACTTTCTGATTTGTGTGATCAATTGATCGTGGGTGGTGGTATTGCCAATACATTCCTTGCTGCGGCAGGTTTCAATGTTGGTAAATCGTTGTGTGAACATGACTTAATTGACACAGCAAAAGCCATTGCTGCTAAAGTTTCTGTTCCACTTCCTACAGATGTTGTGGTTGCGGATGCTTCTGAAATTAACTTTGACGATTTCTTAGGTTCACTTGCTGCGGCTAAAGCTGTGGTGAAAAAAGTTGAAGATGTTACAGACAACGACATGATTTTAGATGTGGGTCCTGAAACTGCAAAAGCATTTGCAGCGATCTTAAAAACCTCTAAAACCATTCTTTGGAATGGTCCAGTTGGTGTATTTGAAGTCGATCAATTCGGTGAAGGTACTAAAACACTGTCATTGGCAATTGCAGAATCTTCAGGTTTCTCAATCGCTGGTGGTGGTGATACTTTAGCTGCAATTGATAAGTATGAAGTGGCCGATAAAATTGGTTATATCTCTACAGGTGGTGGTGCTTTCCTTGAGTTTGTTGAAGGTAAAACTCTTCCTGCTGTTGCAGTACTGATTGAACGTGCTTAAGTATTTTAAATTAATATATAAATGATATATTTAAAAAGGTTGGCTTAGGCTGACCTTTTTTATTTTTGAAGAGTTTTGTGGCACATTCGTTTATCATTCATTATTAAGTCATCAAAATGAAATATTACTGAAATAAAATATACCGTATTCAGTCACCACTCATTGGAAAAATGTGATGAAATTAAAATTTGTACTTGCAGCACTTATAATCGCTCCTTTGGCTTTAACTGCATGTTCAAAACAAGAAAATGCACCTGCATCTGAGCAAGTTTCTGGTGCAACTGCACCAACAGAATCTGGAACAATATCGGCAGAACAAAAAGCAGCGATTGACGCACTTGATCAACCTGTTCTAGATGAAAAAAATACAGATATTCCTACTGAAAAAGCGAATGTACCTGCTGATGTTGCAACCCATGCGACAGAAGATGAAGCGCCAAAAACACAATAATTTCAGTAAATGTTATATTTTGTTAAAAAGTCTCTGCTAATGCAGGGATTTTTTTTGAAATACTACATATTGTTGCTGATTTGAAATAATTCCCCATGTAGAATATGGGGCATTACTTGGGAGGATATTATGGCTCTTATTTCATTGCGCCAACTCTTGGATCATGCCGGAGAATATAACTACGGCGTTCCAGCGTTTAACGTAAACAATTTAGAACAAATGCGCGCAATTATGTTAGCCGCTGACGAAACAAATTCACCTGTGATCGTGCAAGCTTCGGCGGGTGCGCGTAAATATGCAGGTGCTCCATTTTTACGTCATTTAATTTTAGCGGCAATTGAAGAGTGGCCACATATTCCAGTGGTTATGCACCAAGATCACGGTACTGATCCTGATGTGTGTCAGCGTTCAATCCAATTGGGCTTTTCATCAGTAATGATGGATGGTTCTTTGGCAGCTGATGGTAAAACACCAACGTCATACGAATACAACGTTGATGTGACTCGTCGTACAGTGGCTATGGCACATGCATGTGGCGTTTCTGTAGAAGGCGAAATTGGTGTTTTAGGTAGCCTTGAAACAGGTATGGCAGGTGAAGAAGATGGCGTAGGCGCTGAAGGCGTACTTGACCATTCTCAACTTGTAACCTCAGTTGAAGAAGCACGCTCTTTTGTTGCTGATACAAACGTTGATGCATTAGCAATTGCTGTTGGTACTTCACACGGTGCGTACAAATTTACACGTCCACCTACAGGTGACATTCTTGCAATTGAGCGTATCAAAGAAATTCACGCTGCAATTCCAAATACACACCTTGTTATGCATGGTTCAAGCTCTGTTCCTCAAGAATGGCTTGCAATCATTAACCAATATGGCGGCGACATCAAAGAAACTTATGGTGTTCCTGTTGAGCAATTGGTTGAAGCAATCAAACACGGTGTTCGTAAAATCAACATCGATACAGATTTACGTTTAGCATCTACAGGTGCAATGCGTCGTATGATGGCTGAAAAACCAAGCGAATTCGATCCACGTAAATTCTTTGCAGAAACTGTAACTGCAATGAAGCAAATCTGTGTTGATCGTTATACTGCATTTGGTACAGCGGGTAATGCGGATAAAATTCGTCCAATTTCTTTAGAGAAAATGGTTGATCGTTATAAATAATTTTTAGAATTATAAAACGATTGAAAATAGTTAAAGCCCACATTTTGTGGGCTTTTTCTTATGGAAAATGAGTGAATTTGTATGGAACTTATCTTTGCCGCAGCAACATGCAGTGTCATTGTGTCTATTCTTTTAAAATGGTTTAAAGCACAAAATTATGTGCCTATGCAAATGATTACTGCCAATTATGCGATTGCTAGTCTTTTGGCATATCTGTGGTTTAAACCTGATTTAGCCCATATTTCGGTATCGGAAACGCCGTGGTGGCTCATTATTTTACTCGGCATTGCACTTCCGAGTGTATTTTTGTGTTTATCGAAATCTTTACAGACAGCAGGCATTGTTAAAACTGAAATCGCACAGCGACTAGCGGTGATTCTGTCACTCTGTGCCGCCTACTTTTTATTTCAAGAACAATTCTCGACATTAAAAATTATTGGAATTGTTTTGGGTCTGGGGGCTATAGGTTGTATTTTATTTTCACATCAGCAGCAATCCGAAAAATCCACAAAACAAGGCATGTATGCTTTACTCAGTGTATGGTTAGGCTATGCACTTATTGATATTTTACTTAAATATACCTCAAGTTTAGGTGTGCAATTTGCGGTTAGTTTAAATTTAATGTTTTTTATGGCATTGATTTTAAGTGTTGTATATTTACTAGTGAAAAAAACTCAATGGCATGCTAAAAGTTTATTTGCTGGATTATTACTTGGATTATTTAATTTTGCCAATATTGCGTTTTACGTCAAAGCGCATATTTTGTTAAAAGATTCTCCTGCGGTCGTTTTTGCAGGGATGAATTTTATGGTGATTTTATTGGGTGTAATTGCAGGCTTATTTATATTTAAAGAAAAAATGAAAATGGTAACATTATTAGGTTTATTCCTTGGATTAGGTGGAGTTATTTGTTTAGCGTTAGCAATTTAGTATCTTATTCTTCAAGGTAACTTGAAAGGTGGCGGATTATGCAATCCAATTTATTTCTAGAAAATATCGAACTTGCTCTCAATAATATTTGTTTAGTACCATTAAGTTACGAACATGAAGAGGGTTTGGCTGAGGTGCTGAAGGATGGTGAGCTGTGGAATTTACGAATTACATCAACGCCACATTTTTCAGAAGTGCGAAGTTATATAGAAACCGCATTAATGCAAAAGGAACAGGGCAGCCGTTATCCATTTGCAGTACTTGAAGAAAATACGGGAAAAATTTTAGGAACAACGAGTTATCACGATATTCTTG
>CAXYZD010000030.1:0-22013 GCA_964293455.1 uncultured Acinetobacter sp. | reverse complement strand
CGACTGAAGATCAGTCTGAATTAAGCATGTCTGTATTAATGACGCCTGATATGGCGAACTTTTCAGGAAATGTGCATGGGGGAACGATTCTAAAGCTGCTCGATCAAGTGGCTTATGCATGTGCAAGCCGATATTCAGGCTGCTATGTTGTGACTTTGTCAGTTGATAAAGTGAATTTTAAAGAGCCAATTTATGTGGGAGAGTTAGTCACTTTTCTTGCAAGTGTCAATCATGTTGGTCGCACTTCAATGGAAATTGGAATCCGTGTTGAAGCACAAAATATTCGTAAACGCACAATTCGTCATACTAACAGTTGCTACTTTACTATGGTCGCTGTGGATGAAAAGGGCAAGCCGCAACAAGTGCCATCTTTAGATTTAGATAATGATTGGAAACGTTGTCGTTTTGAAGCAGCAGAACACCGTAAAGTGGCACGTTTACAAGAAAATCATCATCCATCATGCAGCATTTATAAAAAATCAGTACAAGGTTAATCTTCTATTTACATGTAGATAAATTGACTCAATAGAAATGATAACAAGAGATGCCTAGGTATCTCTTTTTTATGGCTAACTTTAAATACATTGAAATAAATTACAAAATTAACCATCCAATTTTTATGCAGAGTGAAGCCGTCTAATGGGTTTTACTTAGCTCATAACCTTCGACAGTCATATGCCAATTACCTTGTGCATCTTGAGTTGGTGGTTGACTGACTTTAAATTTGGTTGATAGTGGTCCTAGACCTACACTGAAATTATAGCCTTCAAATTCTTGAATGGGAGCAGAAATAGATGTACTTTTTCCCAGTTGTTTATTGCTGTATTCAACTCGACCTTCGGGGGTAATGGTCAAGTTGACATGACTATTATCATTTTTCCATTCACCGACAAAATTGGCTTTGTCGGCGGGTAGTGGTTTACTACATGCTGTTAATAAAAATGCTAGGCAAACTCCAATCAATATTTTGATTTTTTTCATATTTTCCTTGTTTTCATCGATTTAATTTAAAAATTATTATTGTCAAATATCCGATTATTTTAAATGAATTATTTCAATATAGCTTTTTTTTTGACATGCATAATGTAAATCTCTGTGTTGAAAATATAGCAGTTTCATTTTTTTTACTATATATTAAAACGATACGTATCGTTTCGATTTTATATCTACATGGATGATCAAAAATGTCGAATCTTGAAAAAACTTCACGCCATCAAGAACGCATATTAAACGCGGTCAAGGATGCACTTGAAGTCCATGATTATCGTAAATTGACCATCGAAGATATTGCACTACGCGCAGGGGTAGGAAAATCAACGATTTATCGTTGGTGGAAACATAAGTCCGATCTTGTATTTGAAACATTTAAAGTGCATACCGCTTCTGTCTTTGAAATGGATTTTGAACAGAGTTTAAAATTTAACTTGGTGCAACAATTACTAAAATTATGCAAAGCCTTGGATCATTCTGTTGGACGTGCTTTACTGGTGGTGATGGCAGAGCATCGTGAAGCGGCAGGCGCATTTTTTAAACAATATTTATTGCCACGTCGTGAAGAAACACGAAAGCTGATTCAGCTTGCTATTGAGCGAGGTGAAATTAAAGCCGATTATCCCTTTGAATTGATGCTCGATACATTATATGCACCGATTCATTATCAAATTATTTTTTTTAATCAAGTACCTGATGCCCAATATATTGATCAACTCGTTAGCTTAGTCCTTGAACCTGTACAACTACATCAGTCAGGTATGTTGGATGTCTAATGCCGCATTGCCTACTGAAACGGTTGTTTCTGATCGTTTATGGAATCGTTCATTTATACTTTGTGTGCTGAATAATTTATTTTTATTTACTTATTATTTTGCTTTTTTGACCATTCTGCCCGTTTATATTATGAAATCGTTGGGTGGTTCGGTGAAAGAAGCGGGTTTGGCACTGACTTTATTTTTGATTTCATCGATTGCGATTCGTCCTTTTTCAGGTCTAATTATCCAAAAATTAGGTGCTAAGCTGTCTTTTCGCGGTTCTGAACTGCTTTTTGTCTTGTTTGCTTTTGGCTATTTATTTGCAGATCAACTTTGGATTTTACTTTTAGTACGCTTTATTCATGGTATTTGGTTTAGTGTTTTGACCACCGTTGCCGTACCTGTTGCCAATGAGTTTATTCCTGAACATCGAAAGGGTGAAGGTATGGGCTACTATGTAATGTCGACCAATTTGGCGGTGGTTTTTGGGCCATTCATTGCGCTAATTGTATTGCAATATTCAGATTTTATGACACTATTTCAGGTGCTCACCGCAATTGTTTGTGTTGGTTTTATTTTTTGTTTAATGATTCCAATGCGAAATGCTCAAATTACATCTACAGAAAAAAAACTTGTACACGAAGTGCAGTCGTCTACACAAAAAAATGTATTTTCATTGCATGATATTTGGGAGTTAAAGGCTGTACCGATTGGTTTGGTGGCATTACTCACCGCATTTTCTTATTCGAGCATTATGAGTTTTATTACCGCTTATGCTGAATCGAAACAGTTATTTGCTTATGTCAGTCTATTTTTTATTATCTTTGCAATTTCAATGATCGTTGTCCGCCCTTGGGTTGGAAAATGGTTTGATCGTAAAGGGGCAAGCTCAGTCATTTATCCATCGTTTATCTTTTTTGCGATTGGTTTAGTGATCGTCAGTTTTATGCCAAATCAGTGGATTTTGTGGCTTTCAGCAGTGTTTATTGGCATTGGCTACGGTTCACTTTTTCCGTGTTTTCAAACTGTTGCAATTCAATCTGTACCAAAAGAGCGTATGGGACATGCAATTGCGACATTTTTCACATTATTTGATTTTGGTATGGCAATGGGTTCGGTGATCATTGGTGTATTGATTGCTCAATTTGGTTATTCACCGACTTATTTACTTTGTGCACTTATTATAGTACTGACTTTGTTTTTTTATCAAGCCAAAGTCGCACCACAATTGGCTTTAAGGCAGTAGAGGATTCAACGATGGAACTTCGTCATTTAAGATATTTTGTTGCAGTTGCGGAAGAATTAAATTTTACCCGTGCAGCACAGCGGATGTGTACTGTGCAACCCTCACTGAGTCAGCAAATTAAAGATTTAGAGGCAGAAGTTGGTGTGCAATTGCTCACACGAACCAATCGTAAAGTTGAATTGACCCTTGAAGGTGAAGCTTTTTTAAAGGAGGCTTTACTGTGTTTGGAACATGCAGAAAAAGCGATCAATGATGCACGTAAAATTGCTAATATTCAAAAAGATCAGCTCAATATTGGTTTTGTGCCTGTTGCAGAAATGAAAGTATTTCCATACATCATGCCCAATATTCGGGCGCACTTCCCAAGTCTAAAAATTCATTTTCATAGTTTGACTGATGCTGAACAATTTAGAGCTTTGAAAAAAGGTACGATTGATATTGCTTTTACGCGCTATCCTGATGCTTCAGAAGAACTCGCCCATATACAGGTTTTTCAGGAACCTTTGGCGCTGATTATTCCCAAAAGCTCATCTGTGGCAGATCAGCGTCATATCAGTATTAAAAGTTTTAATCAGCAAGATTTTGTTATTAGTGATGAAGATGCTTCACCTCAATTGCATAAAATTATTCAAGATTTTTTCAAAAGCTCAAAACTAAATGTCAATGTGGTGCAGAAGTCGACCAATATTTTATTAAACGTCAATTTGGTAGGAATGGGGGTGGGTTGGAGTCTTGTGCCTGCTTATGTACTTCCACTTTTAGGCGATAAAATTATTGTTAAAAATACCATCGAACCCTTACCGATGATTGGCTTGTATGCAAATTATCGTAAAGGGCAGAGTAATGAAGCTTTACAGTTAATTTTGAAAGTGTTGAAAGATCAATTTTATATGGAAATGTTTTAAGCCAAAAATCTTCTTAATTTGATTCTATACATGTAAGCGTCCATTATCATTATTAGACTAAGTATTCGATTTTCTAAAATCAGTTTAATTGTAATAACATTATGATATTTATATTTTTTAATAAAAAATATAAATATAACTGGGTAAAAACCACTCAATTGAGTGGTTTTTTATGATAAATACTTACTTTGTAATATAGCCAGAGCGTCTAAAAATAAGAATTTATTACAAGCAATTATTTTACATGTAATTTACTAAACAACTGCTGACTCACAGTATTCATGGTCTGTGGAATCGCAAGTGCTGCGACAAAACGATCAGGACGTAAAATAGCAATCGCTTGATCTGTTTTACCAAACCATGTACGGATTTCTGTGCCTGCATCGCCAATGGTAATGACATTCTCAAAGGTTTTACGCTTATCATTGCTCAATTGAACAGCAGGAATCACTTGAATGAACTTCACACCCAAAGACTGCCATTTTTTCATGTTTGCTTCATTGATGCCCCATTTCGGATCGACACCCCAAGCAATTACCGCAAAGTCATTACCAATTATTTCATCCAGTAAAACAGTTTGACCATTTTCAAGTTGAATATTGGGTTGAATGAACATTTTGCCTACGGGTGAGTTTTTACGAGTGTCTTGAACTAATGCGCCATCGCTATATTTTGGCATGGGTTTAAAACGCATTTCCAATAAATACTGCTTGATTGGCTTGATGTAATTCAAAGCATAAGCAATCCCATCACGGACAAAACCTTGCCATTTTTTCGGTGGAGCAAGCACATGACCTGCCATAACAGAAAGATCAATCATCGCTTGAGCATGGTCTTTACGTTCAATTTGATAGGTATCTAACAAGTCAGCTCCCGCTTTGCCTTGAACCACTAACGCGACTTTCCATGCAAGGTTGAATGCATCACGCATACCGCTGTTATAACCTTGACCTTGCCATACAGGCATGATGTGCGCTGCATCACCTGCAAGTAAAATACGGTCTACACGGAATTTATCGGCAATACGGGCATTGTGCGTATACACACGCTGACGAATCACTTCAATCCCATCAGTTGTGGGTAATACTTTAGACAAGAGTTTTGCAATATTTTCAGGTTTGCTGAGTTCTTCTTGAGTTTCACCAGGCATCACCATAAATTCAAAACGACGAATACCGTGTGGTAAAGCTGCCGATACATATGGGCGTACAGGATCACAACATAAGTAAATGTGTGGTGTTGCTAATGGATCATTTTCAATATCAATCACGATCCATTGATTTGGTGCAGTTTTGCCATCGAAACCAATATTTAAAGTACGGCGCACAACAGAATTACCACCATCACATGCGATTAAATATTTTGCATGAATGACTTCTTGAGTTTGATCTTTGCTGTGAATTTTGAGCGTTACGCCATTGGTATCTTGGCTAAACTCTTCCAAAGTCCGTGCAAATAAAACTTGCGTATTTTTATATTGTTTTAAGCCTTGTAATAACACGCCGTCAACTTGTGGTTGAATGAACGCATTACGACGAGAGAAACCAAACTCACGCGTGAGCGGTTGAATATCGGCAAAACAGCGACCTTTAGGTGTAAGGAAGCGCATTGCATGATTAGGCGTAGTATGCGGTAAAACTTGGTCAACTAAACCGAGTGATTGAATGGTACGCAAAGACTCATCATCAATACCAATGGCACGAGGATAATCAATTAAGCTATCGAGTTGTTCTACGACTGTGACCTGTACACCTTGCTTGCTTAAATAATTCGCAATGGTCAGACCAACAGGACCTGCACCGATAATGGCTACTTCTGTGGTGTATTCAGTTTGTTTTGTGCTCACGAAGAATATCCATTCAATTCACTAGATGATGCTATTAACGGTGAATACAAAGGTCTAAACAAGCTATGCCATAGTTGATATGTTTTATAAAAAAAGCTATATGAAGACAGTGATTTTATAATAAATATTTGTTTTATATTTAATTTTTAAAATTTATTAAATATTGAAAATGAATATTATAATTTGTTCTGGCTATGATCAATTACATTTTTAAGTCATAAAACCTTGAAATTAGCTTCATTTTTATTGAAAAATTCTAAAAATAAAAGGAAATTTTAAAAATAAAATAGCAATTTGACATAAAAATACGCAATGACAGATACAGCAGATCAATCATTGCGTATTTTTCTAAATATTTTTAATCACAAAATAGAAGAGATTTCATCTTATTTTTGTGCTGATGGATCAACTGTGGAACTTGTACTCGCTTCATCTTGAGCAGGTGCAGCTTGATCTGTAGTGGTTTCCGTTGTCCCTGCGTCATCAGGTAGTTCTTGTGTAGACACAATAACTTTTTCTTCTTCAGTAGGCGGTGTTGGTGCTGCAAAAGCCGTTGCAGCAGTGAAAGCGAATGTGGTTACAAGAAGAGTTTGAATAAGTTTCATTTTGGCATCCTTATAGATTTTGCAAAAGCGATAACAAACGTCATTGTTGTTATCTGTGGTTTATAGCAGTCTGCTGCTGACTCTGGAGGCAATTACATGGAGTGTAATATCGTCAGCAACTTGACTACGGAAATCATGCTAAAGCCTGAAAGTGGATAGGACAACCTTGACAACAAAGTAAAACAGTTTGGGTAACGCGAGAAAAACAAAGCGGACTTTTATGTTTTTCTTATGTAAAAAAAGTAGCTCAATATCATTTTAAAATGTATGTAAATATATTTTTTAGTATATAAAGTGATCAAGTGTTTTACTTAGAGCTTACAAAATAACGTGAATTTTAAATAAATATGCATATTTTTTAATCATTAAAATGAGTGTTTTTACTTTTTTATTGAAAATGATGTGCTATAGCGCTGTGTAGGGACAGGATCTTTACTTAAACTCGGCTAAAATACAGAGAAAATATAGAGCCTAATGTTAAAGCGTTGGGTGTGGATGCATGGTGTATTCACATTTATATATCTTTTATCATTTGTGCTAAATGCTGAATGAATTTTGGAGTTAAAGCATTTGAAAATTCTGCAACCATTGCAAGTAAAAACGCACATTATTTCAGGATTTTTGGGTGCAGGAAAAACCACACTCTTGCAAAAATTATTGGCACAAAAGCCCGAAGGTGAAACTTGGGCAATTTTGATGAATGAATTTGGGCACATTGGAGTTGATCAGCAACTTTTACCGCAGGGTGATGGTTATGAAGTCAAAGAATTATTGGGTGGTTGTTTGTGTTGTGCGGGTCAACTGCCTATGCAAATTGCGCTTTCTCGTTTGATTAAAGAGAAAACCCCTGATCGTTTATTTATCGAACCTACAGGCTTGGGACATCCTGCGCAATTGTTAGAACAACTCACAGAACCACAATGGCATGCTCAAATTGATATGCGCGCATTGGTTACGGTCGTCGATGGTTCACGTTTGCATGATGAAACATGGCGTAATAACAACTTATATCAAGATCAATTAAAAGCAGCGCAAATTGTAGTGATTTCACATGCCGATGTAATGATTGAAATTGATCAGACAGCATTGTTAGAGCTTAAAGATGAATATTTAGCTTATGTACAAACGTGGCTTCTCACCATACAAGGTGATTTGTTGCTGAGTCAAATTGATTTACCTTATGTTGGTGTAGAACGTAAAATTCAACCTCTAATTCAAATCCAAAAACAGTTACCCGCAAGTGAACCTTTGCCTGAAATTCGCCAATTGCCTTATCACTATATAGAAAATTCACAGGGTTATACGGTTGCAGGTTGGAAATTTTCGAAGCGTTGGCAGTTTGATTTCTATGATCTTTTAGATGTGTTGTGTGAACAACAAGATTGGTTGCGTATCAAAGGTATTTTTCATACCAATCAAGGTTGGATACATTTTAATTTTAATCCGAATGATCTTAATTATAAATCGGGTGAAGAGGGTATTGATAATCGGATTGAAGTGATTACGCAAACAAACTGTGATTGGTCGAATTTTGAAAGTGCAGTATTGGACTGTCGAATTGATTTGGTGGAAAAACCGCAGTAATTCTTTATGAAATCTTATAGACTGTGCGGCATATTTAGGACTTATTTTTTGGATTTTTCATGGCGTTAAAAGCAACGATTTATAAGGTAGATTTGAATATTGCCAATATGGATGTACATCAATATGGCGACTTTCAATTCACCATGGCACAGCATCCATCTGAAACCATTGAGCGTTTGATGGTTCGAGTGTTGGCGTATGCTCGTTTTGCAGAAGAGCGTCTAGAGTTTACTAAAGATTTGTTTGAAACTGACGAGCCTGCATTGTGGGAAAAAGACCTGACAGGGCAGTTGGTCAAATGGATTGAAGTGGGTTTACCTGATGAAGACAAAGTTAAAAAAGCCGCAGCACGTTGTAAAGATGTGGCTGTCATTAGCTATGGTTCAGCGGTTGCAGAATGGTACAAACGTAGTTCTAAGTTAAAAACTTTGAAAAATGTTCAAGTTTGGCAATTGTCTGAACAAACCACAGCCGATATTCAACAATTGTGTCAACGCACCATGCAGTTACAACTGAACATTATGGATGATGAATGGACGTTGATTGGCGACAATGCACAAGCTGTTATTGAGTGGACACAGTTGCAATAAGTTAAAATACACGAATAACTCAAAGTTAATTGAACAAAAATGCAGGCAAAATCGCTTGCATTTTTGTTTTGAAACTCAGTATATCTAATCAGACAACAATCATAATATTGATCAGATATGAATCTTGAAATTTATCAATTATTACTTGCACTCCTGATTGGTGCCATTATTGGCACAGAGCGAGAGTATCGTAGTAAATCTGCTGGCTTAAGAACCATGATTATGGTGAGTCTTGCCTCTTGTTTATTTACCATGCTTTCCTTGCGTATTGGCGTGGAAAATCCTGACCGACTCGCCGCCAATATTTTGACAGGATTAGGTTTTTTAGGCGCAGGTGTAATTTTTAAAGATGATAATCGTATTTCAGGCATTACCACTGCAACGACCATTTGGATGGTGGCGGCATTGGGTATGGCGGTTGGTGCAGGCTATGTTTTCTTGAGTTTAGTCGGGACAGGATTAGTGTTAATTGTTCTGATCTGTTTGGTGTATGTTCAAGAAAGAATTGATGAATTTCACCAAGCACGAAATTATCGAATTTTATGTATTTATCAACAAGAAACCTTAGATAAATATGAAAAAATATTTGCAGAAAATCAGCTAAAAATTATTCGTGGCGTACAAAATAAAACAGAACAGCACATTGTTGGACGTTGGGTGTTAATTGGATCAGCGCAAAATCATAAAAAGCTTACACAGTCTTTATTGGATGATACTGAGATTAAAGAGCTGAGTTTTTAATATTAAAACAGGGATACAAAACAGAGATGCAAAACTGAAATGTAAAAATTTGGATTTAAGAATTGAGTTTTATGATCAGATTTGAAATGCATAGGATATGTACGATATGAAAGATAAGGTAATGCGTGATATATATCAAAATGTGATGCAATTTAATCAAAATAGGGATGCTCGCTTTTTACCGAGCAAATATAAATTGATGGCGAGTAGCGCATTTCGATTTTTTCGGGGCTCATGTCATTTGTTTTATCAAGACCTTGCTCAGAATCAAACATGGCAAGATCAAACACTTGCTTGGGTATGTGGTGATTTACATCTAGAGAACTTTGGTTCATATAAAAGTGATCATGGTGTGGTTTATTTTGATTTGAATGATTTTGACGAAGCTGTTCTCGCGCATCCGAGTTGGGATGTTTCGCGCTTTATATGTAGTATTTTTTTAGAAGGGAAAGAACTAAACTTAGCTGAAAGTCTTGTGCAAAATAGTGCAGAATTGGTGCTGACCGCCTATATTGAAGCATTACATGCAGGTAAAGCCTATGCGGTTGAAAAAGAAAGTATCGATGGAGTTTTAAAAAAATATATTAAAGCTGTTTCAGAACGTGATCCTATTGAGTTTTTAAACTCGAAATCGGTCTTATCAGAGAAAAATAAAAGAACACTTTTAATTGACCATAAAAAGATATTTACAATTGAAAATCAACAATTGCGACAAGCATTACTCGATCGCTTTCAACAATTTTTAAATACAGATAAATATCAAATTCTTGATGTTGCTATTCGTGTGGCTGGTACAGGTAGTATTGGTTTAAATCGCTATATTTTCTTGGTTTTTGATCAAACTGTGCAAGATTATTTATTTTTTGATGTTAAACAAACACAGCCTTCTTCGTTGACGTTAATGCCCGATTTAAAAACTATACAACCGCCGTGGCAGAACCAAGCTGAGCGGATTCAAACGATTCAAAATTATATGCAATATATTATACCTGCATTTTTATCCAGTTTTAGCTTTCACAATGACACGTATCTGGTGAAACAGTTGCAACCTGAGCAGGACAAAATTACATTTAAAGATTATATCGATAAACCACATAAAATTATTGAGGCTTGGCAGTCGATGGCTCGCTTAATTGCTTATGCCCAAATTCGTTCAGCAGGGCGCAATGGCTCAGACAATATTGATGCGTTGATTACATTTGCAACCCAGTCGGAAAAGTGGAAACCGCAATTACAAGAATATGCGTATAATTATGCACAGCAGGTTTTACAGGACTATGATCATTTTTGTCAGGTATATACTGAACAATAGATAATAGTTCATTTTTTGATATGTGGTTGGTTGAGGTAAATATGTCTAGCGAATTAGAAATTATTGATTTGAAAATTGGTGAAGGTAAAGAAGCCGTCAAAGGTGCTTTAATTACGACGCATTACACAGGTTGGTTGGAAGATGGCACAAAGTTTGACTCTTCAGTTGATCGTGGTAGCTACTTTGAAACTGTTATTGGTACAGGGCGTGTGATTAAAGGTTGGGATCAAGGCATTATGGGCATGAAAGTCGGTGGAAAACGTAAATTGATCGTTCCTTCACACTTGGCTTACGGTGAACGTAAAATGGGTAAAATTATCCCTGCAAATTCTAATCTGACATTTGAAATAGAATTATTTGATGTGAAAACACGCGATTAATCATTTGCGCTATTATTAGCGAAAAATTGTAGCGTTTTGTACTAAAAAAGCCCTTGAATTTAAATAAATTGAAGGGCTTTTAATTTTTTGATTCAAAATGCAGCATAATTTATCTGCTTTGAAAATGACTTTATTGTTCAATTTATTGTGAAATCATAAAGAAATAACATGGTTATGTAAGTTTGGGTTGAATAATAATCAAAAAGACACATATATAAACATACAATAACCTCATAAAGTGATAAAACGCATCTGCAATAAATAGTTCAGGTCTGAATTATTTTAAGATTATTTTCAGCTTCATTCTTTTAAATTAGCAATATAAGTATTTAATCAAATTCGTTCAGCGTAAATTTGCGTACACATTTATTGTGTATCTCTGATTTTATGATGTAGCCATGACATTTTTGATTCGATTAACAGTGATGACCGAGTAAATAGACCTTATGCAAATTCGTTATTTATCCCCAGCAATGGTTTTATGTGCAATGCTTGGCTGTAGTGTTTCAAGTCTAGTATTGGCACAAGATCAGCCGAATGAAGCTGTAAAAGAACAAGAAAATTTACCAGCTGCGGATTTAAATACCTTAACAGTCATTGGTTATCATGAAATTACAGCAGAAAAAAATGCGGTAATTCCCGATTATGCCGTGAGTACCAAGCAATTTGAGTTACATCTCGATTGGTTGCAAAAAAATGGCTATCACTTTATTTCAGTCAGCCAACTGATCAAAGCCAATGAAGGTAAAGCTAAACTGCCAACCAAGCCAGTATTATTGACTGTGGATGATGGCTACCAATCTTTTTACCAATATGCCTATCCGATTATTAAGCGCAGAAAAATTCCTGTCGTGATGTCGGTAGTGGGATCTTGGCTTGAAACTAAAGCCAGTACGCCCGTACAGTTTGGTGATGATCAGCTTGCTCGAGATAAATTACTCAGTTGGGATGAGTTGAAAACCATGCAAAATAGTGGTTTGGTCGAAATAGGAAGCCATAGTTATAATTTGCATAAAGGCATACTGGGCAATCCTCAAGGCAACTCTGAACCTGCCGCAACCACACGTGAATACAATCCAAAAAATAAAAGCTATGAAACCGATAAACAGTATGCAGACCGTATTTTAAGTGATTTGAAAAAGAACAATCAGGTGCTTAAAGCACATGGTCTAAAAGCACCACGTGTGATGGTGTGGCCTTATGGTCGTTACAATATACAAGCGGTTGAATTGGCTCAAAAAGCAGGTATGCCTGTGACGATTAGTTTGGATGATGGTCCCGATCATATTGAAAAATCATTGGGACATTTGAATCGAATTTTGATTGAAGGCGGTATGAGTACCGATGCTTTGGCACAAGAAATTCAAAGTCGTCAAATGAGTTTGGGTGATAACAACCGTCCGCAAAAAATCATGCATGTTGATCTCGATTATATTTACGATCCTGATGAAAAACAGCAGGAAAAAAATCTCGGACATCTGCTTGATCGTATTCGAGACATGAATGTCAATACGGTGTATTTACAGGCATTTTCTGATCCCGATGCCAACGGTTCTGCGGATATGGTTTATTTTCCAAATCGATACTTACCTATGCGTGCAGATTTGTTTAACCGTGTTTCTTGGCAAATTCAAACCCGTACACAAGTCGGACGTGTCTATGCATGGATGCCATTACTTGCATGGGAATTACCTGAAAAAAATCCAGTATCTAAAAATTTAGTCGTGACACAGCAGGCTCATGCAGGTGATCATCTCAATATGGGCTATCACCGCTTAAGCCCATACTCAGCTGAGGCACGCCAAACCATTGAAGGGATTTATCAAGACCTTGCAAAATCAGCAACTTTTGATGGAATTTTATTCCATGACGATGCAACCTTGTCGGACTATGAAGATGCAAGTCCTGATGCCATGAAAGCTTATGCATCTATTGGCTTGCCTGAGAATTTAGATACCATCCGCAAAAATGATGACTTATTGCAAAAATGGACCGCCTATAAAACCACGACCATTGATAATTTTGCTCAAGATTTGGCTCAGAAAGTTCGCTATTGGCAACCTTTTTTACTGACAGCACGTAACTTGTATGCTCAAGTTGCTTTGTCACCGTATTCAGAAAATTGGTATGCGCAGTCGTTGGAACAGTCATTAAAAAATTATGATTTTACAGCGATTATGGCAATGCCTTATATGGAACAAGTGCCAGATAAAGATAAATTTTATAAAGATTTGGTCAATAATGTTAAAAAGTATCCGAATGGTTTGAAAAAAACAGTATTTGAGTTGCAAGCAGTCAATTGGCGTACCAATGAAAAAGTACCTACAACAGAAATTGCAGATACAATAAAATCACTGTATCAACAAGGTGCAATGCATGTGGGGTATTATCCAGATGATCCCATAGAAGGCCATCCTGATACCACACAAATGCGTCAGGTATTCGATTTGAAATCTTCTCGACTTGTACCTTGAGGATAGACAATGAGCACTTTTCAGCATCTGTGGCATGCCATTCTCAATTTTATTTTTTATTATCCACTGTTTATGTCGTATTTGTGGATCGTCGGCGCCCTGATTTTTTATTGGAAAGAACGTCAAGAACCTCTATTTCAGCAACCTGCCGCTTTAACAGAATATCCATTGGTGGCGGTGTTGGTGCCTTGTTTTAACGAACAAGACAATGCAGTGGAAACCATTAGCCATGCACTACAATTAAATTATCCAAATTTTGAAGTGATTGCGATTAATGATGGAAGTTCAGATCGTACTGCTGAAATTTTAGATACTTTGACTTTGCAACATGACAAATTACGTGTGGTGCATTTGGCAGAAAATCAGGGTAAAGCTATGGCACTTCAGGCAGGGAGTTTATTGACTGAGGCTGAATTTCTTATCGGGATTGATGGTGATGCATTGCTTGATCCTTTTGCTGCACAGTGGATGATTCGTCATTTTCTTGAAAATCCAACGGTTGCTGCTGTGACAGGGAACCCTCGTATTCGTACACGCTCAACTTTGCTTGGGCGTATTCAGGTGGGGGAGTTTTCATCTATTGTGGGAATGATTAAGCGAGCACAACGCACCTTTGGGCGTTTGTTTACGGTATCAGGTGTGATTACGGCATTTCGTAAAAGTGCAGTACATGAAGTCGGTTATTGGTCACCCAATATGTTGACTGAAGATATTGATATTACTTGGAAACTACATCGAGCAGGTTGGGATGTTCGCTTTGAACCGAATGCCTTAGTGTGGATTTTAATGCCTGAAACATTTAATGGCTTATGGAAGCAACGTCTGCGTTGGGCAATGGGTGGGGCACAGGTTTTATTAAAAAATATTGATGTGCTGTTTAAGCCCAAACTGAATTATTTATGGCCACTGGTCATTGAATTGATTCTAACATTGGTCTGGTCGTATCTCATGTTGACCATGTTGATTTTATGGATTTTGCATTTGATTCTACCTTTTGCGGGTTTTCCTGAGGTGAGTTCGCCGTTGTTACCAGTCGGTACAGGTATATTGCTTGGGGCAACATGTTTATTGCAATTTGCCATCAGTAAATGGATGGACAGTCGTTATGAAACAGGTTTAGCCCGTAATTATTATTGGATGATTTGGTATCCATTTGTATTTTGGCTTATTACCGTCACTGCAAGCATCATTGCATTTCCAAAAGTTTTATTTCGTAAAGATGAAACGCGAGCACGTTGGGTCAGCCCTGACCGTGGAATGCGTAATGATGATTAAAGAACATGATAAAAAATTGAAATCTGACCCTGTACAGCCTGAGTCACCTAATTCAATAGAGGTGAATATGAAAACTGAATCTTTGATTATTGATGTGCGTGATCAACTGCCTTGGCACAACCGCTATTTTACGATAACTATGACAGCGATGTTATGGTTAGGGTGGCTATTTCTTTGGCGTCCATTAATTATTGGGTTCGGATATATTTCGACTCAAAAACCACACCTTATTAACTACTTTTTTAGTACCTTTGCAAAGCTTTTAGAACATGGCTTTTTTGCCTTGATTGGCTGTGCAGTTTCTTTGTGGTTATGGAGTAACTTTGTACCTTCAAAAACCAAAAAAGAAGTGGAAACCAAAAGTACCACGCAATATGCAGGTTATTTCAATTTAGATACTGATGCTTTAATTCAGGCACGTCAGCAAAAAATTGCTACGGTTCATCACAATGCAGAAGGGCGAATTACTAAAATTGAGTAATTGTAATTCAGTCATCATACTATTGAAAATGCTGAAAAATGAGCGTTTAGGTTTTAAGAGTTAAGAGAGTAAACAAGTACATGACCGCTAAAATTAATGCAGCAGAGAGTATTCGAGGGCTTGCTTGTTTAGCTGTAGTTTTTTCTCACCTCGCAATGAGTTTTTTTCCTTTTTTACATCATTTTGATCCGACAGAAACAACCGATTTGAATTGGGTCTATCAAGTTCATCATTTACCCCTTGGTTTTTTATATTCGGGCGATGCTGCAGTCTTTGTCTTTTTTGTGCTTAGTGGTTATGTACTCAGTTATGCGATCTTAAAAAATCCTGAACAGTTTCAAAGCCGTTTAAAAAATATGATGGTTAAGCGTTACCCACGTTTAATGATTCCTGCATTGACCTCTTGCGTAATCATTTGGGCAACACTGTCGATAGTCGATGTCGATAGTCGTCATGTCGGTTTGTGGCTACAAGCCTTTGCTCAACAAGATTTTAGCTTTAAAGCAGCATTATATGAAGGCACAATCGGCGCATTCTTATTTTCGGACAGTAATATTAATTGGGTACTGTGGACAATGAGCATTGAGTTGATTGGATCATTTGTACTGTTTTTTTTATTGGTACTTTATCAGTGGAAACACGCTGCATTTTGGCTAGGTTCGGTGTTGGTGCTTGTACTCGCTTATATGTGGCGCGGACAAGGCTTTTGCATGGGAATCGCAAGCTTTGTGATTGGCATTTATATTTTTTTATATGCTAAACAATTGTCTGCATGGTTTGCTGTTTTACTATTAATTTTAGGTTTGTATTTAGCGGGTGCACACAATACGAGTCAGGCTTACTCGTGGTTATATGGATTGTGGGGCGAACATACTTATGATTATAGTAATTTTCTTGCAGGTCCAATCATTGTTTATAGTGTATTGATGAGTCCATTGCTGTCAAAAGGACTCGATCATCCGATTTTAGTTTGGTTGGGAAAACTGTCTTTTTCGATTTATTTGATGCATTTGTTGGTACTGACTTTGGTGTGTATTCCATTGTTTAATGTGTTTTTAAAATGGCAGTGGAGTTACTCACAGTCAGCGATTTGTTCAGGGCTATTGGCAATTTTGGCGACACTCGTTGTTGCAGATGTATATAGTCGTTATGTAGATCAATTTGCAATTAATGTTAGCCAAAGAATTGCAAAGAAAGTACTTAAATAACTGAAGATATTGGCTAATACTGTTAAATATTTCCTTATTGGTAAAAAAAATATGATAGTTTTGTGATCAAACATGTATCGGTGTTGATTTTATAATATCAATGCAAAAGTGATTTTACTCTTAAAATGAAAATGTATAATTCAATTATTTAAAATAACAAAGATTTTAAATTGACCGTGTTAAATGATGAACGTTTAAATGTACCAAGAAAAAAAGATGTATTTTATTCTATTGAATCCATAGAGGTCTAGCCGTATGAAGACAGTATTGATACTGATTGTAATGGTCGTAGTACTCTATGTTTTATGGACTTTATGGGAAAGTTTGATTAAAAATAAAATCAAAAATAAACAACATTCAATCCTTAATTTACATCCAAAAGAGATGTCAAAAAATATTGAAGAGCAACAAAATGAAGATGATTTACCTGAAAAATCAAAGCAGATTAAACAGCACTTAGATCAAGAACGACGGAATATTGTCGTGATGAAACAACTAGCAGAAGAACAGCAAAATGATTCAGCGCGATTAAGTACTGTAATTGATGAAGTTAGCCATGAAGATCAACGCTTATTTGATGATGCCGCACAATTATTTTTTCAACAAGCATTGAAAGTGACAGACATCAATCAGGCAGGGGAAATTCAACAAAAGTTGCTCACTAAAATGCCACTCAGTACTCAAAGTCAATCGGGGAGTTTTGATTTTGGCGAATGGGCAATTTATTGGCATTACCATGATCAATCACTTGAATATTACGTGGGGCGTTATGGTATTTTCTATACGCATGTAGACCATGAAGGGCGAGAACACAAACTTGAGTTTCGCCAATCGACTTCATAATTATTTTGAATATTTAGGTTAAGTACTTCGCATTTGATCAAAACGATCTAACATGTCTTGCCAAATTTGCTCAGCACCTTTTCTAAAATATCCCATATGACCAATAGCTTTTAGTTCATAGTCTTTTGCTGAAATATCAATGTAATGCATTGGGGCTTGACGATAATGCTGCATAAATGAATTACGAGATTGCGGAAGTGCCCAATCATCATCAAGTGCAGCTACGGCAAAAATTGGTGTTTTGACTTCGGCATAGCGTTGGTGTAAATCTTGTTGATGAGGATCTGCAAAGAAATACGTTGGATTTTTACACCATTTACGCCATTGTTGATATACGCCTTTGGGTAAATCTGCTCCCATATTGAGTTTACTCCATGGTAAATAGCCTTTTAAGGCAACTATAGGTGGAAACACAATATTCCATATCACCTGAACTTTAACTCGTTCTTTGAATGGCATAAAACCATGCCAACCTGCACCTGTACCATAGCAGTACATCGCACTGACTTTATAATGATTTCGGGTTAAGCCTAAAGCCTGCCCACCATAAGAATGTCCAACCATGAACAAAGGAAGATCGTCAGTTTTGAGACGATCAATTGCCCCTGTTAAATCATGCTCACCCCAATCGAGATAAGACATTTGAAAGCCTTTAAGCTGTTTTGGTGCAGATAAATGAATACCACGATAATCAAAGGTCAGGACTTCAAAACCTTGAGTTGCCGCAAACTCAGCAAATCGACGATAAAACGGTTGTGGTACACCTGTTGCACATGCCACCACAATACGTGCTTTGATGGTTTGCGGTGTATAGAGTAGTCCTGTCAGCATGTAACCATCATTGGCTAAAAAGTCGATGGTGGTGGTTTGAATTGCAGCTTGCGTTGTCTCTAAGGGCAGTGTATCGAGTTGCATTTGTGGCATATTCATGCAAAATTCCTTGTATTACTCATATGATGAACAGTCAATCAGTTAATTTACTTTTGCTTAGAGTGAATAATTAAGTTTGATTCAAATATGCTCTAATCATTTTCCTTTAAATTCAGGTGCACGACGTTGTAGCATTGCCATGACACCTTCTTGTGCATCTTCAGATTGAAGCAGGGGTATTAATAGGTTTTGTAAGTTGGCAAAAGCAGCTTCAGGACTGTGTAGGAATGCTTGATGTGCAGAATGTAATGCGGCTTGTACTGCGAGAGGTGCGGCACTTGCGACTCGTTCAGCCAATGCGATTGAACGTGCGAGAGGATCATGATGGATTTCGGTAATGAGATTCATAGCAAGAGCTTCTTGTGCATGAAAAAGATCACCCGTAAGAATATATTTCATGGCTTTTGCCCAACCTGCGGCTTGTACAAAACGCACCGTTGCACCGCCAAAAGGTAAAATGCCACGTTGTACTTCTATTTGGGTAAATTGGGTATTTTCATGAGCAACAACCATGTCGGAGTTGAGCATTAATTCAATCCCTGCGGTATAACAATAACCTTGAACTGCTGTGATTAAAGGTTTTGTTCGTTGGCGACCGACTGTTCCCCAAGGATTAATGGTCTCATCTGAAAAATTAAAGACACCTTCAGCAAGTTTAGGTTGTAATTCGACTAAATCGAGCCCTGCGGTAAAATGTTCACCATGTGCAAAGACTACAGCACAACGTAATTCAGAATTATTTTCATATTCAGTTAAGGCTTTTGCAAGGTCATAAATCATATGGCTATCGAATGCATTGCGCTTATCTGCACGATCAAGACCGATTAAAAATAAATGCCCTCGAATTTCACGGCTAACTTTTCCTTGATGTATAGTTGTCGTATTTGACATTGTTTTACTCATTTTTTAATTAATTTGATCTATTTTTAAGCGATGATGGCGTAATGGTCAAGTCAAAGGTTGATTATCGAAATTATTGGGATTCTAAAATAGAACTCGCTTGCAATCGTTCAGTTTTTTTTCATAATACAGATATTCAAAAATATGCAGCTTGTCTTATGTCTCCACTTGAAATCATCTCCGTTATTATTAGTATTATTGGTGTGACATTAACAATTCAAAGAAACATGTGGTGTTGGCTGTTTAATTTTCTTGCCTTTTGTTTGTATGCATGGCTGTTTTATGAATTTAAGCTATATGGCGAAACGATTTTACAGTTCTTTTTTATTGTGGTGAATTTCTACGGTTTTTATCATTGGATGAAGGGAAAACAAGAGAGTCAAGAAATTCGTATTGAGCCGATTGCGCCAAAACTAGTGATTTTACAAATGATTATGGCGGCTGTAGGAGGGCTGTTATTTGGACTTTCTTTACATTATTTTACCGATGCAGCATTACCAATGCTCGATTCACAGCTTGCCGCTTTTAGTTTATTAGCAACCTATTGGACAAGTCGAAAGCATATTGCAACGTGGGTGCTTTGGGTCTTTGTTGATATTATTTATGTCGGTATGTTCTTGTTTAAAGATTTATATCTGACTGCTGCACTGTATGCAGCCTTTGTGGGCTTGGCAGCATTTGGTTGGTGGCAATGGACGCAGGTCAAAAATAAACAAGCGCAGGAAAGTTTTAAAGGTATTTAACGATTGGAATGGGTGTGAAAATTTGCAATATCAGTGTATGGAATTCTAAAATAAAGGTGAGTTTATGCTGATTGATCTGATTGCAGTCCAATTGCAAAAATTTGATGCACTTGCAACGAAAATAGCCAACTGTCCCGATGAGTATCTACAGTTTGAATCGGTTTCTGATTTTTACAAAACCACATGGCTCAATGATTTTCCGAAAGGAACAACATGGGCTGTGTCAGGACTTGATAATGGAGCAGATGAGTTTTGTATTCGGATTGTTTATCGTAACCATTATTTAATGATTGATGTGGCAGAGCAAATTCAGATTTATCAGGGAGTCGTTTCTGAAGGTATGAGAAAATATTGATATTGTCAGTCATGCAGTCATTTAAAATTATACCCGTAAATCCATGAAGTCGGTTTATCGTGGATTTACCCTTTAGCATGATCGATATAAAAAATACCCTAGACATAAAGTTAGCCAAATAGGGGTTATAATTTGATTCGTAAATATAACAAAATATATTTACCTATTTGATTTAAGATATTTTGAAAAATGTTATCGTCTTTTTAAATATTCATAGTGAAAATTGACCATCATTTGACGATAAATTAAAGAGATCAAGCATTTACTGAAATCAATATTCTCTTTATGATGTTAAAAAGGTATCGCTCAATAAAAAATGATCCTCATAGGTTTAAAAAATTTAAAAGAGATAGGTTATACGTAGGCGGTCTGTAATGAAATTACTAGAAAAAATTAAAGAATTTTTAGACGGGAGCGTATTGTTAGATTGGAGTAGTTTGACCAAAAGTAACTTTGTCATGTTTTTAGGTGCAATCACCTATATCATGTGGATTATTTGGTATTTATTTGTTTTTAGTATTCCTGAATTCAAATACTGGATGAATGAAAGTATCTTTTTTTCTCATCTAATTGTATCCGTTATTATTATTATTTTATTCTTATTCTGGGCATTCATTGGTATAAAGTGGAAAGATAATTATTGGATTCAAACGTATTTCCCTTATTTTTGTATTATGTTTTTTGGGGTAACACTCATTTATGGTGGATTTAATGTTGGCATTATTAGTCCTGCAACAATCGGAAGTTATATCAGTTTAATTTCGGTTGGTATCGTTTTATTTGAACGTAAAATTATTTACACCACAGCAATTCCCATTACTATTTTTTTACTCGGTAGTATTATATTAAGTACAATGGGGAAAATGCCCTATGCACCTTTGTTTAGCTATGAATTGAATAGTAGCATTCTCTCGGAAAATCCATTTTGGATATACAGTATGCTGTATCTCTATATCCCTATTTTTTTTATGTCTATTCTCCTTTTTGAGATTTTATTGACACAGTGGCGTAATCGTGAAAAACAGATTCAAATCATGAGTCAACTTGACCCTTTAACGGGTATTTTTAATCGTCGTTACATCAGTCAAAGTTTAGGAAAAATCCATCAACAAAATGGTGATTACTCTTTAGTTGTACTTGATCTTGATTTCTTTAAAAATATTAATGATAGCTATGGGCATGATGTTGGAGATCGTGTCTTGCGTGATGTTGCACAGGTTCTGAGTCTGAATTTACGTGGTAATGATCTTGTAGGTCGTTTTGGAGGGGAAGAATTTGTCTTATTACTTTGTGATAAGCAACAAACACATGCGATGGAAATTGCAGAACGATGCCGTGAAAAAATTGAGCAATTGAATGTAGAATATGCCGAGAATAAAACTATTAAAATTACAGCGAGTTTTGGTGTTGCAACATGGAAGCCGGGTTTAACACGTGAAGTTGTATTACGTCAGGCTGATGAGGCGTTGTATCTCGCCAAGAAAAAAGGGCGCAATCAGGTGAGAAATTACTTGGAAGTGATTGTTTAAAAATATATAGATTTTTGCTGATTAATTTCTGACAAAATAAGGTACAACAGAAAGCGTAATACCGAGTACAAGCATCGCCCAAAGATTATCAATAAAATACGGAAAAATCATTAAAATAATCCCACAGATAAAAGGCACATTTTTACGCTGCTTACGGCCATATAAAAAGTAGCCAAAGCCAATTGAGCTAAAAAGTACATTGAGCAATAATGTTGTTGTATCCATAAGGTGCTTTAATTTTGACTATTATATTGAATACCCAGTTTAGGGTCTGTTGACAATTGTTGCCTAAAAAAATAGCGAGATAGTAAAATCAAA
>CAXYZD010000029.1:0-22277 GCA_964293455.1 uncultured Acinetobacter sp. | reverse complement strand
GAGATAGATCATTTACAGGTTTATTTAAACCTTGCAACATTGGTCCAACGCTGACTACATTTGCAGAACGCTGAACGGCTTTATAAGTGGTATTACCTGTATTTAAGTCAGGGAAAATGAACACGTTCGCACGACCTGCAACTTGAGAATCAGGTGCTTTAGAACGTCCAACACTTTCAACCGATGCAGCATCGTATTGAAGCGGACCATCAATGAGTAAATCAGGGCGACGTTGTTTTGCAATTTCAGTTGCCTTTGCAACTTTCTCAACATCTGCACCTGTACCCGATGTACCTGTCGAATAAGAAATCATCGCAATACGTGGGTCAATACCAAAAGCTTTTGCAGAATCTGCAGATTGAATCGCAATTTCAGCCAATTGTTCAGCATCAGGATCAGGGTTGATTGCACAGTCGGCATAGACCAAGACTTCATCAGGTAACAACATAAAAAACAATGATGATACGAGTGAATAATTTGGCGCAGTCTTAATCAGTTGGAATGCAGGACGAACTGTATTTGCAGTGGTATGAACCGCACCTGAAACTAAACCATCAACTTGATTGAGTGCTAACATCATTGTGCCAAGTACAACAGTATCTTGCAGTTGTTCACGTGCTTGCGCTTCGTCTAGTTTACCTTTACGCATCTCGACCATTTGTGCAACGTAATTTTCACGAATTAGATCGGGATCAATAATTTCTAAATCAAATGGAAGCTCAATATTACGTGCTTTGGCAATTTCAAGCACAGCTTCAGGTTTTGCAAGTAATACACATTGTGCAATGCCGCGAGATTGACAAATCGCTGCAGCTTGAATGGTACGTGGCTCATCACCCTCAGGTAAAACAACCCGTTTTTTAGCTGCAATTGATTTTTGTACTAATTCATGACGGAATGCAGAAGGAGATAAGCGTGGTTTGTAATCGCCATTTAAGACTTGAATTAACCATTCTTGGTTGATATGGCTCGATACAAAACGGGTCACTTGATCGGCACGCTCAGTATCATCAACAGGAATTTCATTGCTGAGATTTGCAAGTTGTTCTGCTGTAGCAAAAGTACTGAGTGGTGTATGTAAAATTGGCAGACCATTTTTAATTGCAGACTGACAGAAATCTAAAACTTGAGTATTTGGTGCATGATGTTCAGTCAATACTAAACCTGCAAGTGGAACGCCATTGTTCGTGGCTTGGCTACTTGCGAGTAATACATCAATACGGTCAGATGCACTGATAATCAGCTCGCCTGCAATAAATTTGTGTAGCTCATGTTCAATGTTCGATGCAATTAAACTGCTGTGTAAAACACGGCGTTGTTTTGCTTTACCTTCATTGATCCAAGTGGCTTGTAATTGTGCTGCCAAATCAGAAAGACGTGGGACACTGAGCGTATCGCTAAAAGGAACTAAGCCAATGACGGGTAATTGCTCTGAACCGAGTTGTGGACACGTTTTTTGCAATTCAGCAGTAAATTTTACCGTGTCACTAATCAGTCTTAAATTTGGATCAAGAGTTACAGGAATTTGTGCTGAATCTTTAGGTAAGCCACGGGTACGCATGAAGAGTACGCCAACATTTCGTGCAGCAGATGAACCACCAAAGTTACGCACTTGTGATTCAACTTTTTCCGCTGTATGTGCAGGGCGGTCAATATCAGCATTACTGATAAAAATCACTTTTGCATCGAGGGCTTGCGCAAGTGATACATTTAAATCACTTGAAAATGTATCACGCGCTGTTGGCACTAAGCCTTCAACAATAATAATGTCATGTGCTTTAGCAATTTGACGATGTAGGCTGACGGCTTCTTCAAGTAACTCATCAACTTCATTGGTATTCAATGCTTGAGTGATTTTACTGTAAGCAATAGGCTCTACAGTTTTAGCATTTGAAATATGACGATAAAGGGCAGTCGTACGATCGGGTTGTGTATTTGCTTCTTGTGAAAAAGGTTTTAAAAAACCTGCTTTAACACCTTGGCACTCAAGGGCATAAACTAAACCTAAACATGCCGATGTTAAGCCAACACCTTCGCCGGTAGGAACCAATAAAATTGTTTTCATAAGCTGCTCTTAAAACGAAAAAAGCTAAAATTAAAATGAAGTAAAATGCAATACACCATAAAGCAAAGCGACTGTTAAACAGTCGCCACTTCAGATTCAGACTTTTTTATCGTCTGTTGTACCTCATGCTCAACAACGAACTCCGTTTCTTTCGCAATGCGACCTTCTTCATCCGTCGGTACAACCCAAATTTGTGGACCTATTCCTGTATCGATACGACCTTCAGTACCACGTTTTAAACCATCATTGTTTTCTTTGCTGAGGTTAAAACCAAAATGTGGTAGGTAAGACATGGTTTTTTCACGAATATATGCTGAGTTTTCACCAATACCACCAGTAAAGAATAAGCCATCAATACGTGGCAAACCACAACTGAGTGCCGCTAGTGATTTTGCGAGGCGGTAGCAAAACACTTCAATCGCAAGACTCGCATCTTCATTGCCTTGTTCAGAGGCTTCAATCAATGTACGCATATCATTTGATAAATCAGACAGACCTAATAAGCCCGATTGGCTGTTAAGCATTTTATCAATTTTATAAATATCCCAACCCAAATTACTTGCAAGGAAGCTATGAATACTTGGATCGACATCACCACTACGTGTACCCATTACCACGCCTTCAAGCGGTGTTAAGCCCATAGAGGTATCAACCGATTGACCATTCCAAATCGCACAAGTCGAGCTACCATTACCTAAGTGTGCTGTTAACCAACCACCTTGTTTGTAGCTGCCAGCAAGTTCTGAACCACGTTCAGACACATAAGCATGGCTTGTACCGTGGAAGCCATAACGGCGTACATTGTGTTGCGTATATAAAAATTTGGGTAAGGCATAACGGTAAGCATGTGATGGCATGGTTTGGTGAAATGCGGTATCAAACACTGCAACTTGTGGTAACTCAGGGAATAGACGCATTGTTGCATCAATACCTACTAAGTGAGCAGGGTTGTGAAGTGGTGCAAGGGGCGTTGCTTCACGAATACGTTCTACAATTTCAGGTGTCAATAATTCTGCTTTGGTCAATGTACCACCATGCACCACACGGTGACCAATGGCTTTCGGTTTATATTGAGCAAGACGAGAAAGGATGGTTTCCAAGGCTTTTTCGTGGTCAGCATGTGGAATAGACAATTCCAACGGCTGATTGCCCGCAGTAATACCTTTAATACGTGCCTCAGCAGAACCTAAATTTTCTGCCAATCCAAAGATACGATCTTCACGGCGCTCAGAAACAAGTGCATATTTGATAGAAGAAGAACCGCAGTTAATTACTAATACTGATGTAGACACGTTTTTATTACCCGAAATTGTAATTTGAAGTAGTCGTCCTATTGATCATTTGCACTTTTTATTGCTGCAATCTAGATCGTGTATATGTTGTATCATGTGTTGTTTTTATAACCTAGATAGACTTTAGGTGATTAGACTTAAGCCTTATCGACTGCTGAAGGATTAATACTTAAAATTTATCAGTTAATTGTTTAAACCTATCAATAATTTAACATTTTAAAAATAATCGTCATTTATTTTCTTGTTGGCTTTTAGTGAAAAACCCAATATCTAAAAATATTAAATATTGGGTTGAGTTCTATTTTTTTCTGTATTTAGTCAGTTAATGACGAATTTGTCCATCACCCAATACAATCCACTTTTGTGACGTTAAACCTTCGAGTCCAACTGGTCCACGAGCATGAATTTTATCGGTTGAGATACCAATTTCAGCGCCCAAGCCATATTCAAAACCGTCAGCAAAGCGAGTAGAGGCATTGACCATGACAGAACTTGAATCGACACGAGTCAAAAACTGACGTGCAAGGCTAAAGTTCTCAGTAATAATCGCATCAGTGTGGTGTGAACCATATTTGTTGATATGTTGAATCGCTTCTTCTATGCCAGAAACAACTTTGATCGCAAGGATTGGACCTAAATATTCTTCATACCAATCTTCTTCACTTGCAGGTTTGACCACTGCACCTAAGATTTTTTGTACATTACGGCAACCACGAAGCTCGACGTGCTTTTCTGCATATAATTCTGCAATGCGTGGTAAAAATTCATCAGCAACTTTTTCATCGACAAGGAGTGTTTCCATCGCATTACATACACCATAACGATGTGTTTTAGCATTCAAAGCAATCGGCAGTGCTTTTTGCAAATCAGCTTGTGCTTCTACAAAAACATGGCAGTTGCCATCTAAATGTTTAATCACAGGAATGGTTGCTTCATCGGTAATACGTTCAATCAGCCCTTTTCCGCCACGAGGCACAATCACATCAACATATTCAGACATTGTGATCAGTTGACCGACGGCAGCACGATCGGGTGTATTAATCACTTGTACGCAGTTTTCAGGTAAACCTGAAACTTTTAATCCGTGTTGAATTGCGGTTGCAATCGCTTGGTTAGAATTTAAAGCTTCAGAACCACCACGTAAAATAATCGCATTGGCAGATTTGAGCGCAAGTGATGCCGCTTCAAGTGTTACATTTGGGCGTGATTCATAAATCATACCGACTACACCTAAAGGCACACGCATTTTACCAATTTGAATACCGCTTGGGCGGTATGCTAAATCTGTGATTTCACCAATTGGATCAATCAGGCTAATGACATCTTTTAAGCCCTGTAACATATCTTTAAAACGTTTGGGGTTCAGTTCAAGGCGATCAAGTAAGGCGCTATCCAAGTTGTTTGTATGTGCTTTATCCATGTCCATTTTGTTGGCAGCGAGAATTTGCGGTTCATTCGCTTCCAAAGCAGTATAAATGGCAGATAATGCGTTATTTTTTACAAGTGTAGTTGCAGCAGCCAGCACACTTGCTGCCTGACGAGCTTGTTGACCTACAGTTTGCATATACTGTTCAATTGAATCTTGCATAGCCTTATATTTGATCGCAGAAAATATCTCTTTGATAGTAGCAGTGCGCCTATAAACAATCTATGCCTATTCAATTAGAAATGCGGAATGAGTCAAATTTTGTAACGATTTTTTGCGAATATGACCTTTTTAATTGGATAAGCGGTCAATATAGTGATTGCTAAGAAATCCGACATCTGTATAAAATGAAACCATATATAGGATATTGATGACGTGTAATTTTTCGATATTTTTGATCATTGGAAGAACAACTTAACTTGCAAAATAAAAAAATAAAGCAGGGATGGAGGTAGGAAATGAATTCCATTATCCAGATGGATCCAGAATTACATCAAAACTTTACAGGTTTTGGGTTTTTTGACATCTACCATAAAGGGAGTTTTAAACAAGCAGCACGAACCACATGGATTGATGGTTGGAAAATTGAGTACATGGCGATTGCCGATCCAAGTACAATTCATAAAACACCCATTGTGATTATTGGTGGTGCATTCCAAAATTTTAGCTCTTATAAATATTGTGTAGAACAATTTTTTGAAAGTGGTCCTGTCATTTTAATTGACTTGCCATCAATGGGTTCTAATCAGCAAATTAGCAATGTCGATAGTGGGTTATCGGCAGGGACTTTAGCATTACCCGATTTATCTCGTATGCTTGGGCAGTGGCTAGATATTGTGGGGGTTGATAAAGTCGATGTCGTCGGTATCTCACTCGGTTCAGTGATTGCTTCATTTTTTGTACAGCAACGTTCAGAACTTGTTGAAAAAATGATCCTTATGGGCGTAATGCAAGAAACGCGTAAAAGCTGGCGTATGTTACTTGAAGAATCTTTAATGCTGATGAAAGAGCAGCGTATGGATGAGTTTGGTCAAGCCGTGATTTTATATTTGGTCAATCATGCCAAACTTGATAAAACGCGCATGTCACCGACTGCTAAGCGACTTTTCTTTAAACAAATGGCCGCATTTTCTGAAACTGAACAAGAACGTTATGAAATTAACTGCACACGCTTACTCCGTTTGAGTCAAGTGCCTGTGCCACAGGTCAACACTTTGGTCGCGTGTGGTCAGTACGACAGTTTTACACTTCCGTATGAAAATGCACAATTTGCGCTGCAGTGTCCCGATGTTCAATTTGCCATGATTGCAAATGCAGACCATGTGCCTCAGTTACAACGCCGTAAAGAAACCATGACATTGTTTACCACCTATTTGAAAGGTGAGTCGATTCAAGACTTAGATGGCATTATTAATTTAACCCGTGAACAAATGGAAAACATGGATCGTCGGGGTGAAGAGCGCATACAAGTACAACAGCCAAAAAGTAAATTGACTCATCGTCATTTATCGGATGTAGTTGATGTCAATATTATCGATATGAACTACTTTGGTGTGCTGTTGCAACTCGATCAACAAGAATATGTTGAACAACATCCACGTGATTTAGCTTTGCATTTGAGTGATGCTGAAGGTGAGTTTAGTATTGAATGTTTGATTTTTGATTGTTCCCAACAGGGTGTGCGTGCTTTGTTTAAACATGGTAGTTTTGAGGTGGCAGATCGTTTACTTCGTTATATTCAAGGTCAAAAACAAGATGCCATGCTAGAAGTAGATACGGTTCTCTAATTTTTAAATTTTTTGAATAATAAAAGCCCTCTTATTTGAGGGCTTGATATTTTCATGTTTTTAAAAGGCTGGCTTAAACATATTTAACCTATTGGGTTGGGATGCTGAGCGTGAATCATCCAAACTAAATCGCCTGCATGTTGATCTTTCATCATTTCAGGATGTTCATCTATGACCGTATTTATTTGTGTTTGATCATTAAAATAAAAGGTGGGTTGAATCACATCAACGGTATTAAAACCTGCGGTATAGAAAAATGAACGAGCCTCATCAGGGGAAATAAAGTGAAAGGTAAATGCACTACGAGAAATGACTTTGAGTAGCTTGCTGCTACTCCAAATGACTTTTGCTAAACGATTTTTAACGGGTTCAGGGTAAATGTCCGTTAGGTAATGTAGTGCTTTAAAGTCTTTACCATAATGAGCAATAGACTGAATCAACTGTTGTAAGAGTGGCTTGGTGAAATAATTAATCAAACCTTCACTGATGACAACCAATGGTCGGTCTTGATCAAAAACTTTAAACGCATTTTCAAAATCTGGGGTAAATAAGTCGACTGACAAAACATCAGGGCTTGTTGAATCAATTTGTTTTAAAGCTTGTTGTTTTTCCTGTGCCATATCAGGCAAATCGAGTTCACGATAATCAATATCAGGATAGTGTTGTCTAAACCACCATCCACGAGGTGAAAGTCCTGCCGCAATTTCAAGTACTTGTAGATCTGGGTATTGCTGAATCAGTTCAATTAGATGATCATCAATCATTTGGTGGCGTGCTTTTAATGTGGTCCGCATACTGCCACCGACATGTTTTTCTGCCCAATTTTCGATAGGATTGGCAATCATTGCTAAAGTTTTACCTTTAGACGTGGCAAGCAACGGATGTGATATACCCATTTGATACCAAATATAGCCAGTGTAATGTGCAGTAAATGAAATATGTCTGTGTTTAGACAGTTGCGTTTCGCTCATGGTTATCCTTAACTGATTTTTTTGTCGATCAAGCTGATCGAGCTATATCATTATTATTTCAATATCTTAAGTGTTTTAACAGTTTGTGTGTAAAAAAGGAACACTGAAGTGTTCCTATTATTTTTCAATTAAAGTTACCGTGAGTTTTTAAATGCTTCAATGGTGTGTTTAACCGATTGCCATTCTGCGCCCAAATCAAAGGCTTCCCCAATGTGAGTGGTAGGGATTTTCCCACGCATACGTTCTAAACGTTCTTGGTTTGGCAATGGTAAATTTTCAATACCTGTCAGTGCGACACAAGCCGATTCACGGTTATTACAGACCAAGCCCATGTCACAGCCTGCATCTAAAGCAGCTCGAATACGTGCATCGGCATTGCCTGCCACGCAAGCGGCTTGCATACTTAAATCATCAGAGAATAATACGCCATCAAATTTAAGTTCTTGGCGCAGAATTTTTTGAATCCAAAAGGGTGAGAAACCAGCAGGATTTGGATCGACATTTTCATAAATCACATGCGCAGGCATCAGTGCATCAAGCTGTGTTTTAAGTTGGATGAAGCTTTGCATGTCTTGAGCATAAATTTCGTCATAACTACGTGAGTCAATGGCTGCAGCAACATGTGAGTCGGCTTTGACTGAACCATGACCCGGGAAATGTTTGCCTGTGGTTGCCATACCTGCACGTTGCATACCTGCCATAAAGGCTTGAGCAAGGGGGACAATATCTTGGATATTTTTGGCAAATGCACGATCGCCGATTACATCACTGATGTCGTTGATGTCTAGTACTGGGGCAAAACTAAAGTCAATACCTACCGCCAAAACTTCAACTGCCATCAGCCAACCGCATTGCTCCGCGAGTTGAATGGCTTTTTCAGGTTCAGTTAAGTAAAGCTCACCAAAATGTCCCATTGCAGGCAGTAAAGTAAAACCTGTTTTGAGGCGTTGTACACGTCCGCCTTCTTGATCAACTGCAATGAGAATTTCTGGGCGAACTTGACGCATATGATCGGTCAAAGCCCGAACTTGTGCCGGTGATTTGATATTTCGTGTAAATAAAATTACGCCGCCGACTTGCGGAGCTTGCAATAGTTCAATATCTTCTTGAGTAAGTTCTGTGCCTGCGATATCAAGCATCAATGCGCCGATCATAGGAAATCCGTAGTTGTATTTTTAAAAGGAAAAACAATACCTGTATTTTGCAATGATTTGCTACATTTTGTCAGTACAGATTATGATAAAACTACACGACATAGACAGATAAAGTTGTTTAAGATTTTGAAACTGTTGAATTCAGATTAAAAAGCGACACCAATTGGCAACCCCAAGGATGTATTAACAAATTATGAAACTCCAGACAATTGCTTGCGCTGTTGCATTGGCAACCGGCGGTTTATTTTTTACCCAGACTATTTCTCAGGCCATGGCAGAAACCAATGCCGCAGTTGTTGCAGGGCCGATTCAACCGACACAAGAACAAGCACTCGTTACACGTCAGCTTGCGACATTGGTTGATCGACAGCACTATTTAAATATGCGCCTTGATGCAACGACATCGGGAAAAATCCTTGATATGTATCTTGATAGTTTAGATCCTGAACATACATTATTTCTTGCACCAGAAGTACAAGACTATAAAAAGCAGTATGGTGCAACTTTGGGAGCATCACTTAAAGCAGGCGACTTAAAAGGGCCTTATGCTATTCATGCGCAATATCGTGATCGTCTAAAAGCATTTTATTCATTTATGCTTGCTGAGCTGAAAAAACCACAAAATTTAAATCAGCCGAATGAATTTATTGAAACTGACCGTGAAAAAGCAGCATTTTTTAGCTCAAAAATAGAGCAAGAAAATTACTGGCGTAAAATGTTGGTTTCACAACTCATTAACCTGACCATTAATAAAGAAGAAGAGCAAGCCAAGCAAAAAGCATTAAAAGATGACCCATCTTTAGCCAATGGTCAGGATTTAACAGCGTCAGAAGATTTAACGCCTGTTCAAACGTTAACCAAGCGTTATACTCGTCAACTTGAACGTATGGGACGAGTGAAGAGTGATGATGTGCTAGAGCGCATTCTTAATTCAATGACACTCACCTATGATCCGCACAGTAATTATTTCCCGCCGCTTGATGCAATTGAGTTGAATCGTCAAACAACTTTACAACTTGAAGGCATTGGTGTGTCCATCCGTCCTGAACGTGGTAATGAAGATTACACCAAGATTGAAACTATTGTTGAAGGTGGTCCTGCAAGTAAGTCAGGGCAAGTCAAATCGGGCGATCGCATTATTGGTGTGGCGCAAGATGGTGACAAAATGGTTGATGTGATTGGTTGGCCAAGTTCTGAAATTGTCGGTTTGATTCGCGGTAAACGTGGCACAAAAGTAGCGGTAAAATTACTTGGTGCAGGTGCTTCAATGAATCAAGCACGTATTGTGATGCTCACTCGTGATGTGATTCAAGAGGAAGATGCAGGTGTACGTTCTCGTACTGTCGAAGTGATACGTGATGGTCAAAAGCATAAATTTGGCGTGGTGGAAATTCCATCGTTCTATTTGAACTATCGTGCACGCCGTGCTGGGGGCGAATATCGTTCTGTTGCAGAGGATACCAATAAAGCATTGCAGTCTTTAGCCAACCAAAAAGTGGAAGGGGTGATTATTGATTTACGTAATAACCCAGGTGGTTCACTTGAAGAAGTTGCGAAAATGATTGGTCAGGTCATTAAAGAAGGTCCTGTGGTGCAAATTCGTGATGGCAATGGCAATGTCAGTGTCTTTGAAGATACAGATGGTGGTGCACAGACGTATGCAGGTCCATTGGCGGTATTAATTAACTTAGCTTCAGCATCGGCAAGTGAAATTTACTCGGCTGCAATTCAAGATTATGATCGTGGTGTGGTGATTGGTAGCACAACCACAGGTAAAGGAACGGCACAAGTTCAGTTGGACAGTTTGGCATATGGTCAGGCGACTTTGACACAGCGTAAATTTTACCGTGTAACAGGTGGCAGTACGCAAAATAAAGGCGTTATTCCTGATATCAAACTCGTTGATATTTATGATGAAGAGTTTGGTGAGCGTAAAGCAAAAAATGCCTTAAAGTGGGATACTATTCCGACTGCACCATTTAAGCGTGAAGGTCAGATTCAACCGTATGTGCCTCAGTTATCGACATTGTCTAAACAGCGTGTAGATGCCGATGCACAGTTCCAATATCTTAATGCGCGTAAAGCGATTGCTCAGACTTCTAAAGATCAAAAGCAAGTGGTATTAGATATCACTCAGCGTAAAAAAGAGTTGATTGCGCTTGAAGATAAAACTTTACAAGCTGAAAATATACGTCGTAAAGAGATGGGGCAGAAGCCATATCCAAACTGGGAAAGCTATCAAGCATCTATGGATGCCTTAGCTGAGTCTCGTGCAAAAATGAAAGTTGCACAGCGTCCATCATTACCTGAAGAAGAGACTTTTGTCACAGAAGCTGCTAATGTTTTGATGGATCTTGGTGAATTGCAGAAAAAACACTAAAATAGCTATTAAGTTTAACTAAAAGAAGGGCGTATTTTGATATGCCCTTTTTTATTTGAGAGTTAAAAAAACTTGACCTTCAATGAGATAGTGCTATTTTAATGATATTCTAAATTCTATTCAATCAGGTGAGTCACACGAGGTGATGCGTTGTTTTTAGGATTTTTTTAAATAACTTAAATAACAATAATGTGTTCATTTTAGGAAGTACATTTGTATGATTCATATGAGTTATGACAATGATTTAGTGATAGGCTCTGCCGTTGTTGCGGTCATCGTCTGTTATATTGCTATTTCATTGGAACAGCTCATTTATAATATAGAAAGTTCAAAAAAACAAAAAGTTCTCATGATTGCCAGTGGGATGATCTTTGGTCTTGCCATTTGGGCGATGCATTTTGTTGGCATGCTTGCCTGTCATTTACCTGAAGGTTATTCTTTTGACCCTGGTTTGACCATATTTTCCTATGTTATTGCTGCGATTACCTCAACATTTGCCATTTGGCTGACTACACGCCAGACCTTGCCTTTGGGGCGTTTAGTTTTGGGTGCAGCCCTTATGGGGGGCGGTATTTCAGGGATGCACTATGTGGGTATGATGGGTTTGAATGTACCCAATCAAGATATTCATTATGATAGTTTAATTGTTTTATTTTCGATTCTTATTGGTGTCAGTGGTTCAGGGCTTTCATTTTGGTTGGCTTTTAAATATAAACAAGCCATGAACCATCGAGGACTTTTAAAGTTTGCAGTTGCGTGCATGATTGCCTTTAGTATAGTCGGTATGCATTACACTGGTATGGCGAGTATCATTTTCCATACAGTCGAAAACCCAACAGCAATTGGGTTAAATTATAACGAAAGTCAGACCATGCTGTTGGTTGCTGTAATTTTTGCAACTTGTTTGACACTGATTGCTGCATTTGCAGTTGCTATGCTTGAGTTAAGACTAGAAGAGCGTAATCACCAGCTTTTACTTGCAAATAAAGAGTTAGAAAGCCTTGTTTTGCAAGATAATTTAACCAAACTTCCAAACCGCCTATTTTTAATTGATTATACCAATGGTTTATTTATGGCACATCGTCAACTTGAAGGCGAAGTGGCTTTTATTTATATTGATCTGGATCGTTTTAAGTCGGTGAATGATGCTTTTGGACATCATATTGGCGATGAGCTTTTAGTGAAATTGGCGCAACGATTACATCATCAATTAACAGACAATCAAAAACTGATGCGTATTGGTGGAGATGAGTTTTTACTGATTGTTGAAAATACAACTCAAGTTGAGTGTGAGGAATTTGCGGCATTATTGTTAGCAAAAATTCAAGAAAGTTTTAAAATTTCAGGCAAAGAAATTAATATTTCTGCAAGTATTGGTATTGTATTGTATCCAAAGCATGGCAGTGGTTTACAAGATTTATTAATCAATGCCGAAGCGGCAATGATGCAGTCTAAAGAGCAAGGGCGTAATACATACAGTATTTATAATGATTCCATTGACAAAAAACAGTCTAATCGTAGTCAATCAAAACTGATCAATGATTTATACCGTGCGGTTGAAGAGCATCAATTTGTTTTGTTTTATCAACCAAAATTTACTGCTGATTATAAAATCTGTGGTGTTGAGGCGCTGATTCGTTGGAAACATCCAAATTTAGGTTTACTTGCACCGAGTATGTTTATTGAAGGGGCTGAACAAACAGGCTTAATTATTCGTATGGGGTATTGGGCACTTGAGCAAGCGTGTTCGCAACTATATGAGTGGAAGGAAAAAGGTATTGATTTTTCATCCATTGCTGTGAATTTATCGGCGATTCAATTTGAACATAAACAATTAATTTGTCGTCTTGAAGCCTTAATTCAAAAATATAAAATTGCACCAAGTAGCCTGATTATCGAAATTACTGAATCAACAGCCATGCAACATATTGAAACAAGTATTCAAACCTTTGAAAAATTGCGTAGTTTAGGCATTCTTTTAGCGATAGATGATTTTGGTACAGGACATTCAAGCTTCTTATATTTGAAAAATTTACCTGTCGATGAGTTGAAAATTGATCGTGAATTTATTCGTAATTTGACGCCAAATTCAAAAGAAGAAATTATTTTAGAGAGTATTATTCAGTTGGCTAAACGTCTAGGTTTAGTGGTTACGGCTGAAGGTGTTGAAACGGAACTACAAGCAGAAATATTGAAGCGTTTAGGTTGTCAGCAATTACAAGGATACTTATTAGGCATGCCCTTGCCTGTACAGCGTTTAGAAGAAAGTTATGCTGTGGTCACTTAATTGGTGATTGTATCTTTTATAATCCATACTTGATTTAAATTATTTTGCTGATATATACAATTACCGAAAGAACCTTCAACTTTTATTTTAATCTGCCTAAATTTAAAACTTAGGATTTCACCTTTAAAGTCAGGCAAAACCCATGTAAACATGCAAATCTACGATCCTAAACCAGTCAACAAGATTTTTTGTAGCAGGGTGGAATTCTGCTACAATATGTGCAATTTATATTTGGGTCATTTTGATCCTTAAAACTGCGTGTTCGCAGTAGGTATTATGCATGAGCTTTAAAAATGAATTAGCGGCGCAGGTCGCTCAAAGACGCACCTTTGCGATTATTTCGCATCCCGATGCTGGTAAAACGACCATGACAGAAAAATTGCTGTTGTGGGGTAAAGCCATTCAGGTTGCGGGTATGGTGAAAAGCCGTAAATCTGACCGTGCTGCGACTTCAGATTGGATGGAAATGGAAAAAGAACGTGGGATCTCAATCACTACGTCTGTTATGCAATTTCCGTTTAAAAATCATGTCATTAATTTGCTTGATACACCGGGACATGAAGACTTCTCAGAAGATACCTATCGTACATTAACAGCGGTTGACTCGGCTTTAATGGTGATTGATGGGGCAAAAGGTGTCGAAGAACGTACCATCAAATTGATGGAAGTGTGTCGTATGCGTGACACGCCGATTATTTCTTTCGTCAACAAAATGGACCGTGAAATTCGTGAACCATTAGAATTGTTAGATGAAATTGAAAATGTACTGAATATCCGTTGTGTACCGCTGACATGGCCACTCGGTATGGGTAAAGACTTTGCTGGTGTATATAACCTGATTGAAAACAAGCTTTATGTTTATAAAGCAGGTTTTGGCTCAACCATTACCGATATCGAAATTCGTGATGGTTATGACTATCCTGATATTCGTGAAAAAGTCGGTGATTTAGCATTTGCATCATTTGAAGAGTCATTAGAACTTGTGCAAATGGCAAATGATCCACTTGATCATGCTGAATTTTTAGCAGGGCGTCAAACCCCTGTTTTGTTTGGTACAGCACTGGGTAACTTTGCCGTTGATCATGTCTTAAATGCATTTATTCAATGGGCGCCTGAACCGAAAGCGCATCCAACAGATGAACGTTCTGTTGATGCTAAAGAAGAACGTTTTACAGGTTTTGTTTTTAAAATTCAGGCAAATATGGATCCGAAACATCGTGACCGTATTGCATTTATGCGTATCTGTTCAGGTAAGTATGAAAAAGGCTTGAAAATGAATCATGTACGCTTAGGTAAGGAAGTGCGTATTAGTGATGCATTGACATTCCTTGCGGGTGAGCGTGAGCAGTTAGAAGAAGCATGGCCGGGTGATATCATTGGTTTACATAACCACGGTACTATTCAAATTGGTGATACCTTTACTTCAGGTGAAAATTTACATTTTACTGGGATTCCACACTTTGCCCCTGAAATGTTCCGCCGTGTACGTCTTAAAGATCCTTTGAAATCTAAGCAATTACAAAAAGGTTTAAAAGAGTTATCTGAAGAAGGTGCAACACAGGTGTTTATGCCACAAATCAACAATGATTTGATTGTGGGTGCAGTCGGTGTGCTACAGTTTGATGTTGTTGCGTATCGCTTAAAAGAAGAATACAAAGTTGATTGTATCTATGAGCCTGTAAATATTCATACAGTACGTTGGGTTTCTTGTGATGATGAAAAGAAATTTAACGAATTTAAGAAAAAAGCCCATGACCAATTGTCTTTAGATGGTGGTGGTCACTTGACCTACTTGGCACCAAGTCGTGTGAACTTGCAGTTAATGCAGGAACGTTATCCTGATATTAATTTCCGTTCGACACGTGAACATTAATTCTGTTTAAACATAATTAATTTGGTCACAAAGCAGCTTCTTCGAGAAGCTGTTTTTATTTAAAAATAAAGTTTCATTTATGGATAAAGGTACTGCTATGCACATATCAGGAAAAGGATTCATACTTATTAGCGCATTGTTGTTGATGGCGTGTGATTCAAAACAAGATCAGCCAAAAGAAAATGTGCAGCAACAAGGCGCATCAGAGCCTATACAAATTGAAAATCCTGACGTATTGCCGTATTTGGATATGCAAGAGGTCAAAGCGGATTATGCTTTACCATTTTGTGAAAAGAAAAACTGTATTGAAATAGAAATTCAAACGATTAAAACTCAAGATACTTGGCTCAATCAATGGATTGAAACACATCAAGCATGGGTGATTCAAAATCAAGTGGGCTTAGATCAAGAGATGAATCTACAGCAAGCAGTAGATGCCTATATTAAAAAATCAGATGCTTGGGAAGGTGAATTTCCAAAAAATAAAGCCTATGAGTTACACATGCAGACACGAATAGCATCACAGCGTAATCAGTATGTGTTATTGCAAATTTCAGTCGATACGAAACAAGCAGAAGTAGCAGTCAAAGCACGCCAATATTTATATGTGGCAGATCGTAAGCTTAAGAAAAATATAATGATTTTAGATGTAATTCAACCCCAAAAACAAAATGCGATGAATAGTTTGATTCAGCAAAAATATCAAGTATGGTTAGACGAGCAAGATAAACTTGTGAAAAAAGCGGCACCGAAAAAACTCTTTTGGGGGCAGTCGGATTGGTTCTTTGATGGTGAGGGTGTTGGCTTACATTATCGTGCGGGTGAGATTAGCGATGATGCACCACAATTTGATATTTATCTCGATAAAGCACAGACACAGCAGATGCTAAAACCTGAAGTTTTTCAAAAAATGTTTTGAGCAATCAAGCGCCCAGTTGATAGCATGAAGTATACAAAACTGTATTGAAAGCAAAGTTATATACAGGATAGGCTAGGTGATATAGAACTGTTTGTATGATTTTAAAGGTTGGTCCTGTTGATGAAAAAAAAGGTTTTAGCGATTGCCATAGTGATGTCTACATTTGCTGTAACGGCTTGTCAGCCGAAAGCTGAACAGAAGTCAGAACCTACTACGGAGAAACCTGCATCTGTTGTTCAGGATACAACTTTAAAATTACAAGGCGAAACGCAAAAAATACCTGTCAGTCTACCTGAATGTAGTGGAAACCGTTGCCCTGAATTTAGTGTCGATCGTTTGCAGACGAATCAGATTGTGGTTGATCAACAGATTGATCAAGCCATTTTACAAAATCTTGAGCGTATACTCGATATTGGTAAGTTGAAACAAGATATTCAGATTGAAAAAAACAAACAAGACGTAGCATCAGAAGCTGTTGCTTCTGCAAGTGATGTCAATACAACTTTAACGCCTGTTCAACACATGGCAATAGAGATTAAACCCTATGTCACTGCATTTTTAGGACTTGATCAAGAGTTGAAAACATTGGGTGCAAGTAGTCAAATTACCTTGTCCATTAGCCCTAAAATTTTAAATTCTGAGGGTGCATTGGCAACGGTCGTTCTAAATACAAGCAGTTATATGGGGGGAGCACATGGCTCGTCTTCACAAATTTATTATAATTTTGATTTAAAAACGCAAAAGTTAGTTCCGCTTGATCATATCGTGGCGTCAGGTCAAAAAGCACAGTTAGAAAAATTGGCTTATGAGGCATTTAAAAAATGGGTGGCTGAGTCGGAGCTTTCGACCAATATCACTGAATATGAACAAGTCTGGAAATTTAAACTCAGTGATAATTATTACTTAGGAGAAAATAGCCTAATTTTACAATATGGTGAATATGAGATTGGTCCTTATGTGGTCGGTTTACCTCGTTTAGAAATTCCATATAGCCAGTTGAATAAAATTTTGAAAAAAGAATATTTACCGATCAATGAAAAAGTGGATCAGCAAATTGCAACATCAGCGACTATAGCAGCAAAGATAAAAGTTAGTGCACAGAATTAAACTCTTTGACACCCATACCCATTTTGATGTGCCTGATTTTGATCATGATCGGGTACAGTTGGCACAACAGGCAAAAGCTGTGGGTGTTGAAGGGTTGGTTTTAATTGGTTTTCTGCATTCACGTTTTAATGATTTAATTCAAACGCAGCATTTTCTCAATCAGTTGGAGAATGCACCGAAAAGTTATCTTGCTCCAGGTTTGCATCCATTTTTTATTGATCAGCATGAAACTCAGTTTTTGCAGGATTTAGAACACATTTTAAAAACTGAAGATTGCGTTGCTGTAGGTGAAATTGGTCTAGATACTTTTAAAAAAGAACATAAGCAACCTGAAGTGTTTAAAAAGCAACAAGATTTTTTTTCTGCACAATTGACATTGGCACAGCAGTTTGAAAAACCTGTGTTATTACATATTTTACGTTCGCATGCAGATGCGATTAAAATATTGAAACAACATAAATTTCAATATGGCGGTATTGCGCATGCTTTTAGTGGAGGTGTGCAAGAAGCAAAAGCGCTGATTGCAATGGGTTTTAAAATTGGAGTCACAGGGCAGATTACCAATCCGAATGCGAAAAAATTGCACACTGTGGTAAAAGAAATAGGTCTAGAACATTTGGTACTAGAAACAGATTGCCCAGATATGACACCATTGTGCTGTCAGACTTCACATGAGCATCGCACCCGAAATACCCCAGCTAATTTACCCTATGTTTTAGATGGGCTTACACAAGTTTTAGGTATTCCACGTGACGTTATAGCTGCGCATCTTTGGCAAAATACGATGCAAGCATTACGCTTGGAAAATGATTAGCTTCAAAATAAAATAGAATATTAAAAAGAGGTTGAAATGTTTAAATCTCGTCATTTTCCTTATATGAGTGGTCTACTTTTTTTCGTATTTTCCATGGCTGCTCACGCACAGCCCCAAGAAAAAATTCTACAAAAACATATACTCAATACTCAGCAACAAACGCAGTTTTGTCGACAATTTGAATCGTTCTGTATAGATGGAAAAGTCAGTCGTTTTTTTAAGGTCAAAAATCAAAAAACTCAATTTTATGCCATTCATGCGTTAAAGCTTGCTGAAATTCAGCAGGATGCACAAGGTTTTGAACTTATTAATCAATGGAATTTTTCGACTTATCAACCACGTACTCAAAGTGCACGTTGGGCAATGTCTGAACAAAGTGATGACGACAAACAACTTTCGATATTCCCTAAATTATTCCCTATCAATGCGCAAGACTATGCAGTGGGAATCGTTCAAAAATGGCAAGAAGGCTATTCAGGCGGTGGCATGAATGAAGAGGTAGTCGATTTTTTACAATTAAAAGAAAAGGGTCAATATCAACAAGTATTTCAGAATATTCCTTTATCAATGTATCGGATGATTCGGGCTTGCTTTTCTGAGGAAGATTATCAACAAAGTAATGATAAATGCCACGATGAATATACTTTGGATACTCAGATCAGCTATGTAAAACCCTATACTTGGCGAGTCAAATATCATTATCAAGCAGATTATTCACCTACGTCTGATTCAGGAACTGGATCTGTGAATCAGCAAGAAACCTACCTTTTGAAAGAGAATCACGCAGATGCAATTCAATTACCTGATGCATGGAATTAGTTTTTTTTAAGATGAATTTGCTAAAATAGCTAAAATTTTCTGTTTTGATAAAGCACCATGACTGATTTGTACCAAGATGATGAATATGATCGCCGTTTTGCAGGTGTCGCCAAAATTTATGGAGATGATGCTTTTAACCATTATGAAAAAAGTCATGTGATGGTGATCGGAATTGGCGGTGTCGGTTCTTGGGCAGTTGAAGCATTGGCTCGTACAGGTGTTGGCGAGTTAACATTGGTCGATATGGACTCGATTGCTGCTTCGAATATCAATCGTCAACTTCCTGCCATGACTTCAACTTTAGGTCATGAAAAAATTGAAGTCATGGCAGAACGCTGTCGTCAGATTAATCCACGCATTAAAATTAATTTGATTGAAGATTATTTAAGTGCTGACAATATCAAAGAGATTTTGGCTGAAGCACCCGATTTAATTTTAGATTGTATTGATGATGTCAAAGCGAAACTTGCACTCATGTTACATTGTCGTTTTAATAAAATTCCGCTGATTGTATCGGGTGGGGCAGGTGGAAAATTAGATCCACTTAAAATCCGAGTTGCAGATTTATCAAAAACTGAACAAGACCCAATGTTAGCAAAACTTCGTACTCAATTGCGTGGTATGGGCATTTGTAAAAAGCCAAAAGATAAATTTGGTATTACTTGTGTTTATTCGATTGATAATCCATTTTCAAGTGCAGATGTTTGCCCAAGTGCAGGTTTACGTTGTGGTGGATATGGTTCAGCAGTAGTAGTAACTTCAAGTTTTGCCATGGTTGCAGTGGCGGAAGTGTTAAAGAAACTAGATCAGAAAAAAGCGAAACAATAAGTTTTTATGATTCTAAAAATAAAAAAAGCGAAGTGATGATATAGACTTCGCTTTTTTGTGCTACTGAGAATATTATTTATGGAGCAATATGTTGTTCTTTAAGATAATCCTCAGTACGTTTCATTGCTTCTTTGATATTTACAATTGCATTTTCAACATCAGTAAAAGTTTTCGCATTACCGCCACTTAAAGCCTGACGCCATTTACGGGCTCCAGGTAAGTTTTGGAATAGACCTAAAATATGACGAGTAATAATCGACAGTGGCGCACCTTCTTCCATACGTTTCGCAATATATGGAAGCATTTGATCGATAATTTCAAAACGATCAGGTAGATCTAAATTCCATAACTGCCCAATTTCAGCCAATAAGTACGGATTGTGGTACGCCTCACGACCAATCATCACGCCATCGACATGTTTTAAATGTTCTTCAGTTTCCGCAAAGGTTTTAATCCCGCCATTAATTTCAATGATTAAATTTGGACGATCTTGTTTTAGGCGGTACACATCATCATAACGCAGTGGTGGAACATCACGGTTTTCTTTAGGCGAGAGACCTTGAAGTAGCGCAATACGTGCATGCACAATGAAATTGTCACAACCCGTTTTTGCCACGGTATCGACAAAATGTAGCATCTCTTCATATGACTGCATATCATCAATGCCAATACGATGTTTCACTGTCACAGGAATATCAACTGCATTGCACATTTCAGCGATACATTCAGCAACCAAATCAGGCTCTGCCATGAGGCATGCACCAATTTTATTATTTTGTACACGGTCACTTGGACAGCCCACATTCAAATTAACTTCGTCATAGCCCCAGTCTTGTGCCATTTTAGTACAGGTGGCTAAGTCTTTTGGGTTTGAACCACCAAGCTGTAACACAATCGGATGTTCTTCATTGTTATAATCTAAATGACGATTTGCACCACCATAGATGATTGCACCTGTCGTCACCATTTCTGTGTAAAGAATGACGTTAGGATTAAACAAACGCGCAAAGAATCGGTAATCTTTGGTTGTCCAATCCATCATCGGGGCAACACTGATTCGTGGAGATAGCGTACTGTCAATGTTTGGAGTTTTCAGCATTTAAAATCTAACCTTTCATCAGTGTCTTGAATTTTTTGGAGCTTGGGAGTGTAAATTCACAACGGTTTAAATACGATTTTGCAATCGTCAATTTGAGGCGCATCTTAGCATAAATTGAAAAATCGTTCATTGCGTTAAAATATACAGATAAAAAGAAGCCAATGCATGTGCATCGGCTTCTTTCATATATTGGCTAAATAGCCGATATATTTTTAAACAGTAGCAAGTGTTGCATTAAACGTCGCACTTGGACGCATAATTGCATTTACTTTCGCTGTATCTACAGCATAGTAACCACCGATATCAACCGCTTTACCTTGTACTGCAGCAAGTTCTGCAATGATTTTATCTTCGTTTTCAGCCAATGCTTTTGCAAGAGGTGCAAATTTAGCTTTCAATTCAGTATCTTCATCTTGTGCAGCAAGCGCTTCAGCCCAGAATTTCGCAAGGAAGAAATGGCTACCACGGTTGTCTAATTCACCCGTACGACGTGATGGAGACTTGTCGTTATCCAACAGTTGACCTGTTGCTTGGTCTAAAGTTTTAGCAAGTAATTTAGCATGAAGATTGTTTTCTTTAATGCCTAGCTCTTCTAAAGAAACTGCAAGCGCTAAGAATTCACCAAGTGAATCCCAACGTAAGTGGTTTTCTTCAACAAGCTGTTGTACGTGCTTAGGCGCAGAACCGCCTGCACCTGTTTCGTACATACCACCGCCCGCCATTAACGGAACGATAGAAAGCATTTTCGCAGAAGTACCCAATTCCATGATAGGGAACAAGTCTGTTAGGTAGTCACGTAAGATGTTACCTGTTACAGAAATTGTATCTAGACCACGAGCAACACGTTCAAGCGTATAACGCATCGCACGTACTTGTGACATGATTTGAATGTCTAAGCCAGTCGTGTCGTGATCTTTCAAGTATTTTTCAACTTTCTTGATCACTTCATTTTCGTGTGGACGGTATGGGTCAAGCCAGAAGATTGCAGGCATACCTGAGTTACGTGCACGTGTAACAGCAAGTTTTACCCAGTCTTGAATCGGTGCATCTTTCACCTGACACATACGCCAGATATCGCCTTCCTCAACGTTTTGCGACATCAACACTTCACCTGTTTCAAGGTCAGTGATATTTGCAATACCTGCAGCAGGAACTTCAAAAGTTTTGTCGTGTGAACCGTATTCTTCAGCTTTTTGCGCCATCAAACCAACGTTAGGTACAGTACCCATTGTACGTGGATCGAAGTTGCCATTCCATTTACAGAAATTGATCATTTCTTGATAAATACGAGCAAAAGTAGATTCAGGCATTACTGCTTTACAATCGTAAGGTTTGCCATCAGCACCCCACATTTTACCACCACCACGAATCATCGCAGGCATAGAAGCATCTACAATCACGTCGTTAGGTGAATGGAAGTTAGTGATGCCTTTCGCAGAATCAACCATTGCAAGTG
>CAXYZD010000028.1:0-22862 GCA_964293455.1 uncultured Acinetobacter sp. | reverse complement strand
AGAAAGCAGAATCCTGATAGGATAAGGGTTCTGTGAAATTTGTCGTGTACAGAGCGCTTATTATTTAAAAATGAGTGGATGATTTTAATATCCAACGCCCAGTTGTATCACGATGACCCAATATTTTAAGCACTAAAACCAAACTGAGTAATAATAATAAATACCACGATCCAAGCTTGCCCCAACCGACCATATGCCATGCATCGACCTGACTTGGATAGAGCCAAATTTTATAAAAAGTACTGATATTTTCAGCAACCCAAATCATAAATGCCAAAACGACTAAAATGGGTAGCATTGGTAATTTCAGTTTGTATTGCTGAACCTCAAAGTGAGTTTTTGTTTTCCAAAAAATGACTACACTCCATACAAATAATAGATTTCGATAATCAGGAATAAAAAATTTACTCATAAAATTGATATAGGAGAAGACCGCCAAACTAAGCATATTCGCAAAACGGGGTAAGTTTTCAAACGATACACGATACAACCGTAATGAACGTGCAAAAAAACTCCCCACAGCAGAGTACATAAACCCTGCAAACAAAGGCACAGTTAAAATTTTAAACACGGCGGGTTGCGGATATTGCCAAGATGCGATTTGTGGATGCGTCAGAAAAATTTCCATCACCATAGCCATCAGGTGAAAAAGTGCAATTACTTTGGCTTCTGCCCATGACTCAAGTTTCAAATACAACAAACAGACTTGAATGATTAGTGCATAAAAAAGCAGATAATCGTATCGGAAAAAACCGTAATAGTCATGACTGCCCATTGGTGCAGTCAGTGCAAATGCGACGAGCAGTAAAATACCAAATAAGGCAGCGAATGCTGCCTTAAAGGAAAAATCAAAAAATGCTTTGAAAACTAACATCGCTATACATTAGCCCAAATATTTTTGACTGTACTCATGTACGGTATCAATAAAGACTTTTGGATGTGCAGGATCAACCCATTGGGTAATGCCATGTCCAAGATTTGCCACATAACCGGTTTTTTCACCGTTGGCATAGGCACCATCAAGCATCGCTTTGGTGGCTTTTTCAATATTGTCAAATGAACCATACAATGTTGCAGGGTCTAAGTTACCTTGCAATGCAGCACGACCGTTCACAGTTTGACGGGCAACCTGTAAATTTGTTGTCCAATCGAGACCGAAAGCATCTGCACCTGTCGCAATCATTGGCTCTAACCATTGACCGCCACCTTTCGTAAACAGAATCACAGGCACTTTACGTCCTTCATTTTCACGGGTTAAACCTGCAACAATTTTTTGCATGTATTTAAGTGAAAATTCAAGATATTCACGGTGCGCCAATGCTCCGCCCCAACTGTCAAAAATCTGTACGGCTTGCGCACCCGCTTCAATTTGAGCATTGAGATAATCAATTACTGCATCGGCTAAACGATCTAACAAAGCATGCAACACTTCAGGTTGTGCGTACATCATTTGCTTGGTAAAACGAAAATCTTTGCTTGAACCACCTTCAATCATATAGGTTGCAAGTGTCCAAGGACTGCCTGAAAAACCAATGAGAGGCACTTGACCGCCCAATGCTGAACGAATGGTTGAAACGGCATTCATCACATAACCCAAATCAGATTTGGCATTAAATGAGGGTAAGTTTGCGACATCTTGTTCTGTACGAATCGTTTTATGGAATTTTGGACCTTCGCCTGTTTCAAAATACAAACCTAAACCCAATGCATCGGGTACAGTTAAAATATCTGAAAATAAAATAGCCGCATCTAAATCGTAACGGCGTAACGGTTGTAAGGTTACTTCACAGGCAAAATCTGCATTTTTACACAGAGAAAGAAAATCGCCTGCAGTCGCTCGTGTGGCTTTATATTCTGGTAGGTAACGCCCTGCTTGGCGCATCATCCATACGGGTGTTGTATCTACCGGCTCACGCAACAAGGCACGCAGAAAACGATCGTTTTTTAAGGTCGTCATTACTTTCCCTATCCAAATCTCAAATTTGCACCATCATAACAAAAAAGGCTTGTAAGTTAACCTGTTCTTCGCTTGATTATGTAGCCGATATTGCAGTAAAAATCGTGTTTTACACAAAACTGATACTGCATAGATGTGTATTTTCTGCAATACTTGGGCGTTTTTAAAAATCAATATGAATAATTCTTAAGGTTGAATTACATGTTCGTACGCTCAATACTTGCCTTGAGTTTAAGCTGCATTTTGACAGGTACTGCATTTGCAGCAGCAACGACAACAGATCGTTCGCTCACGCCTCAAAAAGCAGTCACTGTCGCTGAAGATCCCATTGACCCATTAGCCGTTGATACAACCTCAACTGCAGCTTCTGCGGTAGAGATTAGCCCACAGGAACAGCAAGATTTAAATCAAGCTGCAGATACGCTTCAAAAACTTGATCGTACTGAAGTGAAAACTGCTGATATCGCTTCTGCACCAACGCCAACCACATCAACAACACCTGTAGGTCAAGCACCTTCGAAAGTGTCATGGACGTTGGATAGTTTGAACAACGCCGATTGGTATGAAAACATTGGTAAGGGACAATTCCCTGTCTATGCGCGTGCGCATGTGATGTTGAACAATGCCCATGCATCACCTGGTGCAATTGATGGTTCTAGCGGTATGAATACCCTCAAAGCCATTGCATCATTCCAACAAATGAATGGTTTAAAAGCAACGGGTGAACTCAATAAAGAAACTTGGGACACTTTGGTTGCTAAACAAGGCAATAAGCCTGCCTATGTTGAATACACTATTACAGATGCCGATCTAAAAGGTCCTTATGCGGCATCTATTCCGCACGATTATGCATTACAAGCCAAAATGAAAGGCTTGTATTACACGCGTGTAACGGAAATGTTGGGTGAAAAATTTCATATGGATGAAGAGTTTTTAAAAAAACTCAATCCTAAAGCAAACTTTAAAAAAGCGGGTGAAAAAATTATTGTGACCAATATTCGCAATGATTTACCTGAAAACATTCACCTGATTGTGGCGCACAAAGGTGCGAAGCAGTTGTATTTGTTCAATGCACAAAACCAAATGGTCGGTTCATTCCCTGCAACCATTGGTAGCTCAGATACACCGTCTCCAACAGGTACATATAAAGTGACGGGTATTGCACCAAACCCTTGGTATAGCTATTCACCAAGTAACTTCCTTCAAGGTAACAATAAAAAACCATTGTCTTTACCACCGGGTCCAAATGCCCCTGTAGGTAATATCTGGATTGGTTTGAGTAAAAAATCGTTTGGTATTCATGGCACACCAAACCCATCAGCAATCTCTAAAACTGCGTCACACGGTTGTATCCGTTTGACCAACTGGGATGCCAATGACTTAGGTAAAAAAGTGAAATCGGGTGTTACGGTTAAATTCTTAGAGTAATCGTTATATTTCAGTCAATTTTTATTGATTGAAATCTCAAAACCTGCTTTCGGGCAGGTTTTTTTATATTTAAAATAGGTTTATATTCTGCACTTATTAATCATCATTAATGATCCAATCATTCCAAAAATAGAACAATGTATCTTATTTTACCTATTTCATCGCACCAGAAAAAATATTATTCTTGTTTCAAGTTAAAAATATAAAGATTTGGAGATTTCAAATGACAACTTATTTACACCGCAGCGAAGATCGTGGTCATGTACAAGCGGGTTGGTTAAACACGTATCATAGCTTCTCTTTCGGTAGTTGGTACAACCCAGAATTTATGGGAATTGGTTCACTGCGTGTACTCAATGATGATCATATTGCAGCTCACAATGGCTTTGGCACGCATCCACATGACAACATGGAAATTTTGACCTGTGTATTAAAAGGTGCAATCACCCATAAAGACAGTATGGGCAATGAAGGTGAAATCCGTGCTGGCGAGTGGCAATTGATGAGTGCAGGTACAGGCATCAAACACAGCGAAATTAACCAAGGTGATGAAGACGTACATTTGTTGCAAATTTGGGTGATTCCAAATGTTCGTGATGCTGAACCAACTTATCAACAAATTGAACGTGATCCTAAAAAAGCACCAAACGAATGGCATTTAATTGTTGGACCAAATGACAATGCACCCATGCACATTCGCCAAAATGCTGAAATTAAAGCGGCATATTTGGAACAAGGTAAAAGTTTAGATGTGAAAGCAACGCAACAATTTAACTACGTTCATGTCATTGAAGGTGAAGTTGAAATTGCAGGTCAAACTGTGAAATCAGGTGATGCATTATTTTTTGATGAGGCTTCCACTGTACTCGCAGAAAAAAACAGTCAAATGATTTGGTTTGACCTCACTCAAATCTAAATTTAAATACATCATGACAATGAAAGCCCTGACACATGTCGGGGCTTTTTTGTATTGACTTGATTTTCTATAAAATTTGAATTGATTCAACTAAAAATAATTCACATGCGCCATTACCGGTATCTTCTCGTGATAATGAACTGCGCCAAACCCAACCATCCTCTGCACTGACCTCGACCAACTGACCTTTCAAATTAATTCGATCATTCTCATCCACTTTAGACAATTGTTGTGCAATTGCTTTATTTGCAGGAATAATATGCATATTGGCACTATGTGTTTCAATTTCACGGCGTGGAATGGGTGGTTCATTTTCATAACGCCAATAATACCAACGATTACTTTGCCGAATGCTCAGTTGCTTATAGACTTGTGGATCTGCCATTGCTCCCCAACCGAGTGCCAAATCTGTTGGGCTAATCTTTGCTTCACGACCTGTATAATAATCTTTTCGTGAAAGTACGCGAAACTCGCCTTCAAATGCAGATAACTTATTCATTTTATAAGATTTAAAGGTCGATACTTCTGAATTAATCACCTGATAATTTTCAGTATCTGTTACACCCTGATCATTTTTAAAAGCCAACGTCCATATGCCATAACATAGGGCAATGATCATCAAAAGATAAAAATAACGTATCCTCATTGCATTACAGCCACTAACTTTTTAATCATCATGTCTAGACCTTAGTTTTCCCCATCGTGTCGATTTAGGATTGTGCGGATCATTTGTATAAAGAAATTTATTTTATCTGAAGTGAATTGACATCTTGTGCCATTGGACGGAAAAATCAGAATGCTAAACTGCGCAACATTGTAAACCCCTGTAAATTGATGTTAAAAATGGAAAATGGTCATGGCGAATAAATTTGAATTTCAAATTCTACAGTATGGTTAATTTTTAGCAATAATTCGCAATAACATGCAATAATGAACAATACAAACACATGATTAATAATATTTTTATTTATAACTTGCAATAATTCGCAATAACTCACTCGAATAAACAATAAGTATAAAGTCTACAATGAGTCTACTTTTGTAAAAAGCCCTTACTAGAGCGCTTTTTCAAACAACTTTCATTCTATTGATCTAATCACAAACGTAAATAGCCAAAAAGAAATCGTAATAGTGCCCTAGACCCCATCATGATTTTATATAAGACTTTGATACTTAAAGATAACCTTTAAGCATTTCGCATAATGGGGTTTATGTTAATTTTAGAAATTCTTTAAAATCTATGATTTATTTCAATACTTGCGTGTACGATTTCTTCATGAATGGATAAAGCTTTTTTTACTATCAATGGAGTTAAATCAAGAGTTTCTGTTTCTATCGCCAGAATACAAGAAAATTTACCCTTACCTACTTGCCATACGTGTAAGTCAAGAATATCAATCTTAGTATCTAATTCTTTAATGACTTCTCTAATTTCTTCAACAACATGTTCATCCATTTCGGCCACTAATAAGATTTTGGCTGTTTGACTAATTAATCCAAAAGCCCATTTAGCTACTAGAAGCGCACCCACTATTCCAAGAATAGAGTCTAAAAAATTCCAACCAAAGTACTTCCCCGCAAAAAGAGCAATAATAGCAAGAACTGATGTTGCTGCATCAGCAACTACGTGTAGAAAAGCCGCTTTCTGATTTAGATCATGATGATGGCTATGGTCATTATGATGATCATGGTGGTGATGACTATGATCATCATGTAATAGCCAAGCACAAACTAAATTAATACCTAAGCCAATTAATGCAATAAAAATTGCTTCATTATAATGAATGCTAATAGGGTTCAATAGCCTATCAATTGAACTGACACACATTACAATAGCCACTATCATCAATAGAATTGCACTGCTATAGCCTGCTAAAACTTCAATTTTCCAAGTACCAAAGCAAAATCTTGAGTCTTTTGAATAGTATCTAGCAGCTCGATACGCAATATAGGCAAGTCCTAATGCAACCATATGTGAACTCATATGCCAACCATCAGCCAATAAAGCCATAGAGTTAAATATATAGCCTCCTGAAATTTCGGCTATCATCATTAACCCAGTAAGTATCGTGGCTAATAATATTTTCTTTTGTGCTAATGGATTTCCCTGATCAAACTCATGAGAATGATCTGAAGATAAAATGTTATTGACCATTTTTTAACAACCTCAATATACTCCCCCTCAGTATATTGCAATTAGCAGAGCCATTCTATGAGCCATTTACAGACAAATAAAAAAGTTCTAAACAGAATTCGCAGATTACAAGGACAAATGAATGCTGTTCATAGTTCTGTTATTGATCCAGAAGCATCTTGCATAGCGATATTGCAACAAGTTGCTGCGATTAAAGGTGCAATTAATGGGCTTATGAATGAGCTAATAGAGGAGCACCTTAAAACTCATGTTTTACAAGGCGAGTATGATCAAGAGGAGTTAAAAAAGTTTTTAGAAATATTTAAAAAGTATAATTAAATATTTACTCCATTTAACATATAAGCTGTTATACGAAATTTTCAAAAAATATAGTAAAAATGGGAGCTTAAGACTCCCATTTCCGATTTCATATGAGCTATATTTTGTTGATTTTAGAAGAACAAACATTAATAATCTTAATTTATTCACAACAAATCAATATTAAGTACAAAATCTTTATATTTTTTACACATACTATTATTCAATAAAAATCATTTTCAATCTAAAATATTTGTTATAAATTAAACAAAATTTGTTAAGTTTATAACATGGAAATATCATTACTCATTTCATCGCTACCCAGTCAAAGTACAACTGCAAGAATGCGAATTTGGCGCTCATTAAAATCAAATGGTGCAGCAACTTTGAGAGATGGTGTCTACTTATTGCCTGAAGTGCATTCTGAAAAATTCGAGTCTATTGTTAATGATCATCTTAATGAAAATGGGCAAGCCTATATCTTTCAGACCGAAGCACCTGCACATTTAGACCTTGTTCAACTTTTTGACAGGACTGGCGAATATGAAGAACTGAGCAACGAGATTTATCAAATACAAAATATGCTTGAGGAAAATAGGAAAAAAGAACATCTCAAACAAACTCGAAAATTAAGAAAAAACCTCAACTTATTAATAGAAATTGATTTTTTCCCGAATATTCATCAAAGCAAAACACTGAACGCACTCACTCGATTAGAACATTCGATTGCTCAGTTAGGTGAATATGATGAACCCAATAATTTTGAACAGCAATTTAAAGTCTTATTTAAGCAAGATTTTCAAAATAAAATTTGGGCAACTAGAAAGCGCCCCTGGATTGACCGCTTGGCATCTGCATGGATCATTCAAAAACTTATAGATCCTCAGGCAAAATTTATTTGGTTAGAGCATCCCAATGAGTGCCCCAAGGATGCCTTGGGTTTTGATTTTGATGATGCTCATTTTACCCATATCAATCATCTAGTCACTTTTGAAGTGTTAATTCATAGCTTTGAATTACAAAATCCAGCTTTAAACAAAATCGCTGAAATTGTTCATTTTTTAGATGTTGGAGGAAATGAGCCTGCCGAAGCTTTAGGTATTGAAAAAATTTTACAAGGTCTCAGAAGCACGATCACAAATGATGATCAATTACTTCATCTTTCAAACCGTATTTTTGATGGCTTATATGCAGATTTTCAAAGGAATTTAATATGAACAATCAGCCATCTTTAGTAGATGAAACAGAAATTGAATCTATCAGCTTTTGGCAAGCTTTCAAATTTTGGTTAAAACTGGGATTTATTAGCTTTGGAGGCCCTGCTGGACAAATCGCGGTTATGCATCAGGAGTTAGTTGAAGAAAAAAAATGGATTTCAGAACAACGTTTTATGCACGCATTGAACTATTGTATGCTCTTACCCGGACCTGAAGCTCAACAACTTGCAACATATATTGGCTGGTTAATGCATAAAACTAAAGGTGGAATAGTTGCAGGTGTTTTATTTATCTTACCTTCTCTTTTTTTACTGATCGGACTGTCTTGGGTCTATGTAAAATATGGCAATGTTCCGATTATTGCTGGTTTATTTTACGGGATTAAGCCTGCAGTTGCTGCCATTGTATTTCATGCCACGTATCGTATTGGTAGTCGTTCATTAAAGAATAAATTTCTATGGGCGATTGCAGTTATAGCTTTTGTTGCGATATTTATTTTTAACATCCCTTTCCCTTTCATTGTTTTATTTGCGGCTATATCAGGTTATCTAGTTGGTAAGAAGCATCCTCATTTATTTAAGCTAAACGCACATCAGTCCAACCAAAAATCCTATGGGCGCGCAATTATTGATGATGATACCCCTACACCTGAACATGCTATTTTTAAATGGTCTCATCTGATTAAAATAGCAGTAATTTCAGCAATTTTATGGGCAACTCCACTAGTCACTTTAACAATAATATTTGGATGGAGTCACGCTTATACTCAACTTGCTTGGTTTTTTACTAAAGCCGCACTCCTGACATTCGGTGGAGCTTATGCTGTTTTACCTTACGTTTACCAAGGTGCTGTCAGTTTTTATAATTGGCTCACCCCTACTCAAATGATCGATGGTCTAGCTCTGGGTGAAAGTACTCCCGGCCCATTAATTATGGTGGTCGCGTTTGTCGGCTTCTTAGCTGCTTATAATCACTCACTATTGGGCAGTGAATATCAATTTATTGCTGGTGCTTTAGGTGCAATTATCGTCACATGGTTTACTTTTATTTTCTCATTTTTATTCATTCTAGCAGGCGCACCAGTTATAGAGTCCACACACAATCAGATAAAGTTCACAGCACCTTTAACAGCCATTACCGCTGCTGTGGTAGGAGTGATTTTAAACTTGGCACTTTTTTTATGTTATCACGTGCTTTGGCCAAGGGGTTTTGAAGGAAGTTTTGATTATATCTCTGCCATCATTGCTATTTTAGCTGTAGCTGCATTATTTAAGTTTAATCAGAGTGTGCTCCGAGTCATCATCGGTTCTGCTCTAATGGGCCTAACGATTAAACTTATACTATAAAATGAGTAAAAAGGTATGGATAAAAACATCCATGTGTTTTTGACACTAGTATTTACTTCAGATAAAAATTTAAAAAGTAATCCGCTAAATAGCCGTCCATTTAAAATAATGGCCGTTATGCGAAATAGCCCCCTAAAGGGCTTTCTCAAACAATTTCCGCTCAACAGCTCGTCTATTCACAAGCCCCTGCATCACCTTGCCACCACCTTTATTCCAAACATTGAACTGAGCAGATGCAGCTTTATAATCACAAAGATTCAATTTTTTAAGCAATGTAGATTTTTCAAAAGCGCCTACACCGATATTGTAGGCAAGCGATACCAGTGCATCGAACTGGCTCTGATTAATCTGCACAGTTACAGCACTATTCACAGCGGATTCAAATTTCTTTAAATCATGTGCCATATACGCTTTGGCTTGTGCTTCAGAGCAAGTATCCCCTTTTTTAACTTTGATGCCATTGGGATAAACTGTGGTACCGAAACCGATGGTCCATACACCAACACCATCATCGTAGGCTTTGAGTTTTAAGCCCTCAAAACCACAGATTAAAACCATGCCTGAGTTACTGACTGTCTTTGCTTTTTGTTGAAAGCCTGCAACCAAGTGATTAATTTGATCAACTTGCATTTGTGATAAAGATCCACCCGCTAATTTCCGAAAATTACTAAAAATATTCGTCAAGTTATCATCTGTATTCGGAACAGCTACGAAGCTTTGGATCTGATGTAGTTGTGGCTGGTAAATTTTGCGACCGATAAAGGCTAAAAGTGGCAGTACTGTACCAATAATAATTGGCTCATACGCTTTCGGTACCAATTCAAAATCTAAAGCCCATTGCAATGCGGGAATAAGCACAAGCAATAAAAAAGCCCCCAACATTGGGAGCTTTACGGATAAGTGCTTGAATGCACTTTCATTGATTAATTTCATTTACTATCCTCTCTATGACTTTGAATAATTGCCATATCTTGTTTAAGTTGATTAATTGAATTGATGGTCCATGTACCACCCGATATCGCTACGCCAAGCACAATACCTAAACCCCATTTCAGCATTGAAATTGCACCCTGAGCCTTATGATTCTGCTGCTCAAGTGCTTCGACTTTTACTCGTTGCTGATCAAGTGCTTGGTGATATCCTTTATTAATTGCATTTGTTTCCACCAACTGCTCAGATACTTTCTGTAGTCGATCTGATACTTCGTTTAACTTTTTCCACAGTGCAGCACTTGGCTCATTCACATACGCCCCCTAATTTTTGGCAATAAAAAAGCACCTTTCGGTGCATGCATATCAATTCAATTTAAACTTCTATCTGGACTACAGTTCCCTGCGGTGCAGACCTTTTGATTTCATTATTCGATATGAATACTTTCTCCCCCAACCTGTACTCAACCACACTTGTGCACATCACCAAGCCTGAATTGTCTGAAACTAAAACTTTGTAATTTGGATGATTCACAGAAGTAATCGTTCCAACAAATTCAGGGGTTTTAGGCATTAAAGCCATAAGCCTTTTTAGTGCATTACTCATTTACAGTGCGCTCCACTTTGATCTGCTGTTTAACTTCAGCATAAGTAAATGAAACACTCACTGAATCAACAACACCCCACCATTCGGCATTAAATGCTACTGTTTCACCCGGTGTAAACTCTCCTAATTTTGACTCAATAGGCAAAGTAAAATCATGTGATTCAACACGACCTGATTTTGCTAACTGAGCCTTACCAAAGCCACCCATACTGACAGCAGTGAATAGAGTGTTGCTTACAGGCTCAAGTAGAATATCACCTGCAGTATCTCGCCTTTTCACTTGTCCAACATTGCCATTTCGAGAGTTTGTTAGCGTAATTGCATTGTAGTTTAGTAAATCATCAAAGCTTTCTGAGTGCTGCAGTACAAGGCTTTCAGGTAGTAGCTTGTCATAATCTTCAAACTGCATAGCATCCCAGTAGGTCTTTTTGTAAAGTGGACGGATTGAAATTGCATTGCTATTTTTTTCACTATAAATAAAGCCACCACCCGCTTCAGCAATCATTTTAATTGCATCGATTGGTGCGAGGTTTGTATAGCTCAAGCTTTCTGTCTCAATAATCCAACCGAGCTCATCGAGCAGCTGCCAATTCAATACTGTTTCACTACTCACTCGGTCTAGTTCAGCTTGTACAAGTTGCACAGAAGTTCTTTCATTCTCTTGCAAATAAGAGCGTACAGGTGCGTACTTCGATTCAAGTAATGCAGACTGACTTCGACCTGTGAGCGTGTATTTTGTATCTGCGAATTGGCGAGATTTAGAGTGTTCTTCATAGAGCATTAAATGAATATTTCCATTCACACTGATTTGAAGCACATCACCGATTTCTAATTTACTCATTTCAGGTTCGGTAACAGTCAAGCTATAGGACCAACACCATCGACTTCGATCTGTATTGTATGAGCCGTTGTAAACCTTAATTTCTTCACCTGTTCGTGTATTTACAACCGATACATTGTTCACGATATACCACCATTTTTTATTTACTACACCCGGTATGCAGTCATCAACACCAAAATTCAAAATGACATTGTGCGCATCAACGTCGTGACACAAACAATTGAACTCTAAATCTGTGTTTCCAAAATATTCAGGAATTTCAGGCTTTGGCCATGGTTGAATTGGGTGTTTACGGTAATGAATCGGTTTTGCTACATCCCAAGCCAAATGACTTGTAGTGATTAATTCAAGACCTCGATCCCATTCAAATTGATAAGTTCTTTCGAAGTGTTGGGCAACGTCATACGAGTAAGTAAACTGCTTTCGCTTTTTGACTAACTCAACCCAATCAAACTGCCTTTGAATATGTAATTTTTCAGATTCTTCAAAAATCAAAGATCGCTCAATTCTGATCCTTTTATTATCCTGCCATACAAAATTAGAACCAATTCCAAGTCCGCTTGCTTGCTCATAAACCTTCTGAATCGATTGATTAAGTACGTTGGCTTTCTCAAACTTAAGATTACTTGCTACTGATAAAACTAATCCTTTGTCGTAAAAAAAAGCACTGTTTAGTGCTTTTAGAATTGGTTTTGAAAATTTAAATGCGTTTTGCATTGTGATTTGTTGTGCTAATTGATATTGATCCGTTAGTAAGTGAAAAACACCCACATTATGATTAATATCAAATTGCGCTGTCAGATCAGGTATAAACACTGTATTAATTTGGGCTTCAAGCGTACAGAACTGATCAATACGTACAGCTGTTATTTCTGCTGTAAAGCCTGTACTAAGTGTGCTGTTCAGTTTTGATAATTGACCCTGAACCGCATATATCTCAGCAATAAATCCAGTCTGAATATTTGCATCAAGTGTATTTAAGCTGAAGCTTTGCGCAATTAATTCAGCAAAAAATACTGTGTTAATAACAGCATCAAGAGTTGCTGTCTGTATTTCATCGATACCGAAATTCAGTACAACATTGTGTGCATCAACAGCTTGAAGTTCATCTTTAAAGTTCAGATTTACAACATGTGAATCTGCTGGCGTATAGTTAGACACATCTACACCCTTTTAAGTTATTGAATCACTGGTCTCAATATGACTGAATTCAGCATGAGTGTTGATCCAGCAACCAGCACTGGATTGTTTAATGCGATATGGTCACCAACAATAAAATCCGCAATTGCTGAACCAGATCCACTGTAGAGTCTCGCCCATAATGCCGTGCCATCTCTTAAAACAACAGCCGCATCAGTTTGTTGAAGCTCAATGTTGTCGGCATTTAACTTTTTAAAAGATGGTTTTGGTAATGTCATTGTGACTAAGCGCTTAGTTTCATCCGTTGCTGTACTTGTATTTGCGGGCTTTGCACTGCTGTAAAAAGCAAAGGTAGCATTGTTGCTACCTTGATCTATGAAGTCTGCAAGTGCCTTTAGTTGCGCAAGCCCTGCATCTAAAGATGGAATCACTGTACTCATTTGGCTTTCACTCCATCTGCAATAACCGCGTTGTAGTCGCGCTGTGGATCGAATGCTGTGATGAAGCATTCAAGACCCACAGCAATATTTCGAAAGGCATATGAACCATCAGATTTTGATGTTGTTGTCCATAAAAGCTGCTTATTGGTTCGCTTAAAGACACAGACTTCAACATTTGGAAAAATGGCATTTTTCTTTAGTATTGTGCCTTTAATTTGTCCTAAACCCTGATTATCATTTAAGACCGTGATTATCGGGCGTGGTATCTTTAATATCGCATACTTCATTTCTTTTAATTTGTCATAATCCGGCACATATCCACCAAAAAAGGTTCTAAAAAGTTTAATTTGCAATTTTTATCTCCTCAATTGGCACAGCAACCCAAAGATTACCCATACCGTGAATGAGTACAGGAGAGTTGTTATCAATGTCAGATGTGAGAATTGGTGATGTACTCATATCAACTAATGGAGGAATATTAGTTGTGCCTATACATAGTGTTTGTAACCCACTGTAGATAACACCTACAAACTGTTTAGTCGTATACTCATACAACTGAATAGGTCTGGAAGCTGTAGTATTAAAACCATCTAGGTTCGGTGGAAATATAGAATCTGAAGCTTGTGGGAAATACAATTCTATTGATGGACTATTTTTAACAATATCAATTGCTACTCTGTAGTTACCAACATAAGCCATAAACTCAGTTGCAGATTGAGTAGAAGGCTTACCAGCACTTGTACCGCTGACAGCATCGCCAATAATCACAGGGTAATCGAGTTGAGGGTAATTGAAGCAGTGTGTTGGCATTAGTGCAAATACACATCGCGGACCCTCAAGTATAGTTTGGGTTATCGTGGGTGGCTTGTAAGAATTTAATAAAAATACCAAGTGATACATGCTACCGACAATGTAACCATTGCCAAAGTAACTCTCACCCTGACTGTAGGTATAATTATTATATGTTGAGTTCGCTAAATCGGTAAAATCCCAACGCATACTTGGATTTGCATCATTTGAATTAGTTACTGTGCCATGGTTTCCAGGCACATTAGTATCCGTTAGCGTACCCAGCACAAGATCAACTGATTTACCCACTGCAACCACGATAGCATTACGGTGTGAAGTATTGGTCTGAAAGCAAATGCGAAAGTAGAGTGTAGATTCGTTGATGTGTTTGAAGCTGTATATGTGAATATTCGACTGTTCATAAACCAACTGCCACCCGAGTGATGCAACAAATGATGTAAATCCTCCTGTAATCGTCGTTGGTGCATTATCAATTGTCAGCGTAACAGTATTGCTTGTCACGTTATCAATAACGTACTCGCCATTTAAATTAACAGCATTGAGCTTTAAAACACGGCCAGCAACATAGCCATGGTTCACACCATACGTCAAAACCACTTGATTACCTGTCACAGCAACACTAGAAACAGTTTGAGTGTTATAACCGAGTGTAAATATCTTCTTAAAGCGATCCATGAAAAGGTTTTTAGAGCCTGGTGTAAAATCTAAACCTTTATCAGAAAACTTAAACTGCTTAGTTTGTGTTTGCTTCATTGTCATTTTTTTACTCATAAAAAAGACCGCATAAAGCGGCCATATTTGGTTTAAATATCAGATAACACGATCAATATCACCGCGCAGCATGATTTGAAATTGATCTGTCAGCTCAGTTGGTTCTGATTGTTTTACTGTGCGAATAGCCCAAATCGGATAATTTGCAGCAATCGTATTAAAGCGCATCACGTTACCGTTCGCCCAACCTAAGCCCCAGCCTTCTTTTTTAATTGTGAAGTATGGTGCATTAGTAATTGGGTTTAGTGGGTAAAAGTCAGTAGCGATTGAACCCAACCCAATTTGTCCAGAGTACTCACCGAAGCATCGAAAGTTTGGTGCATCAGTAAATACAATCGCCCATCGCTCCTGAATAGAGCCTTTATTGGTGGTGATAAGCGGATAAATTGCATCATTATAGTTTGCTGAAATCATTCCACCTGATGCTTCATCCGCCCAGATATTGGACCATGTCTGCTGTACAAACTTTTGTGTGTATCGCGCCTGCATATCATCAATTACAAGAGCTGAGCCTACAATGGTGTTTTCAGCATCATAGTTGTGGGTTAATTGCTTTGTAAAAGTAATTTGACCATTGATCTGCACGTCACGAACCAAGCCCATGTCTTGATAGCGATATTGAGCTGTAAATGGTGGTGTCATTGCGTTTACAGCAAAATCACCGTTTAAAGTGAATTTACCGTAGTCATAATCAACCACATACATATCAAAAGGAACTTTCATGCCTTTGCTATCAATCAGCTCACACCATGAAATTCTTGCATCATCGAATTGATAGGTTTTACCCGCAACATGATCAGGCAATGCATAATCTTTCGATGCGCTTACCACACAAATCCCACCAATTCGGAAGATTGGCACACGACCATCAAGGGGTAAGCGTGTTGCTGAAAGCCCTAAAATACTTGAATCTAAAGGAATGTAGGTATAAGCAATCGCATTATATCGAGCAGATGAAGCATCCACCCACACAGGTGCATTTAAGTACTGCTTACCTGCTTCTTCGTATTCAAGTAATACGTCATACCAATCTTTCGCTTCAAGCTCAGCACGATTTGCAGGAGTGATTTCTGTTTTGGTGTAGAAATACAATTCAACCAGACCGGTAATATAGTTTACTTTTCCGTGTGCTCGGTTCGTTTCGATATTGCCATTTTCATCAGCAGTTAGAGTTAATTGACCAAAATCAATTGATGAAACAACAATAGTTAAAGATTGTGGTCGAATCGGAATAATTGGCGTTCTAAAACTCAATTTATTAACCGGTGGTAAATCGGTTGTGGTGGTGAGTGACTGCAACACAACTAAATTATCTACATTTGGTGTCCATGTATCTAACTCAACATCACCTGTGCCGTAACGCACCAAGCCTGACGCAACACCGCTGTTATTGGATGGATCTACATTGCGATACAGTGTACCTGTTCGATCTATATACGTATCAGAGCCAATTTTAAAACGCACCGAGCCTGAAAGTATTTGCTCATCATATCCTGTTGATAGGTCTAATTTTACTTTATCAGCGATTACGCTTTGAGTTGATGAATTCACGCCTGATGTATCACGATATACAACCTCAATATCTGTGGCATTCAGTGCTTTAAACTCGATATTTTCAGTATCGATACTTGAAGTTTGTGGTGAGTAAAAAGACATAATTCCTCGCTTAAGCTGCCCCATAAACATTCATTGGTGTGAATACCTGCTTGAATACACGCTTGATCAATTTTGGCGTGACTTCAACTTTTCCTGTTGCGTATGTGATTGTTCCCTGCACCTCATCTTGGTCATTGATAAGATTGCCAATGCTTGATGAAATTGGTGTATCTATAAGATTCACATACTCAGTGCCGCCCAATGTTGAGCCAACAGGGATATTTAAACTCACACTATTTGGCTGAATCGCTGAACCTGTGCCAATGGTGAAAGATAGTTTTTGGCTTGTGTCAGGCGTGATGTTTGATTTTGTTTGTGTTTGCTGTGCACCAAAATTATAAGTGATTGCAAAAGCTGTATTCTTCTGCGGAAGTTTTGCGGGAATGATTTCACCAAACCCTGTTGCATAATTGATGGTTCCTGTTGCATCGCCTGTGAATTTTCCTTGAGCATTACTCACTGCTTTTTTTGCCACACCCTCAAGCAACCAATCGACTGTCACACCTGGTGCAATTCCGTCTTTATCGAGCTTAAAGCCAAATTTGGCTTTATTGACCGCCAAACCTGAACGCACAAAAGTAACGATCGGCGTGCCCCATAAAAGCAAGATTGGTGAACCCACATCAGGTAAAGCGCCCGCTGTTAAGACCCATGACCCCGTTTCATAATTGATTCGCCCCGACCCAAATGAAGTACTTGAGCCCTTTAACTGCCCTGAACCATCATCCTTAAGTTCGTAAAACTTACCCTGTGCCATATATGAAATGGATAAGCTACCGGGTGCAGGAATCGGAATTAAAATGCCTGTCCAATTTGTGCTCTGATTATTCTGAGTCACAGGAATTGAATAGCTTTGAAAATATTGATTCGGCGCTGCTGCAGGTGTGAATGTGATGATTAATGTTGTCGATCCTGTGCCCGCTGATGCGGTCCACTGAATCAAGCTTTTTTGATAGTCAATCGTTCCGACTTGAGTGCCCAGCGTATTTTTAAGCAAACCACCCTGATCTGTAATCGTTTGACCGAATAACGTAAATGCAACGCTTGATGGCATCACACCTGAGCCAATATAGAGGTTTTGACTTGTACCTACTGTTGTTGGGAAGTTTGCTGTGATTTGTCCTGAGTTACCAGGCACTAAAATTACACTTTCACCTGCAGCATTTACATCAACAATTGGTGACTCAGTTTGAGCAGATGGAATGAGCTGAGCATAAACATCTTTTGCATTTACAGTGTATTCACCCACTTTAGCTTCTGATTTCAGTGCTACAGACGAGTAGTAAAGACCAGTATCCGCAACAAGCGTATCTCGTAAGATTGTTTGGCTCTTTTCACTGTTGTACCACTGCTTTGCTGATAACCCGACATAATCTTGATCAAGTGGATCATTGAGTGAATATGTCGCAACTTTATATTCAATCTCTTTACCATCAACAATCATAATTGCTGTGCGAGTTTCAACTTTAGTGATACGCAAATACTGTTCATGCGCTAAGGCCTTGCCTTCATTTGATGAAAGCACAATCGTTGCACCAACCGAAGCTTCAACTTCTTTTGAAAACATAATGGTTTGAAGAGTCTTCATGCCCTGATAATGCGTATCTTGCGGTGTTCCTGCTGCCTGACCACCTTTAGCAAGGTAATTTTCAATTCGGTTCTGTGCTGACTTGCGCTGATCAGTCCAATTTTTTGTACTGAACAAAAGTGCAGATACGTTTGGATCATTCGGTAATTCAGATACAAATACTGTGGCACCCATTAATTTATCGGTATCAGCAGTCGTCACGGCGGGAAAGATTTTGCGTAAAGACACGCTCCCCATCGTTCGATCTAATTCTGAAATATCATCAAATAGGTTGTTACTCCGACCATCAACAATCACTTTGCCGTTGTATTTACCCCCGCCATCGTCGTTATCAGTTAAGCGTTCTGACTCGTAAATTACGAGGTCTTTGGTTTCAATCGGCATCACTTAACTCCAAAAATCGTAATGTCACGTTATATTCTTCATCTTCGGAAACAGATGGGTGATCAAGTACAGGGCGAGCTTCAATTGCTTTGTCTTGATGATTAAAAGCAACATTAAAAGTTCGCTTGTCGTGAAAATACTCAAACTGCAAAGTGAATTGCTCTTGTAGTACCGACCAATCTTTTAGCTTTGAAACTATATGGCGCTTTACCCATGCCATGTTTTTATCAGCCGTGAGTGTGATTGGTCGCCCTGATTTCTTTTTGCCTTCCTGAATAATGAGAGTGCCATCAACTGCGCGTTCTTGTTTCTGCTCAATCGGCTGCCAATCAAATTCATCAGACCATAAAAAGCCGTCTGACAATGAGACGGCTTCTGATGTGCTTATGCGTATTAACTTCATTTCTAAGAACCTTTTTTGATAGTTTCCAATTCACCCAATATGGAATTTAGATTGGATTCAGTAGCTTGGCTTCCATAAACGGTGGCTGTTGATTTACCTGTTGATATTTCATACTTCACTGTCTTGGACCCATCAAAACCAAGTGATACGGAGGATTTCTCTGAATTTTGACTATAACGTTCTAGCTGTTCACGTACATAGTTAGCATTGGATGTGCCACCACCACCACCAATAAATGACCCCACAATATCGAAGCCATTTTTAGCAAGCCATGTTCCAGAAGCATTTCTATACCCATCACCCAACTTAGAATTGCTTATGATATTTTTGGCTATCTCAATTGCTTTCTTTTCATCATAACCTAAAGCTTTTAGCTCTTCCTCAACACCACTTTGGTCAAATGCTAAGCGTGTTTTAGTGCCTTTTGGGGTTGCATGAATACCACCTTTTTGCGCCTTAAGTGCATTAGCCCAAGCTTCAGATGATGATAAAGCCTCTTCACGGGCAACAGCTCCAAGACTCCTAAAGCCTTGTTGAGCACCTTGAGTAGCATTGGTTACTCGGTTTATAGAGTTTTCCATCTGGCCACCTGCATCAATAGTTACTTTACCTGCTTGATTTACACTAGACATTAAGCCGTTTGCTGCAAGTTGCCCCTCATACCAAGCAATCTTTGCAGCATCACCAGATGCATAGATCTTATCTGCCATATTGATCAAACCTTGCTTAATCTGCTCAGTCGATGCCGTCCCCGATTGTTTCATCACATTAAAAGCTCTTATCTGAAAATCAGCAATCTTGCGGGCTTCTTCACTTGATGTAATTCCAAGCAATTTATAGGCTTTTTCAACCTCGGAAATATTTTCAGGGATTTTCCCATTTACCTGATCGAGATACTCCATACCTATCTGAACTTGTTTCGCAGAAAATACACCTTGTTTTCCAAAAGAAATAAGTTGTTGTTTGGCTGCTTCAATTTCAGCTTTATTTTTAGCTTGCTCAGCCCATTTTTGCCATGCTTGGTATGTTGCATTTGCAGCTTGCTGACCTGTAGCACCCAACAGTGTTAAGCCATTTGCATAATTATCTAAATGAACTTTATTGGCTGTAAACTTTTCAGAAACCCTGTTGAGCGCAACATCTAAATCCAAACCTAATGCTTGTGCAGCCTTACGTGCTTTGTCTGCTGAGCCTTGAATACCTGATGCAACTTCTGCACTACGGGCTTTCCGAGCCTCATTAAGTTCGGCTTCTTTTGCATTAATTGCGGCAAGTGATGTTTGTGCTGAAAGCAATGCCGTTAAATCACCTGATTTTTTAGCATCAACAATTTGCTGTTCTAATGCAATTCGCTTTGGTATGTTTGCTGTGACAAAATTTTGATAATCTTCCTCGGCTTTTTTCTCACGCTCTTTGGCTAATTCAGTAGCTTTGGTTTTTTCCTCCGTGGCTTTTTTAGCTTCAGCCATTGATACAACCACAACCTTGCCAGCTTGATCCAAAGTAACCATGTAGCCTTGGGTTGTTAGATCCGCCTGCATCACACCATCTATCACGCCACCGTTAGCCTTAATAGTGGCTTCAGCGTAAGCCTGAACAGCGCTAAGCTTTTCTTCCTCACTTGTCTTTTTACCTGCTACCTCGGATTTCTGATCTGCAAGTAATGAGTCGAGTTTAGCTTTTGATGATGCGACTGCATCAGCATCTATTTGTTTTTGAGTTTTACCTACATCTTCAATCGCCTCAACAGCCTTAGACTTAAAGTTTAAAGCGCCATCAGAAGCATCTTTATAGTATTTGTCCGCCTCGGCTTTCATTGCTCTCATGTTTGCAATGGCTTCTTGTTTTACATCCCCCCATGTGAACTTGGATACAAGATTTGCCCATGCTGATGCAACAGAATAAAGCGCACCGACAAATAAATTTGTACCTATGCCTATTGCAACAAAGCCATCATTTAATACACCAAGAGCGATATTAATAACTTGGAGTGTTTTCGTGAAACCGTTTGTCTTATCTTGCGCAGTATCAACGCCACTTCCGAAGCTGAATAGCTGACTCAAAACAGTGTTAATAATACCAACCGAAGCTTCAAATGCCACACCGACTGTTGATCCAAGTGACTTAAGCGCACCGTAAGCCGACATCAATGCTGTTTTTAATGCCTCAATCGTAGCAGGATCAATTTTCTTGAGTTGATCACCAACCCAAACAAAACCCTCGCCAATATCATTCAGCAGTACATCAAGACTAGATATGTTATCAGCAAGCGTCACAAGCCATTGAGCAACTGTGCTTGATGCTCCATTTGCCTGATCCATCTTACCAATTAAGATTTCCCAACTCGTTGAGATGCGCTGTAAAGCATTACTAATCGTTGTTGGGAATTTATCGTAAGTTGCTTGAACTGAAGCAGCTTGACTACCAATTGCCTTAACAACACGTTCAGATGAAAGCTCACCCGCTTCTGCCATTTTCCGAAGTTCACCAGTGGTAACACCTAAACCTTTTGCCAATGCCTCAGCGAGACCATAACCGCCCTCCATGATGCTATTAAATTCTTCTCCGCGAAGAACTCCACCTTGCATGGCTTGAATAAATTGGGTAACCGCTCCATCTGCCGCTTCCGCTGTGCCACCACCAATTTTAATAGCTTGTGTGACTGTTTTAGTGAGTTCTAACGCTTGTTGTTGCGTCATTCCCATATCTTTCCCGACGGTATTCAGTCGAGTAAATAAATCAGCGGTAGTGGCTAAGTTTGAGTTTGTAGCAAGAGCGACTTGATGCACCCCTGCCATTGCTTGATTAAAGTTACCGCCTTCTTTGGTGGCAATATTGATTCGAGCTGATAGGTTGGTATAAGAATCTGCTGCTTGAGCCAATCCCTCCACACTCAAACCCAAACCGACTGTTGCCATGGCTGCAACTAGAGCACCCACGGCGAACTTTGCACCATTTACACCTTTGTTGACTTTTTCAAGTGCGGATTCAGAGTCTCTAGCACCCTGTTGAAGGGTGTCGTTTGATGTTCTAGCGGCATCTTGAAATGCATCTAACGATGTTGTGACCTGATCTACGCCAGTCTCTAACTGTCGTACACGCTGCCTTGCCTCTTCGATATCTTGTGGTGATGCATTTGTTGCAGAAAGTCGATTAACCTCTAAACGAGCTTCTTGTAATTGTTGCTCATAGAGTTGTAGTTGGGCTGTGGCATTTCTCGCAAGCTGCTCAAGCTCTTCCCGTGTATGTGATGCACTATTTCCATTTTCATCCAAGCTCATCCGAACACTGTCTAAATTAGAAACAAGCCCTGAAACTTGATTTTGAAAAGGCGTGAGTTCAGCAGTGGCATTACCTGCAGCATTTGCAGCTTCCTGCATTGCGTGTTGTGCATGAGTACCAAATGCATTAAACACGGTGCCAGCTTGACTTATTGCTGTCTCAAGCAATCCAACCCTGTTTTCTGCATTTTGGATATCTTGCGGTGTGGCGTTTGTTGTTGATAAATGAATAAGTTCGGCTCGTGCTTGAGCTAAACTTAAATTTAGGCTTTGAATATGCTGACGGCCATATTCAGACATTTGTTCCAAGTTTTGTGTAGATGCATCAGAAGCACTGCCAAGACTTGATACGGTATTAATAGCATCACGAAATGCAGTTACAAAATCTCGTGTATCCCCTTGCAACTGCGTTTCAAAATCCATTGATCCTGCCATGATGTCTCCACTTTTCTACAGGCATAAAAAAACCGCCAATTAAGGCGGTTAGCATTGATTTAGTTGCTTTTAGATAAGCATTCCATTTGTCACGTAAAATGTATTTCCATTCTTACAACGAACAAACGAAGTTATTTTTTTAGGATATTCAGACTTTAATTCTGAGAATGAAACATGAATAATTTGATCACATTCTTTTAACTTTCTTCTCTGTACACGACAAATTTCACAGAACCCTTATCCTATCAGGATTCTGCCTTC
>CAXYZD010000027.1:0-23591 GCA_964293455.1 uncultured Acinetobacter sp. | reverse complement strand
AGATTTCAAAGGGTTTTGGTAATGAATACATGTTTACTTTTTAGTTGATACTTATTTTTGGTAGTAAATATTCTCATTTTTTTGAATCAAATATACATGTCCAACATGTTGAAAACGTCCAAATATATATTGAGATGTAAGGTTAAGTTTATCTAAATAAGAAGTGTCATCTGAAACAACGCTATCCCCCCCTCTTATATTATACTTTAAATCAACTAAAGCCGGAGAAGACAAAACTAAAATTACAAGTAAAACTAGCATCGAGAACATATTTTTAAAACTTATTAAAAAGCTACCTTTCCTACAAAGGAAAATAAAAATTGCGATTAAACCCCCCCCCATCCATCCTCGTATAGTAGTTGCTAAAATATAGATAAATAAATTAATATAAAAAAGTTTACTTGATTTAAGCTGAGTTCCTATAATAAAAAACAATATATCAACTGAGAAAATATTAGTTAAAATTAAAAGATAATGATTAATTTCAAGATTTTCAGATCTTCCAACAACACCTACTCCATAATATATTGAAAGACCCATATAAAAAATTTGATAACCAATCAAAAAATATCCACAAAGATTTGAATATCCATTTTCCTGAATGGTTTTTGATGGAAATTTATTAAAAAAAGAATATATGCAATAAATAATTAAAAAAGATATCGATTGCACAAAAAAAGCCTTAATCAACATTTCTCTATTTATTGAGACCATCTGTAATTCAATTAACATATCTCCACTTAAACAAGAAAGTATTGTAAATACAAGATTAAATACAAGATAAATTACTGCAACAAATGGAAAAACATAAATTTTAAATTTAGACATTTTTCAACTCCTTATTCAAAATTTTTAGAGCTATTTTTTATTTTATTTTTTGATTTTATAAGTTTAAAAAAAGTATGTGGAAACAAAGAACCAAATAAAAAAATTAAACCATATAAACTAAATAAATTAAGAGACAATGCTTTCATAGTATATTTTTTAAAATTTACAAAATCTTCATTAAATAATGCAAATTGATACGCACTTATTATCATTTTCTTTGAATAAGCATTTTTAATTTTTTTATTTTTAATTTTATTATTTTTAAAGTAAAACAATCCCTTATCATAAACTCGCTCTAAACCTATTGGCAAAAGAGGGTTTATTTTATTATTCTGCATACTAACTCCAACATTAACTCTATAACCACCTAAGTTTTCATTAATATGGTATATATTTCCATATCTAGCATTTTCAAAATGTAAATCAATATCCAATAAATGATTTACATCAACTTCAGAATTAAAAAAATTAAGCTCAGCCTGATTTCTAAACATTTTAGATGAGTGAGCGAAAAATGGAAGATCTAACAATAGCTCTAAAGCTGTATATTCTCCCTCTGCATAAACCCAATCATTATTTAAATTTTGACTATCGCTATTAATTCTGACTATATTATGTGAGCAGATTGCTATTTCTAATTTTTTTTCAAGAATTAAAAACTGCTTCTGTAATTTTCCTGGCAAAGCTAGATCATCCCCATCGATATGTGCTATATATTTTCCTCTAGCCTTTTTATAAACTTTTTTAATATTTTCTACTGGTCCAACATTTTTTTCATGAAATACAGGAATTATTAAATCAGGATACTTATCTACGTATTGTTGTACTATTGCACGTGTATCGTCTTTTGAACAATCTTCACCTACAATAATTTCAAACTTAAAGTCTGTTTGTTGCGTAACTAAACTTTCAAGACATTCTGCAATATAATTTTCCTGATTATAAGTCACAACACATACAGATACCTGAATATCATTTTCCATATTCATACTTTACTCTTCAAAAATTTTGATTTTATAATGCTTCGGGCTTTATCAGAAAAAATAATCGCAATAATTAAACTAATTAAACTAATTAAACTAATTTGTAAAAATGCAATAAAACGTTGTTCAGAAAAAATGATGAAATATGATATTAAAAATATAAAACATAAAACACCTAAGCTACTAGGTAAAAAAGAAGCATACCATCGAACATTCAAATCTGGCTCAAGCTTTATGTGAACATAACTTACCCAAAAAATAAGATAAATAGACTGTATCAATAACCACACCCAACCGGCACCCAATGCACCATAATTTTCTGCAGCCCAAATTATAGCAGGAATTAACAATATCGCACTGCCTAGATTCCCTATAAAATGGTATTTCAAACTTCCCTTAGCATATTGTAAATAATAAGGAAAAGCTCCCAATGCTAATATTGCATTACCCAAAGAATACAGTTGTAAAATTGGTGCCGCTTTATTAGCAAGAATTACATCCCCAGTCCAAACATACAAGACTGGTTTTGCCAAAAAGGCCAATACAATTCCAGCAGTAACTACAATAACGGCCACAAACTGAGTTGCACCTAAATAAACATCTCTGACTTCTTGATACTTTTTTTCACCTTGAAGCCTTGCCATACGAGGCATAATCGCCGAACTAATAGGTACACTAATTTGTAATATGCCACCCGCAACCAATACTGCAAGTGTAAAATATCCATATTCAGATAATGGTAATATTCCAGATAATACAAATTTATCTAATTGGGTTAATAACACCCAAACTGATGAAGTAATTGTAATCGTGAGTGCAAAACCTAATAAAGGCTTAATTGGTTTAAATGACCAACCTATTTTTTCTGATTTTTCGAGCTTTGGTAATAATATAAATGCATAAACTGCTAAAAATAAAAATTCAATAAAAGCAACAATAATTTGAAAAATGAAAAAGTTTCTAATGCTAAAACCAAAAAAATACATATAAAGTAGAACACCAGGAAACCTAAGTGTTGCAATGACTATATTTACAAGACTTAGCCAAACAATCCGCTCAAAACCTGTTATCACACCACGATATAACCCTGTAATCCAACGTAATGCAACGCAAATTGCCATGATTTTTAAGCAAAATAAGACATCCAAAATATTTAATTTTTCAAGTTTCAACCAATTTGATGCAATATACTCATTAAAATAGAAAAGTATTCCACCACCGATCAAAGCAATAAGGCTAAAAATAATACTTAAAGCGCGAAATAACTGACGAAATCCCAATGCTGTTTCTACCCCAGCATTATATTGTGTGGTTTGTCGACTAATAGTTGGAGTAAGCCCAAAATCGAGTAAATTAAAAAGCCCTTGCAACATAGCAAAGAAGCCTACTAAACCATATGCCTCAGCACCCATATATTTCATATATATGGGCAGTATTGCAATACTAATAATCACTAAATAAATTTGGCTGGCATAACTAGCCAATACATTTAATTTTAATGATGGAGTTGTCACTTAGTTATTCCAATAATTGTTTTTTGTCAAGTGTTCATCATATTGTTTGTGGGTAATTCCACAAAGAACTTTATCATGGTACTCGCCATTACGATAAAACCAATCCTCTTTTTTACCTTCAACAACCCAACCACATTTACGGGTATAAAAGTCAATTGAACGCTCATTATAGGCTATCATTTCACCATCTAAACGATTCAACCCTAATTCTTTAAAAGCATAACGCATTACCGTCATAACAGCATCTAATGCATATCCTTTACCCCGGCTTTCTTTATCACCAAGCAAAATCCCATTAAATGCAGTTCGATTTTTCCAATCTATATCAACTAAATTAGTAGTCCCAATAAAACCCATTTCTTCTGTTTCAATCGCAAAATTTTGAAACTTCATATTATTATTGTTAATATTTTTAATATAGTCGGCAGTACTCAAACTTGAATATGGAAAATGCCATCCACCTAAATTATACCAAATTTCTGGTGAATTTGACCATTTTGTTAATAGCTCCAAATCATTCATCTCCAAAGCTCTTAGAGTTACAACTTTACCTTTAATATTCATCCGAGATAATCCTTAACTATGTCTATTTGATGTTGCATTTCGTTCAAACCATATCTTTGATCACAAATTAAATGTGACATATCAAAAATTAATTTATGCTCAAAGCCTTCCATACTTATTCTCGCTAAACTATCACTCCAATAAGTAGGTGTGTATATTTTAGATTGAATTAAAAAATCTGAAATTCCCTTACTGCAAAGAAAAGGGTATGTTAATGGTGATTCAATAGCATTGAAATCAAATTTTAAAAAATTAAAATGTTCTAATTTTTCATGCAAAAACTTAAAATTATCTAAACGTCTTTTTTTTAAGTTGCTATAATCCAAGCTTGTTAAAATATCTTCTGTGATAGCTGACATTTTTTTAGGTAAACAGCCATTAAAATTATTCTCATTTTCTTTAAAAATATTATATCCTTGTGCTGCATTGGATACTCGGCGAGTTAAACTATGCTGATATTGTTGTACCATTTCATCTATAGTTCGTACATGATAATTTTCAACTATCTCGTTTGATGTAACAAGCAACCCACCTTCAGCTACTGGAAAAAATTTTCTCGGGGAATAAATAGTTGCAAAACAATGAAAAGGTTCAACAAAAAAAGCTTGCGAATGATCAAAAATAATTTTTTCTGACTCGTAGTGTTGCAATAATTTTTTTTGAATTGAAGTACACACTCCAAAATAATTCACATAGAATAAATATTCATTGTCTTTAAGTTGCTCGGGAATAATTGGATAAAAATCACTGTTTAAATCATAAAAATAAATAGTGATTTCTAAAAGAGTTAATGGCTCAATCATAGAGTCACAAATAAACTTAGGCATCCAAATTTTTTCGATTTGACTATTTTGCAATAAATCATAAAAAGCTGAGCGAGCTGAGTGATACTTAAGTGCCTGCGAATAAGGAAATTGTCCGGAATCTGACAAACCAAACTGAAAATATCCTCCTATCTCATTATGTTCCATCGGCATACGCTCTCCTCCTTATTCTAAAACCAACCTAAAGTAAAATAAAATGATCCAATTGCTGATGAATATCATTTATATCATTAAACATTAAAATATCTATCATTGATAAAAACGGAACAAACTCATCTGAAAATTGCTTATATACGGACTTTTCAGCTTGAATGAAAAGTAATTCAATATCGTACTCAAGAAAAATGTCTTTCGAGTACAACTCCATCCCACCAACTGGATTAATATAAGTCTGCGCCTTTTCATTTTTACAAATATCTAAAACACGATTTTGTCCAGATAAATCAACATTTGAATAAAACTGACTGCAAATTTCAAATTTTGTATTTAAATTCAAATATTGCGCAACCTCGACAACACTTTTTATTGCCAGTTCAGAAATATTTTTTGGATTTCCCTCTAAAATTTTTTCGATAAGCGCATAAATTACTGGAAAATTTTTTGCTTTTTTATAACTAAAAAATATTGAATTTAAAAAATTTTTTTTCCACTTTTCATACACCGCACTACTAATTAAAGTATCTTTAATTAGTACATGAGAGCTTGTATTAGTTAGAGGGATACTAAACATTTTCGCCTGATTATTAATCAATATTTGATTTCGATTAATCCAGCCCTGCTTAATAAAAGTTACATCATCATAAAATATAAACTTATCAACCAACTTTATAAGTTGAAAATATCCTATATATGGCATGAAATAAGGTTGCATAATTGCCAATTTCATTATTACTTTCCTATTATTTCTATACCACTAACAATATCAGCAATAAATTTGCACTCTTCCAAACTTAGTGTTGGATACATTGGTAAACAAAGTACTTGCTCTGAAAGTAATCTTGCTTTAGGTGTATCCGATTTATATTGTTGATAAATTTCCAAATCCGTCATGATTGGATAAAAATATTTACGGGCAAATACATTATGCCCTTTCAATTTCTCAAATAACTCATTACGACTTAAAGGATATGGTTTAGAAATCACTATTGGAAAATATGAGTAATTATCCACTTCTGTCGCAGTTCGTAAAATACAATCGATACCCTCAACATTAGCTAATAACTCACGATATTGACGATCAATGTTCTTACGTGCATGCAAAGTCTGATCAATAGTTTTTAACTGAAGTAACCCTAATGCAGCATGTACTTCACTCAGCTTTCCATTTAAAGAAACATCGTCAATTGTTGTCTCATTAACAATACCAAAATTTTTTAATCGATCTATACGCTGTTTCATTTCTACACTGTGACAAACAATTGCTCCCCCCTCAAAGGTATTGAATACTTTTGTCGCATGAAAACTGATAACACTCATATCGCCGTAATTTAATAAACTTTGACCTTCATGCTTTATACCAAAAGCATGTGCAGCATCATAAATTAGTTTTAAGTTATTTTGATCTGCCAAATTTTGTAGACTTTTCACATCACAAGGTATGCCATAACAATGCACAGGCATAATCGCAACTGTATTCTCAGTAATGGCTTGCTCAACTTTTTCGGGATCAATATTTGACGTTTGTGGATCAATATCCACAAATACAGGCGTTAACTTATTCCATACAATTGAATGCGCAGTTGCTACAAAGGTATAAGGTGTCGTAATCACTTCACCTTCAGTTAAATTCAAAGCCTGTAAAGCTGTAACAAGTGCAATAGTCCCATTATTAAATAAAGAAATATAAGGAACACCTAAGTATTCACATAATTCTTTTTCTAATTGTTGGTGTAAAGGGCCGCAATTCGTTAAAACTTTATTTTTCCAAATTTGCTTTAAATATGGGATAAATTCATCTAATTCGGGCAATACAGGCTGTGTCACATAAATAGGTTCATTCATTACAGCTCTTCCACCAAAGAAATCAAATACTGCCCATAATCATTCTTACTCATACTTTGACCAATTTCTAAAACTTGTTGTTTAGTTAACCAACCATTATTGAGTGCGATCTCTTCAAGGCAAGCTACTTTATAACCTTGACGTTTTTCAATTGTTTCTACAAATTGAGCCGCTTCGAGTAAACTCTCATGCGTACCTGTATCTAACCAAGCAAAACCACGCCCAAGTAACTCTACATTCAGATCGCCACGCTCTAAATACATTTGATTGACTGTAGTAATCTCTAATTCACCACGATCGGATGGCTTAACATGTTTAGCAATTTGAATGACATCATTATCATAAAAGTACAAACCTGTAACTGCAAAGTTTGATTTTGGATGTTTTGGTTTTTCTTCTAAAGATACTGCACGCTTTTGTTCATCGAACTCAACCACACCAAAACGTTCAGGATCTTTCACTTGATAACCAAAAACTGTTGCACCTTTTTGACGTGCAACTGCTTGTTTTAACATGGGGGTAAAACCTTGCCCATAAAAAATATTGTCACCAAGCACTAAACATACATTACTCTCACCAATGAAATCTTCACCAATGATAAATGCTTGAGCCAAACCATCTGGACTCGGCTGAACAGCATAGGTGAGTTGAACACCAAACTGAGAGCCATCACCAAGTAAGCGTTTAAAACCATCAATATCTTCAGGCGTACTAATAATCAGGACTTGACTTATACCTGCGAGCATTAATACCGACAATGGATAATAAACCATGGGCTTATCATAAATTGGAAGCAACTGCTTAGAAACACCCTTGGTAATTGGATACAAACGTGTTCCTGAACCACCCGCTAAAATTATACCTTTCGTTGTTATTGACATTATACATTTACACCTAATCGTTCACGTTGATAGCTACCATCTTCCACTCGACGGCACCATTCCTGATTATTCAAATACCATTCCACAGTTTTACGCAATCCAGTTTCAAAACTTTCAGCTGGAATCCAACCTAAATCATTTTTTATTTTTGTTGCATCAATCGCATAACGCAAATCATGCCCTGGGCGATCTTGCACATAAGTAATCAAATCTTCATAACGCCCTACCCCTTCAGGCTTATTGGGTGCTAACTCTTCAAGGAGGCTACAAATTGACTTTACAACATCAATATTTTTTTGTTCATTATGCCCACCAATATTGTACGTTTCACCAACATCCGCCTCAGTGACAACTTTATAAAGGGCACGCGCATGATCTTCAACGTAGAGCCAATCACGAATTTGATTACCTTTACCATAAATCGGTAATGCCTTCCCATCTAAAGCATTTAAAATTACTAAAGGAATAAGCTTTTCAGGAAAATGATAAGGCCCATAATTATTGGAACAATTGGTCAGTATTACTGGTAAACCGTATGTTCTATTCCATGCACGGACAAGATGATCTGAGCTTGCTTTACTTGCTGAATAAGGAGAACTCGGAGAATAAGATGTCGTTTCTAAAAACAGATCTGTTGTCCCTTCTAAATCACCATAAACTTCGTCTGTAGAGATATGATGAAAACGGAATGTCTGTTTTTTAGCCTTTGTATGATTAGCCCAATACTGACGTGCTGCTTCAAGCAGCTGATATGTTCCAATAATATTGGTTTCAATAAATGCAGCTGAACCTGTAATGGAACGATCTACATGCGATTCTGCAGCTAAATGCATTACTACATCTGGTTGAAAATCATTAAAAATTAGATCTAAAGCCTGACGATCACAAATATCTGTTTGTAGAAATTGATAACGCTCATTTTGATCCACTTCTTTGAGTGATTCTAAATTTCCAGCATAAGTTAGTTTATCTATATTCAGCACTTCATCTTGTGTATTTTTTATAATATGACGAATAACTGCTGAACCAATAAACCCCGCACCACCAGTGACTAAAACTTTCATATAATCCCTAAAATTATTAATTTTACTTGCAAACGAATATAGCTTCGTTCTTTTATCCAATAGATATTTAAAAAACTATCTCAAAAATGTATTGTCTTTTACCCAATTTTTCAAAACATTTGTCGACTTTAGTCAAAACTGTTAGCATTGCTTAGCCATGACTATAATAAAAAAACTATTGTTTGCAATTGTACCGCCCTTTTTCAAGAATGCATACCCAAACTACATGTTCCCTACGTTATCGTACTGTGTTGTCGTATTTCTTTATATATATGAACCCACTGTATAATAGCAGATTACAAATAATCACACGGTAATTGATACACTCCACCAATACATTAAATATATCCAATAACTAAATTATAGAATACAATGAAAAATATAATGGATGCATTTTAAGTAAACGCAAATAGCACTACAAAATTAAGGGTCTTGAATGTGAAGTATCAACGCACATTATTTTTTTTAGCAATTTCTTTGTCTTTTTCTGGTTGTGCAATTACATCTGGTCTACAAACGCATGATATCCCTGATGAAGGGCAATATAAAACCGATCAAGGCGCTGATTTATCAGTTGTTCAGCTCACGCAGAATAACCTTCCTGAAATTGCACTGAGCGCTACTCAAAGTACAACAAATGTCGTTGGTTTATTTAAAAATCAGCCAAGCATCTATAAATTGAGCCCCGGTGATGTTCTGTCCATCCAACTTTGGGCCTATCCAGAAATAACACCACCGATACAAGATGTAACCAATGTTAAAGCTGTTGGCTATCCAATTGATCCCAATGGTAATGTTTATTTACCCTTAGTAGGTCAAGTGCGTGTGGCAGGTAAAACTCTTGCTGAGACCAACCAATTATTTCGCAATCAATTCTCTAAATACCTAAAACATCCTGATGTTGTTGTTCGTGTACTTTCTTATGAAGGGCGTCGTTATTTTGTCAATGGACAAGTCATGCGTAGTGGGCAATACACGTTAAACGATCAACCCATCAGTATATATACAGCCCTCGGGCAAGCTGGGGGTATTGATACAAAGACGGGTGATACTACAAATATTCAGCTCATTCGTCGTGGGGAGACCTACAAACTGAATACTATTTTATTAGAAAAACAAGGTTTATCCTTACATAATTTACTCATCCAGCCCAATGATACGATTTTTGTTAATACCAAACAGGATCAAAAACTTTACATCATGGGTGAGTCTAATAAAAGTCAAGCACTTACATTGCGTGATCAAGGTATGACGCTCAGCGATGTATTGGGTGAAAGTGAAGGTATTAATCCTTACTCAGCAAGTGCCGCTAAAATTTATATTATGCGCACAGATTTAAATACTCGCCATTCTACAATTTACCATTTAAATTTAAGCAGTCTAGGCAACCTTGCGCTTTCCAATCAATTTGCTATGCAAAAAAATGATATTGTTTATATTGATGTATCGGGTCTTGCACGTTGGCAGCGGATCATGAACCAAATTATTCCATTCTCAAGTACTTTATATACATTTGATCAGCTAGGTAAATAAGATGCAGATTCAAAATATTTTAGTGATCTGTGTAGGAAATATTTGCCGTAGCCCAATGGGAGAGTTTTTACTTAAAAAAAATCACCCTGATTTGCATATTGAATCTGCTGGGTTATCTGCCATGGTTGGGCATTCTGCTGACGATAAAGCCATTGCATGTATGAATCAGTTAAATATAGATATGCATACACATGTGGCGAAGCAAATTAACGCTGAATTAATAAAAAAGGCTGATTTAGTTCTTGTTATGAGTACAAATCAGCAAAAACATATTGAACAAACTTGGCCTTTTGCAAAGGGTAAAGTATTCCGACTCGGTCATTGGCAAGGACAAAACGTACCCGATCCTTATAAACATGATCAGGCATTTTTTGACGAGACTTGTCATAACATTCAAAGCTATGTTTCTGACTGGCAATCACACCTTAAAATTTAATCAGTTATTTACTTATGAATCAGAACTCAAAAACCAGCGAAGATACTATTGATTTGAAAGAGTTGTTTTTCTCTTTGATTGAACAATGGAAAGTGATTGCACTCTGTGTCGTACTCAGTCTGATCTGTGCCCTACTTTATTTAAGAATTACACCCTCTAGTTACTCAACTGATGCAATGATATTGGTAGAGGACGGAAAAAGCGCGGCATCGGCTGCACTCTTGGGAGATTTAGGCTCACTTGCAGGCGGTGTAGGTGGAAAATCACCCGCCGATGCTGAAATTGAAATTCTAAATTCTCGTTTAATTTTAGGTCAAGTGATTCAAAACCTAAATCTCAATATTCGTATTGATGATGATCAAGACGGAATATTCAATCGTCTTATTTCTCAAGAAAAAATTAAACTTGACTACAAAACAGATGCCGTCATTTATACACGCAATCAGTCATCCTTCTTAATCAAAAAGCTTGATATACCCGCCTATTATGAAGACAAACCATTAACTTTAAGTTTTATTGGAAATAATCAATTTAATTTAAGTTATAAAGAAGAAGTGGTTTTCAAAGGCAATTTAAACCAAATCAATCAGTCATCTGTACCTGCTGGTGCTTGGAATGTTCAGATTTATAGTAAAACACCATTTAAACAAACATTCACTTTGAAAAAACTGTCGTTACCTTCTGCTATGAAATTGGTTACAGCCAATTATGGTGTTGGTGAAAAAGGAAAAATGACCGGGGTCATTGGATTAAGTTACTCTGGCACAGACAAAGCAACAATTACCGAAATACTCAATAATATTTTGAGTGTTTATTCGGTACAAAATATTGAACGCAAAGCATTAGAATCAAAACAAACCCTAAGTTTCCTCGATAAACAACTTCCTGAGCTTAAGCAACAACTTGAAGAATCTGAAATCAAGTTTAATAAGTTCCGTGAACAGTACAATACGATTGATGTCACGCAAGAATCTGAGCTCATGCTCAAGCAAAATATTGATCTCGAAAAAATGAAAATCGAGTTAAAACAGAAACAAGCTGAGCTTTCTGCAAAATATACACCTGATCATCCTTTAATGGCTGAAATCAATGCTCAAGTTGCATCACTTAATCAAAAAACGACTGAACTCAACCAGTCCATCAAAAAACTACCTGAAACACAGCGTTTGTACCTACAGTTATATCGTGATGTAAAGGTCAACACTGAACTTTATACTTCACTGTTAAATAGTTACCAACAATTAAAAATTGCCGAAGCAGGTGAAATTGGTAATGTACGTATTATCGATACTGCGGTCGAACCTGTTAAGCCAATTAAACCACAAAAACTTATTATTTTAGTCTTATCTTTATTTGTGGGTGGGTTTATTGGTGTTCTAATTGCACTGATGCGCAATTTGATGCGTTCAGGTATTAAAGATTCGACTCAAATTGAAAATGAACTTGACTTGCCAGTATATGCAACCGTTCCACGCTCTCCTATTCAAGAAAGTCGTATTCAAATACTCAAGAAAAAGAAATCAATTCCTATTCTTGCTGTAAAGAATTCTGAAGATGTGGCGATTGAAAGTTTACGCAGTATTCGAACCACTATTCATTTTGCTTTAGCGAATGCAAAAAATAATATTATTGCTGTTTCTGGTCCGGCACCCGAAGTCGGTAAATCATTCATTTCAACTAACTTAGCAGTTATTTTTGCACAAAGTAATAAACGTGTTTTATTGATTGATACCGATTTACGTCGTGGTTATTTACATAAGTATTTTGATCGTGAAGTTACACCGGGCTTAACTGAATTAATGGCAAATAAAATTTCATTAGAACAAGCTATTTATAAAACAGCGGTACCAAATCTAGACTTTATTGCTCGTGGTAAAAACTCAGGTAATCCCTCTGAAATGCTCTCTTCAGTGCAATTCAAAGAATTACTTGAACAATTATCTACACAATATGATCATATTATTATGGATACTCCACCTGTACTTGCAGTCACAGATGGCATTATCATTTCACAATATGCTGGTGTGAATTTAATTGTTGCTCGTTTTGCGAAAACACAAATTAAAGAACTTGAAATTACAGTGACTCGTTTTGAACAGGCGGGTAGTAAAGTACATGGTGTTATTCTGAATGATATTCAAAAAGCCGCTGGCAGTAGTGCATATAACTATTCCTATGCTTATACGGCTCATAAAGATTTAGACTAATTTTAAAAAGCTGGGTTTTAACCCAGCTTTTTTGTATCTTAATTTTGAATAAAAAAGCAATCAATACACTAATGTTCAATTTATGAATAAAATGATCGTACACAATATTTTTCATTGATTTTATTCATAAATGCTATCGTTTGTTATACAGAAGCGATATGCTTTATCAATTAAACTATGACAATTAATTTCGTGTTGTCATGATTAAAAACTGAGAAAACCTATGAGTAAAGCCTTACCCATCGCTGTTGCTGTCTTATTAGGCGGTGCTGCACTTGTACCTGTATATTATGCAACGCAACACCCTACTCCGGCTGTTGCAACTATGTCTAAAGATGCGAAACCGATTGAAAAAATCAGTTATGCTTTGGGTTATGAAATTGGTCAACAAACGCCCCCTGAGCTTGATGTTGATGGTTTTATTACTGGTATTCGAGCTGCGCATGCAAAACAAGAGCGTATTTATACCGATGAAGAGCTTAAAGCAGCTTCAGCACAACTACAGAAAGATATGGAAAAAAAACAAATTGATGCGACAAAATCTTCTGTATCAGCGAATGATCAATTTCTTGCTGAAAATGCAAAAAAATCAGGTGTAGTGACAACTGCATCAGGTTTACAGTACAAGATAACGAAAGAAGGGACAGGCGCTCACCCAACAGCAAGCTCTATGGTGACAGTGCATTACAAAGGGCAACTGATTAATAATACAGTATTCGATAGTTCTTATGATCGTGGTGAACCGATTGAATTTCAGCTGAATCAAGTGATTCCAGGTTGGACTGAAGGTTTACAACTCATGAAAGAAGGCGGTAAAGCAACACTATATATCCCTTCTAATTTGGGTTATGGCGAACAAACTGCAGGCTCTATTCCACCAAATAGCGTTCTTATTTTTGATGTAGAACTCATTAAAGTTAAATAATTAAAAATCAAAAAAGTGGGAGAGCATGCTCTCCCTTTTTCAACTAACATAAAATTAAAATCAATAATGATTCAATTCTTTATCTTTAACATACATTATTGATTCTTTAAATTATGCTATATCTGTACATACATCTAACATATTCACTTTTGCAATCTACAGCATCGAACAAGCATCCACAAAATATTGTCTTCTGAGCTTGCATAAATATTAAGCCTTTTATTAAATATTGGAAATATATATGAAAAATATGGTTTTAATGACCTCTCTCCTCAGTGTTAGTACCTTCAGCTTAGCAGCTCCGATCACCACAAAAAGTACGCAACAAGATCAATTGGGCTATAGCTATGGCTATGTCATGGGTCGTAGTAATGCTGAAACCTTAAAAGATATTAATTTAGATGCATTTATACAGGGCATTAAAGAAGGTTCAAACGGTCAAAAAGCTACATTAACTGATGAAGAAATGGCAAAAGCACTCGCAAATTACAAACAACAAAATGAAGCAAAACAATTACAAGACTTTAAAAACCTTGCTCTTAAAAATGCCCAAGAAGGTGATACATTCTTAACTGAAAATGCAAAAAAATCAGGTGTTATCACTCAACCAAGTGGTTTGCAATATCAAATATTACAACAAGGTACAGGTAAATCTCCTTCTGCATCGTCTAAAGTACTTGTGCATTATGAGGGGCGTTTAATTAACGGTACTATTTTTGACAGTTCAATTGCACGTGATCAACCTGTCGAATTTCAAGTCAGCCAAGTCATTCAAGGTTGGACTGAAGGCTTACAACTGATGAAAACAGGTGCTAAATATCGATTCTTTATTCCTGCAAAATTGGCTTATGGTGAAATTGGTGCGGGTGATACGATTGGACCAAACAGTACACTTATTTTCGATGTAGAATTGCTTAAAATTTTATAAAATATATAACTTAGAAAAAATTTTGACGTAAAAAATCGCACAGTTCAAAGTGCGATTTTTTACGCTTATTATTAAAATATTAATGCTTTAATTGGCGAGGTCTAAAGCCTGTGACCAATAATCCTATAGCATAAGCCAAAACACCGAGTACACATAATCCAACCACTTCGACAATACGAAGCCATTGTGCTGCATTACCATCATACCAAGTTAAGCCGTACCACAACGCGGCAATCATCACGACATTCGCAACTGAAAATTGTATAAAGAGTTTTTTCCAATGTGCGCCAAAACGGAAAATATCACGCTTATGTAAATAGAAATACAACATGCCTGCATTGACCAATGCTGAACCTGATGATGCAATCGCAAGTGCCATATGCTCTGCTTGCCAATCGATCAGTTTGAAAATGCCAATAAAAATCACGTTCAAAATCGCATTGGTTGCCACAGCAATCAAACCTACACGGACGGGGGTTTTGGTATCCTGAATTGCATAAAAACCTGGTGCAAAAACTTTAATCAACATAAATGCCAATACACCACTACTCATACATTGCAGTGCCATTGCGGTCATTTGTGTATCACGCACATCAAATGCACCATGTTGAAATAAGGCTTGAATAATTGGGGTGGAAAGCATGAAAAGTGCAATACTCGCAGGTACACCGACAAGCACAATAATCCGTGCGCCCCAATCGAGCATTCTACGGAATTTTGCTTGATCTTGTTCTGCCTTACTCATTGAAAGTGATGGCAAAATTACAGTACCAATCGCCACACCAATCAAGCCCAAAGGCAACTCGGTCATACGTTCTGCACTATATAACCATGACACTGAACCATCTTGCATAAATGATGCCCAAATGGTATTGAGTAGTAAATTAATTTGCGTCACCGATACACCAAAAAGCGCAGGCAACATCAATTTTAAAATACGATCAACACCTTCATGTTTAAAATCAATTTTAGGTGGAATCAGGAGTTTTTTATTCCACAACTCAGGAATCTGAATCGCTAACTGTAAAATACCTGCGACGACCACTGCCCAACCGAGTGCCATAATCGGCTCAGCCATATGTGGCGTTAACCACCACGCCCCTGCAATCATCGCCAGATTTAGCAAAACAGGTGAAAAAGCAGGTGAAGCAAATGAACCGTAACTGTTTAAAATACTGCTCGCAAATGCCGTCAATGACATGAACATTAGATATGGAATCGTTAAGCGGAACATATCCACGGCGAGGTCAAACTTCGCAGGATCATTGTGAAAACCAGGTGCATAAGCATACAAAATAATGGGGGCTGCAATCATGGCAACCAGTGTCAACATAGACATCGCAAGCAATAAACAACCAAAAACACGACTAATGAGAATCTGTACTTCTGCATGTAATTTTGTTGTTTTATATTCAGTTAAAACAGGAATAAAGGCTTGAGAAAATGCCCCTTCGGCAAATAACCGCCTGAAAAAATTGGGAATACGAAATGCAACCACAAAGGTATCGAAGTCTTTACCTGCACCAAATACATTCATCAGCACGATGTCACGAACCAATCCTAGAACTCGTGACAACATTGTCATTGCACTGACAATAAAGGTCGATCGCCAAAGCGCCATCACCATACACCCGATTATAATAATGCCGCTATTGTAATTAAGTTGGCTTAAAAATACGTTGTTAATTCTTAATTGGATTGGCTATTTTTAGTCATTACGTTGCTGCGCCAACATTTCACGAAATTTTGCCCATTCAAAGTACATTCCCGGATCAGTTTTACGTCCCGGTGCAATATCGGAGTGCCCCGCAATATGTTGCTTAATTTGAGGATAGGCATTTTGTAATGTCAGTACTACATCAACAACACTTTGATATTGCACAGCTTCAAAAGGCAAATCGTCACTGCCCTCAAGCTCAATCCCGATTGAATAATCATTACATTCTTGCTTTGCCAAATAAGTCGAACGACCTGCATGCCACGCCCGATCCTGACAATTAACAAATTGTAGAACTTCACCGTTACGTAAAATCAAAAAATGCGTTGATACCTGCATGCCTTCAATGGTTTGAAAATAAGGATGTATAGACCAATCGAGCTGATTTTGAAAAAATTGTTCAATGTAGCCACCACCAAATTGTGAAGGTGGCAAACTAATATTATGAATCACAATCAATTGAATTTCAGTTTGATCAGGGCGCTGATTAAAGTTGGGGGACGGAATTTGCCTAGCCCCTTGAAGGTGACCATCGATAAGCTGAAAATTTGCGGTTGAAGACATGATTTCATCCTAAGACTGATTGCACATTTTGATTCAACATCTGATCAAAAATTTGACTATGTATTATCAATAATTACTTTGCAGTTTACTCCGAACACGACTAAATAAAAACTTCTTCAAAACAACTTCAAAAAGCGTCAAAACGACAAGGACAATGCTAATATATTGCTCAGTTTTTGAGGGATATAAGGGATTTCTATGAGCATACCTGCAGCACTGCTTGAACAAGCGATTCAAATCAATATTCAACATGCTTTACAGGAAGATATTGGTGATGCCGATATTACGGCTTTACTGACACCTGAAGATGAGCAAGCCACTGCCACTATTATCACCCGTCAAAATATGGTGCTTGCCGGTCAACCTTGGGTCAATGCTCTAATTCAGGCTTATGATCCCTCTGTACAAATCACTTGGCTTAAAAATGATGGTGATGCTGTTTCTGCCAATGAGACCTTATATACCTTAAAAGGTTCTGCACGTAGTTTACTCACCGTTGAACGCCCTGCATTGAACTTTATTCAAACGCTGTCTGCCGTTGCGACAAAGACCGCTGAGTATCTAAAATATTTAGAAGGTACAAATACTAAATTATTAGATACACGTAAAACTTTACCGGGCTTACGCATCGCACAAAAATATGCTGTTGCCATTGGTGGTGGTCAAAACCATCGTTTAGGTTTATTTGATGCGTTTTTAATTAAAGAAAATCATATTATGGCAGCGGGTGGTATTGCTCAAGCGATTGCTAAAGCACATCAAATTGCACCCAATAAACCTGTAGAAGTCGAAGTCGAAACTTGGGATGAACTCAATCAAGCCATTGAAGCGCATGCAGATATCGTGATGTTAGATAATTTCAGTCAACAACAAATGATTGATGCAGTTAAACATGTTGCAGGACGTTGTAAATTAGAGGCATCAGGTAATATTACTCTCGATAATTTATGTGAAGTCGCAAGTACAGGCGTGGACTACATTTCCATGGGTGTCTTGACTAAAGACGTACAAGCGATTGATTTATCTATGCGTTTTAATGGTTAAAGTTTTCACTACAGCACATAGTTTTATATCAAGCTCGGCATATCTATTTTTATTTAAGTAGATATGCTGTTCCATCTAAAATAGATTAAATTTTATACAAATATTTTCTTCTAAAACCCCTTTCAGAAGCCTATAATATCGCTCCACACATTTATTGATATTTAGGCATAAAATCGCATGAAGACATTAGGACAACAAGTACTTTTTTTACTTGTAGCTTTCTTATCTGTATTTGCTTTTTTTCTCTATCAAGAAGATATCAATAAATTCTTTCAATTAAATGACATCTATCTAAAACCACGATTATATAAATATGCATTTTCAGTACTCATGAATTATGCATTTATTAGTTTGTTTTATGTGTTTTTAAGAAAAATGTGGTCGAGTTTATTTTTCAGTCAATTTATCATTTTTTTATTGACGTTTATTAATATCAAAAAAGAACAGTACTTGTCGGCAAGTTTAGTTCCAAGTGATTTTTTACTGTTTAAAGAAACGTTTATTGCATCCCCTCTGATTTTAAAATTTGCAGTTTTTGGTGGAATTGCAGTATTCATCGCTCTCTTTGTATTTTTATATAAAAAAGAAAAACTTGGTTCAAAGCCTACTTTTTGGGTCAATACTGTACTTAGCGTTGCGATTTTAGGTTTTTTTGTCACTGCAAATTTTAAAAATAATTTTAGTACAAATTGTCCTGTTCGAATCAAAGGAACTTTATGTGAATATGCAATGTATTTGCCTGCAACACGCGGCGATTGGGTCGGTGATCATCTCACTATAAAATATTTAGGATTTTCTACCTTCTTTTTTTCAAAATCTGTCGATGGTTTAAATACTAAAATTTTTCAAACTGAAAATATTCCTGAAGATAAAATTCAAGCTTTATATCCAAATCTACCTGTAGAAGCTGCTCCTGAAACAGTTCAATCTATGGTCAATACGGATAAAGAAACAATTTTACCCAATATTATTTTTGTGATGAGTGAATCGCATTGGGATGCAACACGTTTAGATAAAAGCATCCCTAAAAATATCACGCCAACAATTAATAAAAATCAGGTGTCTAGTGTACTCTCGCCAAGTTTCGGTGGTGGAACAGCAAATGTTGAATTTGAAGTCTTAACCAGTCTAAATACTTTTTTAAATCATAATGAATTAGCTTATGTATCTAAATTAAAACGTCCGACGTATTCACTTGCGACCTATTTAAATACTTTAGGTTATGACTCAACGGCCATGCACAACAATGGCAAATATTTTTATAATCGTAGTGCCGTTTACCAAAACCTAGGCTTTCATCGTTTTACTTCACTTGAAAATATGGTCAACCCCCAAGATCGTAGCAAATACATCAACCAAGCAGGTTGGGCAACCGATGATCTACTGTATAACGGTATTCGTGAGCAGCTCAAAAACACCGATCAACCCCAGTTTATTTATGCAATTAGTGTAGAAAACCATCCGATGTATAGTGATGATCGTTTTGGTAAAGATCATTTTAAAATCACTAAAAATGGGGTCAGTGATTCAACTAAACGTGCTTTAAATACCTATTTGATGGGCATGCAACGAGCAGATGATAAATTTAAAGGCTTGATTGAAGATGTGAAGCAATTAGAGCGTCCAACGATCATTGTATTCTTTGGTGATCATTTACCTAATCTGCAAAAGGTTTATGATGAATATGGCTTCTTTGCCTCTGCTCAAGAGAAAGCTGAGAAAAAGGATGTAAAATTATTTGAAACGCCACTTGCTGTATGGGCAAATTTCCCAATTGAACGGAAAACATTACAAGAACCATTTATTCCAGCACACTTCCTTGCTCCGCGTATTTTGAGTGCTGCAAATATTCCGTTATCACCTTATTATTCATTTATTCAACATGTGAATAGCTGTTATAAAACCGTGCATCAGACAGGTATTCAGCCACAAAAAAGTTGTGATATTCCTGCCAATCAAGTCTTACAACAATATAAAGACATGAATATGGATGTTTTAAATGGTAAGAACTTTACTTATAAAATTTTAGAACCCAAAACTGAGATTTAAGCCTAAATCATATTAAGTTCCCATAAAAAAACGCATCTCATGATGCGTTTTTTTATTTAGACTTTAAAATATTAACTTACCAGCCTAAAGCTTCTTGCTGTTTTTTCACAAGTTCTGCAATACCTTTTTCAGCCATGTCTAACATTGCATTTGACTGTGCACGAGTAAATGGTTTTTCTTCAGCAGTCCCTTGAATTTCAATAAACTCACCTGCTTGCGTCATCACTACATTTAAGTCAGTTTGGCAGTTTGAATCTTCTTCATAGCAAAGATCAAGCAACACTTCATCTTGAAAAATACCGACTGAAACGGCTGCAACCAAACCTTTTAATGGGTCTTGTTTAATTTTCTTTTTCTCTAAAAGAACATTCATAGCATCAATCAGTGCAACGGCTGCACCTGTAATGGCTGCTGTACGTGTACCGCCATCTGCTTGAATCACATCACAGTCGATGGTAATGGTATTTTCACCAAGTTTCTTCAAATCGACCATTGCACGTAAGCTACGACCAATGAGGCGTTGAATTTCTTGAGTACGACCAGATTGTTTACCACGAGCCGCTTCACGATCACTACGTGTATGAGTAGAACGTGGCAACATACCGTATTCAGCAGTGACCCAACCCTGACCTTTACCTTTTAAAAAACGCGGTACAGAATTATCGATACTTGCAGTACATAGTACTTTTGTATGACCGAACTCAACCAATACTGAACCTTCCGCATAACGGGTGTAGTTACGGGTAATTTTAATATCACGTAATTGGTCTAATGTACGTTGGTCGATACGCATAATTCGTCCTAAAATTCACTGAAAATTGATTGTGCATATTATAACAGATCTACTTCAGATGGTTTTGTTACAACTTGGTACTTTTTAAAATTGACGATGCAGCTGGTGTAATACGTGAGCCACAAAACGATAAAATGTTGCACTTCTTTGAGAAATATCCTGTGATCTACATCTCTAGTTCATGAAAGTAAAAACCATCTTGAACTAGAGATTTTAATTAACGAATCATATAAGGACTTAAATAAAGTTCTAATGAAGAAATTTTATATCAAAACTATGGCGTAAATATTCACTAAACTCTTTGCCGAAGCCTTGTCATTAAAACCTTATATTAGAAATAATAGTTGAGTTTAAATAAATAATTTCTTGGCGTACCAGGCATTGAACTTGAACGCCAATATTCCTTATCTGCTAAGTTATTTACCGCAACAGTCGCGCCCCAATTCTTATCTTTATAACCTAAAGCTGCATCTAGGCGAGTCCAATCAGGCATTTTGGCTGTATTTTCATCTGACGTATAGTATGAACCCATATAGGTTGCACCAATTTCACCATAGAATTTTTCTGTCGGTAAATATCGAACAAAAAGATTTCCCGTATGTTTAGAAACATTACGTAAATCATTATCGACAAGTTCAGGTTTAAGTTTGTTTTCAGTAATCTTCGCATCTGTATAACCATAACCACCTCGAACATATACTTTCGAGAATGCTTGACCAATAAAACTAAATTCTAAACCTTTCGATTCATTTTCACCAACAATTACATAAGGTGAGCTCGTATCATCTGGATCTTCATGCGCTCGTATATTGTGCTTTTGAATATGAAATACTGAAAACTGAGTATTTAGCTTTGAATCTAGCCAATCACTTTTTATACCCACTTCATATTGATCAAGATATTGAGGTTCATCATTAAATGCATTTAAATCTTCAGTTGCCGATACTGCATTAACTCCCATATTCCCACCAAAAGGAACAAAGCTTTTACTATATGAAGCATATAAACTTTGGGCTGGGACAGGTTGCCATACAAAACCAATATTCGGACTTAGTGTTTCATTTTCTACAGTTTTAGATTGACCATAGCTTGATGAACTTTCGAGCTTATTTGTTGTTTTCGCTTCATAGTAATCATATCTTGCCCCTACCATCATTTTAATTTGGTCATTAAAACTGATCAAATCCTGTAGGAATAGACCGTAATTCGTCCCTTCATTATAGTTATGTGAAGTCACCACATGACCATTACCACGATTACTAAATCGATCACCTGTTAACGGATTAACAAAACCATATATCAACGAACCATCTTGATTTTTATTTGACAGTAATGGCTCACGTTGCTCATACGTCCAATCTGTTCCTACGAGAACATTATGTTTTAACGAACCAGTGGTGAATTCACCCGATATATCCCACGTATTTGCAGTCGTTTTATTTGTGGTTTGTTGCCAATAATAAATTTGATTGATATAACCTTTATAACAGCCCTTATCCTTTGCTGTTGGAGTCTTATCAGCCGTACACATTGACCCTAAATAAAAATGATCAAAGTTTTGTTCTGCTTCACGATGGCTTAAGCCCCAATGAAACTTCCACCCTGGCGCAAACTCATACTTCACATCTGTTCTTGCCGTTTTTAAAACATCTTCAACATAATCTCCGCTTTGTGCAAAGCCCATTTTAATTGAAGTACCATCAGGCAAGTTTTCATAAGATGGACCACGATCAGGCACACGATTTAAATCATCATAGGTAAATTCGGTCGTCCATAATAATCTTTCATCATCACTACGATAGGTAAAACTTGGCGATATCATTTCTTCATTTGAACCAATACCATCACGGAAACTATTGGTATCTGATTTTTCACCGACTAAACGTACAGCCCAGTTGTCATTTAAGACCTTATTGATATCAACGGTTGCACCTAAATTTTCATAAGAACCCGCATATGCACCAACGGTACTTGGTGATTCAAAATTGGCAAATTTAGTCACCATATTGATGACACCACCTCCACCACTTCGACTATACAAGACTGAAGCAGGTCCTTTTAAGATTTCAATCCGTTCAACATTGGCTGTACTTCGTCTTACTTGACCACTTTCACGAACACCATCTCGATAAATATCACCTGTATCTGCACTAAAACCACGCAGCATGATGCCATCGCCACGCATATCATAAGATGTTGATACACCTGGTGTACCTTGTAGCATTACGCTTAAATCATTTGCCCCATAAAGCTTGTATTTTGATACATCAATGGTGTCTACAGTCTGCGGAATATCTTTTTTATCCAATCCATTTCTTGTGACATTTGCTTGTTTATAGTCAACATATGTTTTGATTGGATCACCTTCCGCCATTGCCTCAATCACAATAGTGGGTAAAGTCGCCGATGCTTTCATTTCTTCACTCATTTCTGAATTTGCGAAAGTTGCTGAAGATACAAAAAGATACCCTGTAGAAAACATCATCAGAGCTAAAGTTTTTTTTGCGTAGGGCACGGACACACCAAATGTAAATGATAATATTTATCAATTATAACAAGACCACAATAATATTCATGAAAAAATTCATAATTTATTCACAATTAGACATAACGCTTTAGAAATACAGAATAAATAGTTTTACATAATGCGGAAAGCCCAATGACTTACATTGGGCTTAGTGAATGGCTTTGTTGCATAAAGGTTTGAAAGGCTGAGTTCCCCTAGGTGAGCCAAAT